>NZ_JAVIIW010000002.1:0-298438 GCF_033977205.1 Mesorhizobium album | reverse complement strand
AAGTCACGAGCCATTTTGAACGAGACAGTTCTAACGAGACAAATATTGCAGCAAGATCGACGCGGATCGCGGCCGGGGCTTTGGTGGTGTTGGCTTGCATGCTGACCTCCACGTGATGTTTGGCGACTTCACTCTGGCAGAGCGCCGGTCGCCTTCCATCCCCATAGGATCTTCACGCAAGCAGACTGACGGCTTTGGGATCGGTAGGTTAGAAAAGCGGACGGATGCTTCCAGCATATCCCGGTCGTTGGGCCCCGTCAGCGGCATCGGAACCAAGAAGACAACGGTATCGGTGAGATGCCGGAAGGCTGGTATCAAACCTTGAAGGCACCCGCATCCGCTTGTGCGTCAACGTCGGTGATCAGCATGTGCCCTGGCGATACTGTGATCGAGATCGCGAGTTCGGCGCGAGCGAGAGCGTCTTGCGCAGTCAGGCTGCTGGCCCAGAACACCGGGACTTCCCCGTCCATGATTTCGACGGCATCGCCCCAGTCGGGAGCCATCAGATCTTTTATTCCGATAATGGATGGCTCCCCGACATGGATAGGCGAGCCATGGGCAAGCGGGAAGCGTGCGGTGAGGGCGCGAACCCTGTCGACATCGCCCTGTCTTATGGGACGCATGGAGACGACCATCTCACCGCCAAAAGGTCCTGCGCCGCGCGTCATGATGCCGGTCCGAAACTTGGGCAGCGCTTTGCCGCAGCCGATGCTGCGCAGTTTGACTCCCTTTTCGATGAGGGCCGCTTCGACGGTAAGCGAACTGCCGAGCGCGAAGGCGGCAAAATCATCCCGCCACAGGTCGATGATATCCGTCTTCTGACGGATCACTTCCCCGAAGTAGTAGATATTATACTGGGGAGCATCGGTGCGGATATCGATATCACCCAGCGCTGGAAGCAATGGGCTGCCGGCGCGGCTCACCCCCACCAATGGACAGGCTTTGGGATTGCGGACGCAAAACTGATGGAAGTCGCCGGCAAAGCGGCGGGGCACAATGACGACGTTGGCCTGGAGCTTGCCGCTCGCAAGCCCTCCTGTATGCCCTTCATAAGCGCCCATCCTAACCAGTCTGCGCAGCTTATCTGCATCGACCAGTCGCAAATTGTCATAGAACAATGAAGTGGTCTGGCGAGGCATGGTTTCCGGGAGTATGCACGTTTCACAGACACATCGAAAGAGCGTAAGATCTTCGGCAGGCTAGCCGCTTGTCAAATTGTCAGAATCTTTCCTATTCGATAAATTGTATTTATTGGTTAGCCGGTGAACGCTCCATTATTAGCATTTTAGCATAGACATACTGACTCTCACTGACAGTTTAGGCAGCCGATCGCTTCTATCTGACGGCCTGCCTCCTGTAGGAAACCGAGATCACGGTTCATGTAGGAGAGCAGGAAAGCCGCGTAGAGGACAAAGACGAGGCTGAAGACCAGCGTCTTGACGACCAGCGAAAGCGCAAAAACATTGAGGTGCGGCGAGGCGCGCGCCAGAAAGGCCAGCACGATGTCGGACAACAGCATGCTGATGATGAGCGGGAAAACGAGGGTCAGCGCCATCACCAGAATGCGGTTCAGCAGATCGAGGAAGATTCCGGCCGCATCCTTGCTGAACACCGGCAGAAGTCGGTCGATCGGCCAAAGGCCATAGCTGTCGTAGAGGCCGGTCAGGGAAAGTTGCAGGCCGCCGGCTGCGAGGTAGATCGTGATCATGATGACGGCGAGCAAGGTGCCTGTGGCCCCCGTCTCATGGGTCATCATCGGATCGATCAGCGTCCCCATCGTGGAACCGCGCTGCAGATCCAGTATATCGCCCGCGGCCTCCGCCGCCCAGAACGGTATACCCATCGCCAGCCCGAGCGCCACCCCGACCACGACCTCCTTGAGCATGTAGAGCACGATCATCGTCGTCGGGAGATCGGTGCTCGTCAGCTTGTTCACGATCATCGGAAAGACTGGAACCGCCAGCGCCAGCGCCACACCACTGCGCAGAAGCCCTGACAGCGGCACGCGCGAAAAGAGCGGCATCAGGAGCATGAACCCGGTCATGCGGGCGAGCGCGAAAGCGCCTGCCAGGAGATAGAACTGAAGCTCTTTGACCGAGGTGAAGAGTGGTTCGACCGGCATCCGCGTGGCTCAACGCGTGACGACGGGGAACTCGTCCAGCGCTGTCGAGGCCTGCTGCGCTATCTGCTGGCCAAGCAGCGGACCGAAGACCATGATGACCAGCAGGATCACCACGAGCTTGATGGTCTGCGGCAGCGACTGGTCCTGAATCTGCGTCAGCGCCTGGGCAAGGCCGACGAGGATGCCGACGGCCAGCGCCGCGATGATGGCCGGGCTTGAGGCCAGCAACACCGTCAGAAGCGCGCCCTGGACCTTCGCCAGGATGAAGTCGTTGCTCATGCAAAACCTCCAGCGGCGTCAGCCGTAGCTCAGGATGAGGCCATGCATCAGCCGCGACCAGCCGTCTATGGCGACGAAAAGGAAGAGTTTCAGCGGGATCGAAATGAGGACCGGCGAAACCATGATCATGCCGAGAGTCATCAGCACGTTCGCAACGACGATATCGATGATCAGGAAAGGCAGATAAAGCAGGAAGCCGATCTCGAAAGCACGGGTAAGCTCGGATGCGACAAAGGCAGGGACAAGGATCGACAGATCGTCGTCCTTGAGATTCTGCCGCGCCTGTTCCGGCCACAGGCGGTTCGTTCCATCGAGAAAGAACTGGCGCTCTTGCGGCTGGGTGAATTTCATGAGGTGGCGCTGCAAGGGTTCCCTGACCAGTTGCGCCGCCCTGGCGAGGTCATCGGTGGTCTGGAACTGCACCTGCCCTTCCTGAAGCCGGCCCGACATTTCGCTCAGCAATGGGGTGGTGACATAGACCGTCAGCACGAGCGCTATGCCGTAGAGCACCAGATTGGGAGGCATCTGCTGAACGCCAAGCGCGTTGCGGATGAGAAACAGAACGACCGAGATCTTCAGGAAGCCCGTCATGGTGACGACCGCGAGCGGCAGCAACCCGACCACACCGACGGCGATCAGAATTCCAAGCAGGTTGGGCGAATTCTCAAGCATTGTCGAACATGCGGACGATCCGCACGCCCACGCTTTCTCCAATCCGCACGATCTCGCCACGACCGACACGCCTGCCGTTGGCGAGGATGTCGACAGTCGCCCCGGCCACATCGGCGAGCGGAACGATAGCGCCGGGCGCAAGCTGCCTGACTTCTCCGAGCGGCATTGCGGTGCGGCCTAACTCGAAGGCGAGCACCACCGGCAGCTCGTCGATCGTTGACTCTTCCAGGGCCTGCCCGGCCGGCGGCTGCGCGTTCTGGTTCATGGTCCACTCCCAGTTCGATCCGGCGATAGCTGCCGGCGCGGCAAGCAATTGCGGGCCATCCGCCGTCAGGGTCACCGGCGCATAGAGGCGCTCGGCAATGACGAGCGCCGCCATACGTTCTTCCGCCGCATCGTTGAAAAGCACCACATCGTCGGTCTGCAGGCTTTGAAGCTCGCCAAGGGTGAGCGTAAGCGGGCCGCGCCGAAGGCAGACCGGCAGCGGAAATTCGGCCGGGATCGGCGCCCTGGCCTTGCCGAGCTCGTCGAGAATGCGACCGATCCGCACCGCCAGAGCGGCATCGTTCACGGTCAAGACGCCGCCTATCGTTTCATCCTTGCCGGTCAGGACAAAAGCGAACGGAGTTTCGCCTGAGACTGCATTTCCCCGCGCAACCGAGGTGATCGCGATCCTCTCACCCAGCTTGCCCTCGATCCATTCGAGATCGTCTTCGAACGCGGCCTCCAACAGCAGGGCGGCATGAGCGGGCGCCAGTCGTTCCATGTCGATCAGCTCGTCGGCGCTGGCGAAACCCCGTTCGACAACGGCAAACGGCAGGCGCAAGTTGCCAATCGCGTCTCCGATCGTGAGCGCGATGGTGCATACCAGCTCGTCCTCCGGTTGCCGCGCCGGCCAGACGGCCGCGACCGCTATAGCCCTGCCTGCAACTGTGATCTCCGTGAGGGCGCGGCGGCGGTAGAAGGCATTCAATGCCCCGACCTCCTCCGGCGCAACGGATTCCAACGGCACCGGTCCGACGACGCCCGACCGTGCGGCCGCGCGTTTCGCCGGTTTCACCCGCGCTTTCCTTTTCGCCGACGCGACGGCTTGTGGCATCACATCCATAGTCACGATCACGGATTGGGCTAGCGTTCTGCGGACGGGCGCGGTTGGCCGCGCTCTTCTTCCTCTGAAAGCTCGGCAAAGGCCTGGCGCCGACGCGCGCCGCGTTTGGTCAGTTGCTCCGACAGCCTGTCCAGCTTGGTCACGGCCTTCATACTTGCCTGGTGATCAGCGCGGGCTGCCGACAATTCCGATTGCCGTCGCCGCTCATCGAGCGCTGCCACCTTCGCGTTTTCCCGCAACTGCTCGGTTTTTTTTGCAGCGCCCTCGAACCGTCCCTGGAGCCCGCGAAGCCTGGCCGCCTTTACAGCCCGTCCAACAAGCGCACCGAAGGCTGCATTTTCGGCGTCGACGGTGCGCTCGAGGTGATCCGTCACCGCCGCGGCCGCTTCACGGCCTTGCCTTGCTGCCCGGTGCGCGGCCGCATGGCTTCTGATCACGCCCTCCCTTGCGCGTTCTTCGCGGCGGCGCCTGAGGTCTCGCAATCGGTCGATCATGTCACGCTCCTTCATCGACGATCTCCCGCATCAGTTGGCGAGTCTTCTCGATGCTCTCGTGCATGGCGGACGGCTGACGCAGGAAGGCGTTGATGGCGTCGATCTTTGCCACCGCCTCGTCCGCCACGGCATCGCTGCCCCTTTCGTACTCGCCGACACGCAAGAGAAGTTCGATGTCGGCGTAGCGAGCGAGCAATTCGCGCAGACGGCCGGCGTCGGCGCGATGCGTGGACGGCACGACGGCATCCATCAGGCGGCTTCTGCTGCGCAGGACGTCGATGGCAGGGAAATGGTTCCGCTGCGCAAGTTCGTTCGACAGGAAGACGTGACCGTCGAGAAGCGCCTGAATTTCCTCGGCGACCGGATCCAGCGTGCCGTCGCCTTCCAGGAGAACGCTGTAGAGGCTTGTGATGGACCCGACGCGACCGGGCCCGGAGCGCTCGAGCAGGCGCGGCAGGACCGCGAACAGCGAAGACGGAAAACCGCGACGCGTCGGCGGCTCGCCCGAAGCCAGGCCGATTTCACGCTGCGCACGGGCAAACCGGGTTATGTTGTCCATCGCAAGCAGCACATGCTTGCCCTGGTCGCGAAAAAACTCGGCGATGCTGGTCGCCACGTAAGCGGCCTTGACGCGCTCGATGGCGGGCCGGTCCGACGTAGCGACGACGACGATCGCCCGCTGGCGCCCTTCAGGTCCAAGCTGGTGTTCGAGGAATTCGCGCACCTCGCGCCCGCGTTCGCCGACGAGGGCGACCACGGCAACATCGGCGTCGGTGCCGCTGACGATGTCGGAGAGCAGGATCGACTTGCCGACACCAGGCTCGCCGAAGATGCCGACGCGCTGCCCGCGCGCGCAGGTGAGCAGCCCATCGAGGGCGCGGATCCCAAGCTGGATCGGCTCGGAAATCAGACTGCGCTCCAGCGGGGATGGCGGATACGCATTGACCGGATAGCTGCCGACAATGCCGTCCGGCGCAAGCGGCTTGCCATCCAAGGGCTCGCCGAACGCGCTGATCACCCGACCCAGAAGGCCTGGGCCGACGGCCACCAGTTGGTCCTTTCCGGTCGCGACGACCTCGGTCAGGCTCGAAAGGCCGGTCAGATCGCCTAACGGAACAAGGATCGCCATCTCGTCCATGAGCCCGACGACTTCCGCCCCGGTCGCCCTGCCGGTTTTGGGGTCGACCAGCTCGCATATCTCGCCGATCCGGGCTTCTTCGACGGTCGCGTGGATCACCGTCCCGATCAACCGCCGCACACGCCCTTTCCGGGGGCGGCTGGAATCGTCACGCAGGCCGGAGCGGAGATTTGGAATGATGGACGCCAGCCGGCTCTCGATATCGATGGCGGAACCTGTCATGCCGGCGCCTCGGCCTTTGACGAGATCGCGGCGGCGATGGCGTCGAGCTGAGCGTCAATGCTGGCGTCAATGACGCTGATATCGGTCGAGAGAATGCAAGCGGCCGGCGCCAGCGCATCGTCCGCATCGATTTCGACCGTCATGCCCAGATCGCTCTTGCGCAAGACTGCGTCCAGCTCCTCGCGAACCCTGTCCACGGAGGCGGGATGGACGCGGATCTTCAGATATTTGGCTCGGCGAATTTCGGTCACGGCCTGTCTTGCGGCCTTTGCCACAAGCGTGCCGACGTCGAATTCGCCCAGAATTCGCCTGACGACCTCGAGGGCGAGACTGGTGACTTCGGCTTCCAGTCCGCCGAGATAGCGATCCACCTTGACCGCTGTTTCGCTCATCAGCCGGCTGGCATCTGCATCGCCTTGCGCCTTGCCGTCCTCATAGCCCTGCGCATATTCGGCTGCATAGGCACGCCGGGCGGCGTCGCGCATCTGCTGGGCATCACGCCTCGCCGCATCGAGAAATGCATAGCCATCCTGCCAGGCGCGCTGCTCGGCGGCGCGCAGGATGCGCGCGCGAGGCCGCCTTGCCATATCGGTGGTCGCAGTGCCCGGTTCGACCATCACGCCAGCCCCATCGCTCGCCGGACGATCGCCGGACCGGCCTCGACGAACGGCTTGGCCGCCCGGTCGACGAATTCGTGCGGCATGAGCTTGAGTCGAACGCGCATGCCCGTCTCGCCCGGCATCGCCTGACACCAACCGCCAAGGCAGCTCAGGCCATCGGCATAGACACGACGGCGGATATCTTCCAGGGGCTGCAACGGCCGCACCGGACCGGCCAGATCGCGGTTGGCGACCGCAAAAGTACTGAGATCCGCGCCAAGCGCCGCGTGCAATGCATCGGCCTCGCGCCCGTCAATGACAGCGGCAAGACTGCCGGCCCAGTAGATGGCACCCGAGCGAAGGGCGAGATCCTCCAGTTCCTCGCCCGACGACAAGGCGATCGCCCGATCCACTTCGTCGGACGGTTCATCGGCCGCGCAAGAGAGCCCGTAATGTTCCAGCAGAAGCTTCGATAACCGCTCATGCAGGCGTTGCGACTGCAGCATGCGTTGGCATGCGGCTTCGCTGATCGTGCCGTCGAAGCATTCCGCGAGCCGGGCCGCGTCCGCATAGGATGCGAGGCCGGAAATGAATGCCTGCCATTCCGGGCTGGCGGCTTGCTCCGAGCCGGTCCGGGTCATGTTTTCTTCGCAGGCATTGCGGAAGCTTCGAGGGCGTAGACCTCGGGCCGGCGATACCACTGCAGGTACGCCAACCGGGCAGCCAGCGCGAGTATCGCCGCCGCCATGCCGTAGAACAGCCACATCGCGGCCGCCACGCTGTCCGGATGCAGCCAGAGACCGAGGAAGGTCGTGAACCCTGGCTCGGATTCCTGCTCCGGGGCTGTCGCGGCGACCGGAATGAGCGTGACGGAGACGTTGTCGTAGGTCAGTCCGGCTATGCCCTTGGCCACCAGCATCTTGACCTGCGGGATCAGCTCATTCATCGGCACGGATGCGCGATGCCGGATGAACACGGAGGCGGACGACGGCACCAGCTGCTGCCTCAGCGGATCGTTTTCGGGCAGGACGAGATGAACGCGCGCGGAAAGCACGCCATCGATATCCGAGATTGTCTGCGAAAGCTCCTGGCTCAGGCCATAGATCATCGTTGCCCGCTCTTCCACCGGCGAGGATACAAGCCCGTCCCTCTTGAACACCTCGCCGAGCGTCTGGAATTCCTGTTTGGGCAAACCGCTTTCGTCGAGAATAGCCATGGCTTCGGCAAAACGCCCCTTCTGTACGGAAACCGTCATCTTGCCGTCCTTGCCGGCCTCGCGTTGGGCTGGAATCCCGTGACGCATCAGCGTGGCCACGATTTCGTTGGCTTGCTGCTGATTGAGGTTGGAATAGAGCTCCACGGAACAGGCCTGGAGCAAAAGCATGGCCGCGAGGACAAGCGTGACGCGGCATCCAGCGATGCATCGACTGAACAGCGCCGACCGCCGCGGCAGGACCAATTCGGGCACGAGCACTCCGCAGCGCCTATTGTTGCTTGATCAGCGTGCTGGTGGACGACGTCACGGCCTTCACGCTGCTCGTCACGACTTCGAGATTGGCTGCCGCCCACATCACCGAAATGGATCGTTCGAGCAGCTGCTCGACATTCTTTGCCGGCGCATTTTCGGCTTCCTTGCCTGTCGGCGCGGCATCGTGCGTGGCAGCTGTTTCCGCTTGCGCTGGCGGGTTCGCCTTGCCGAGGGCCTTTTGGACCTGCTGCATGGTTCCTTCCAGCGACTGAACGGCGGAACCGAACAGGGCCGAGGGATCCGTGACCGCTCCCCCTCCACCCTTCTCCACCTCGGCCAGATAGTCGAAGAGTTTATGTTCGACGATCGGCGCCTTTTCCGATTTGGAAGACTGTCCGGTCATGGCCGGATTGGCTCCCGACGACGCCTGCGCCACCTGCTGACCTGCGCGTGTGGCGACATCGCCGCGCTCAGGCATGTTGAGCTTCGCGGCTTCGTGCTTTTCCTGCTTGGCGCCCACCATCCGGTTCCCCGGCTGCGCCGCCGCGCCGGCGGTGATCTGCTGTTGCGAGCTTATGCTGGTGGTCAAGTTTGCCAGCGTCGCCTCCAAGGCTCCAATCGGCGCGATCTGCATGAACCTGCCTCCTATTCCTTGGTCGGTTTTCCAGAGGGGACACTTTGCGCCTCCGCCTGCTTTCCGCGAAAAACGCGGACCGAAACAACCTTGCCCGGCTCCTGTTTGTTGCCCTGTGCGGCGGGAACCCCGAGCGTCTTCCTGACGAGCTCGATATAGGACGGCGGCCCCGACACCGAGACGACATCGTCCTCTTTGGAAACCTTGACCGGAAACTTCGGATCAATGACGCCTAGCCGTGAAAGCCGATCCTCCGCGCTGGCGGCTGTGTTGGCATCAAGCGGGATCAGCTCCGTCTGGACCTCCGCTTCGGTTGCGACGTTCATGACGATACCGTCGAAGTGCCACACCAGACCGTATCGATTGCAGATCTCTTCCAGAAACTCGCGGGCCGTTCCGACCGGCATGCCGGCGCTCAAGCGTCCTTTTACGAGCTTGCTGACACGCATGGGCACTCCCATGTTGCGGCCAAGTTCGACGAGCGCACCCGTCACCGACTGATCGATGGTGATGTATTTGTAGGGACCGGCAGGCCAGCGAGGCTCGGCGGCATCCGCCCGCGAAGCAGCAAGGCCGAACATCAGGATCACCGTCAGGCCGCCTGCCACGAAGGCAGCGCTGGCTTTCGACAACCGGTCCAAATGGCAGGTACCGCGTCCCGTCAACATTGGTCCTATCGCAGGGGCGCGGAGCGATGGCCCGCGTCGCCCGTCTCATGGTTTACCCGCCGAATTCATCCTATCGCGCGCATTGCCAAATTGGAAGTCCAATTGGATTTCCTATGTGCATTTGGTTCCAAATGTTGCGAACGGTGAGCAAAGCGATATGGTGCGCATGCAGAAGCGGGTTCGTAGTCGCCGGTTTCCTGCTCGAATTTGAAAGGGATCGGCCGCCGGTGGCAGCACACAAGAACCTGCTCTCGAGCTCGAATGCTCCTGCGGGCATTCCAGGGCGCCGGACCCCGATCGGCCCGCGTCTCGTCAGGGGCTTGGGTGCATCGATTCTGATTGCTGCCACGTTGACTGCCGCCGTGGCGCCGGCGCAGGGTCAATCGAATAGCGGCTATGACCCGCGAAGCTGGAGCTACGATCAAGCCCGAAATGTGCTGGTCTCGCCATCCGCTCCCGATCAGGCCCCGGGTGGAGAAATGCGGCCGGCATGGTCGGCAATCCCTAGGGAGATCGTTGATTTCGGTGAGGCTCAACCGAAGGGATCAATCGTAATCAACACCACGGAGCGGCGCCTCTATTACATATTGGGAGACGGCAAGGCGCTGCGATACGCGGTCGGTGTCGGCAAGGAGGGGCTGGAGTGGTCCGGTCGCGACACGATTTCGAGCAAGAAGGACTGGCCGGATTGGCTACCGCCGGCCGAAATGCGCTCCAGGGAAGCATTAAAGGGCCGCTTCCTGCCGGCGCGCGTCGCGGGAGGACCGAACAACCCATTGGGCGCGCGCGCGCTCTACATCGGCAACACGCTTTATCGGGTTCATGGCACCAATCAGCCATGGACCGTCGGACAGGCCAACTCCTCCGGGTGTATCCGCATGACCAATGATGACGTTATCGACCTATACGACCGGGTAAAGATCGGCGCCCAGATTATTGTTCGGCATTGAACCGTGATCCCTTTCAACATCAAGCAGCTCGAAACCTTTCTCCTGGTGGCCACTTTCGGAAGCTTTCGAAAGGCGGCCGAACGCCTGAACACAACACAGCCGGCGGTGTCGACCCGAATTGCCGGTCTGGAAGAAGCGCTCGGCGCCAAGTTGTTCGAACGGCAGAGCAGCACCGTAAGGCTGACCGCCGAGGGACAACGGCTGCTGCCGCCGGCGCAACGGGTCCTGCGCGTGGCCGAACGGCTGCTATTGACGGCAAACTCTCTTTCGGAGACCGCGGGAGTGCTCAGGCTCGGGGTTGCCGAGACCATCGTGCACACCTGGCTTCCTGATTTCCTCAAGGAATTGCAGACGAACTATCCGCTTGTCGATGCCGATATCGTCGTCGACACGACGACGACCCTTCGCAACGAGCTCATGTCCCACCGGCTCGATCTTGCCGTGTTGATGGGCCCCATTCAGGAATACAGCATCGAGAATATGGAGCTGCCGTCCTTTCCGCTTGTATGGGTCTGCTCGCCCGCCTTGAAACTGCCCAACCGAGGCAAGCTGACGGTGAGCGACCTGATGCAATTCCCAATCATCAGCTATGCGCGCACGACGAGACCTTACAGCGAACTTTACCGCAAGCTGACCGGCGAACTTGAAGCGACGCCGCGTATCTTTCCGGCCAATTCGCTGGCCGCTTCCATCAAGATGACGCTGAACGGGATCGGTATCGCCTCCCTCCCCAGGGAAGTCATCCAAGACTACGCGGCCAGCGGCGCCCTGCGCATCGTCGACTGCGATTGGCATCCCTCCGACCTGCGGTTCACCGCTTCGTACTCCTCCGAACCATCCAATCCGATAGCGGAGCGGGCGGCAAAGCTGGCCGGCTGCATCGCACATGCATATGCCGCGAGAATCGGCAAGGCGCAGCCTGCCGACAACTCCCGAGTTGAGCCCGCGGCGTCTCAGCCGACCGACGCAATCGGCAGGTAGATGCGATCGCCAGAAAAAATCATATCCGGGCTCAGAATATGATCCATGTTCAGCACCACCGTATCCGCCACATCCGCTGAATGCGCCTTGGCGATCAGGCGAATGCTGTCGCCGTCCTTGACCTCGACCCACTGATAGCCGTCTTTCTCCAGTGTCGGATTCGTGCGGCCCTCGCGATTGCTGCTGCCCTCAGGATGAACCTCGACATAGTCGCCGGAAACCCAGCCGCTGTGCATTTCGCCGTCCGGTCCGAACCCTTGGACGGGTATCCAGGCATCGCCGGACGGATCGGTCGAAGGCTTCGCGGTCTGTTCGATGAACGTGCCGGGTTGCAGCACCGTCACCACGGCCGAATCGCCCGCAGGCTGGCTCCGCAAATTCAGGCCGTCATCGGCCGACACCACCAGTTGCGGGAAGTCTTCGGGCGGGGTCTTCGGCCCGCCTGGAACATCCGAGTGATCATCGGGCTGCTGGGACGACGCATCGTCATCCGGTTTTTTCGGATCGGTCGGAGGGGTCGTTTTCGGGTCCCAAGGCTGCGCGAGCAGGGAGTCCAGCGAGAAGAGAAGCATTCCAACGCCGAAGGTGATGCCCAGCGTCCATCGATCTGCCGTGGTCCATCGTTTGTTGGATTTTGCCGCCGCCGCGATATCGGCATCGGTCCGCGGCACCGAACGGCGATTCATCCGGTCCGTCCTTATGGCCGACGCCCAGAACTCGGCGCAGCCGAATGTGAACATGGTGCCGGCGACCGTGGCGATCGGCGCCGGCCAGGAGTGCAGCGTATAGACGGCGCAGCCAAGCACATAGCCGGGTCCAGCCAGATACTCGGCCAGGTTTCGGATCACCGGCCTGCCAGTGAACGACTGCAGCATCGACTTGGTGCCATAGACGACGTTGCCGAGCGAGAACGTGCTGTTGACGACGAGATCCTTGCCCTGGATCATCCCGGTCGCGGCACCTGGCGCTGCAGCAATGAACGTGGCTCCGCCGAGCGCATTGAGGAATCGCCCGAACGGCTTGTTGCTTGCCGTCGCATTGGGGAAGATCGCCTGTGTGCCGAAAACGAGCCCTCGCACGCCAAATGCAACGGCTCCGGCAGTGGCGCTCCAAGTTGGAGGCAACGAACTCCACAACATGTACGAGGTGGTCGACATGCCCCCAAAGGTGGCGAGCGCCTGAGCGTTTTCACGCATTCTGGCGTGGCTCAGCGTCAGGTCGACACTGGCGGCCTGATCCGGCGTCATCGCCTTCTTATGGGTCGCCCGAAAGGTCGTCAGTTGCAGCACCGAGAGGGCGTTCGTCTGATCCCCACTCATCCACTCGAACTGCTCAGGTGTGAACTTGCGGAATTGGCCGGGGCTCATTTCCCCGAACTGTTTTGGTGGCACCGCTTCGATCTGCGGCTGGATCAGGGCCTCGGTGTGGTGGATCGTGAAGGCGCCCCATTGATCGCCGGTCAGCGCCGGGATCTGCTTGCCGGTCAGCCACGGCACCTGCTTGGGATCGAACTTCGCCATGTCCGCGGAACCGATCATGGGTTCAGGGATGGCCTGAACTTGGCGCTCGACGACGTTCTTCAGCAATCCAGCTTCGCCCAGATCCTTGAATTGCTGCGACGTGAACTTCGCGACCTGGCCGGGCTTGAACCACGGCACCTGCCGCGCATCCAACTTCGATACGTCGACGAGCCCGACTTTGTCTCCTTTTACCGCCTGCAACTGTGGTTTCGTCAGGTGGCGGATCAAACCCGATTTGCCGAGGTCATGGAATTGCTGGTCGGTCAGATTGCGAATGTGGCCCTCGGTCAACCAAGGAATCTGCCTCTCGACGAGACCCGCTAGGTTGACATAGCCTGTCTTTGCCTTCGGGATGCCGCGCAATTGGCTCTTGGTCAGGGAGGGCAGCAAGCCGGCCTGATCCAGGTCACGGAACTGCTGTTCAGTCAGCTCGGCCACCTGCTCGCGCTTGAGCCACGGAATCTGGTTCGGCTGGAAATCGCCCATCACGAGATCCGGCACCTGGTCAAGCGGGGTAGCTCTGACGCCGTCCCGGGTGAGCGGTCCATTGTTCGGAGCCGATTGCCCCTTGTTTGCCGGCGCGGGACGGCCGGTTTCACCTGAGGGATTGGAATCGGTGGACGTGTATTGGTCGTACAGCTCATCGGCGTACCGGCCATAAAACTCTTCGTAAGTTCCGTCTGCGGTGCTCGGCTCCTTGTCACCGAATAGCGCCGACATCTCCTCAACAGCTTGCGATCGATCAATCTCGCCAGCCTTGTATCGGGCGAAGATATCGGCCTGGGCCGAATTCCACTCGGCGCCAAGGATAGCAGCCGGCTTGCCGCCATTGACCGCAAGCTCGTCGGCAGCGGCATATTGAATGAATGACGCTTCACCCTCGACGTTCATATAGGCCGAAACCACGGCATCCTTATACGCCTGCCGATCTGGAAAATCGTCGGGATGAAGGTCGATTGGAGCGTCCGCAACGTGGGACAATTCGTGGCCGAGCATGTCGACGAATTCGGCAAGCACGGTGTCGCCGCTCGCGTCAGCCGCGCGGAATGTCTCGGCATCGACAAAGACCACCCCTACGTCGCTGACATACTGTGATCCGGTCGCGGTCAGATCATCGCCGGAGCTGGCGTCGAAAATCCGGAGGTCTTGTCGCGCCGGGTTGACGATGCGTATGCCTTTCGCGTGAGCGTTGCGCAGGAGTTCCATCAGCGTCGGCGAGCGGCTGATTTGATCTATGAGATTGGCCTTGGTGACCTCCGGCATGCCGAGGCTCTGATTGAGCATGTCATCGAGCAGGCTCGCCGCCTCCTGGCGATTAGCCGCGATTTCGGTCTGCGTAAGCGGCTTGGCGGATGACGGACCCGTTGACCCATCCGCCGCGAACCCCCGTCCTTTCGGCGCCGGCCTGGGCGCAGGCCGGATACCGTCCCCCCCGGCTTCCGGTGGCCTCGCTTGCGAGGAGAGGAACGTCAGCACGCCGTCGGCAACGTCCTGGCGCATGAAACCGCCGTCGACGATCGAAGCGCCGAAATCGCTCTTGAACTGCCCGATCGCGACGAGCTGATCCGGCCGCGCCGTCTTCTGTAGGTCGACCAGGAACTGATCCAGCGAGGCCTTGCCGCCCTTGGGTATGGCTGTCGCGGCGCCGTCGCGCGACGTTTCCACCGCGCGGGCGAGCCAGGCCGGGATCGTCACCTGTTCGGATTGTCCGTCGGCGCGATCGAAAGTCAGCGTCGCGGTTTCGTTCTTGGCGATCGAAGGAGCTGTCTTGGCCGCCTTCGACTTGTACTGGAATCTCACCTCGGCACTGAACGCCACCGCGCCTGCCGGCAGCGGAGGCGTGGAGAACGAAACCGTGTAGCGCGTCGCCAGAGTCCCGTCGGAACCATAGAGGTTTCGGTAGATGTTGCCGGCGCTCGGCATGTAACGCGACTGCGGCGATCCCTCGGGTCGGAAACGCGCCGGAAGCCAGGACTGCACCGTCGATTTCACCTTGTAGGTCGCGGAAGTGACCATCCGATCCGGATTGAAACCCAGCGCACCCGGCAGCCTGTTGCGATCGTTGAAGATGACGTCGACCAGCATCGCCTCAGGATTCACCACGCGAGCCTTCTCGCCGGTCAGCAAAACGATGTCCGCCGTGGGCGACTTGCCCGGGACAGCTGAAAGCCGCAGTCCGCTCAACGTCGGCTCATCGACTAGGGAAACCGTGTTCGATGGATCGATCTGACCGGACTTGACCAGGTCGCGGATCGACCGAATGCCATCGCCCTGCCCGATCGCAGTGACGAGTTCGGATGCCTTCGCCGGGTCCTTGACGGCGAACTGGATCTTCAGGTTTGTCGAGCCAAGCGCCGACTGGATCTGGTCGAACGCCTGCGCCGACACGACGTCGCCCGGCTGCAGCGTGTCCTTGACAGGCAGTTCAGGACGCTTCTCGAAACCGATGCGAGGCATCTGGTCGACCGCCGCAACATGATTGGCCACGATCGGCAGGCGTATGCCGGCCTTGGTCTCGGTCATGACGCGATCGAAAGGCAGCGCGCCTTGCAGCGTGACATGGCCGGAGCTGTTTTCCGCCGGCACGCCAAAGAAATCATGCTGGCCGGGCGCGAGGGTAACCTCCTTGCCTTCGAGCACAGGTGTGTAGGTCATCTCGACCACGGTGCCTTCGCCATCCGGCGTCATCCCGACAATGGCGGCATCCAGCGATCTGGCATCATAGCCGGTCCCGTCGCTGAACACCGCCTTGCTCGCCGCCGCCGATAGATCGCTGGCGCGGACCGGCAAGGCCGTCTGATTGGACACAGGCCAGATGCCGGCCTGGAGGCCGGTGATGTTTCTGTATTCGCGCGGCCGGTAGGAGATGACGCCCTGGGTGCCGAGCGCGTCCTTGACGGGCGTCAGGCTGCGTTGGCTGACGCTGTCGACGATCGACCATCCGATCATGCCGAAATCGGTTTTGGTGCCGACGCCGAAGCCAACGGCAGCAACGGTCGGCGACCCGATCCCGAACGCCTGGCCCGTGTTCAGCCGGACCCGGAAGGTGACGCCGACGCGGAAGTCGGGCAATGTCTCGCGGAGCGGCGTGCGCGGTATCTGAACGCCATCTGGACCATAACGCTCGGCCATCTCGCGGCTGGAATAGTAGCCCTTCTCCTGTTCATGGCGGGTGACGAGCTGCTCGACGGTCAGGCCGTCGAGATAGGCCGACGGCGTCTTCGGATCCTTGCCGCTGGTGTAGACATAGCCGCTCGTGTCGCGTTCGGGCATGCCGGTAAAGCTGCGTGTCTCCGGATCCCAGACAAGGCGTACCGGCCCGTCCTTTCCTGTCTGCGCGCCTAGCACGACGATGGGGTCGCCGTCGGCGGGGCGCGGTGTGCCGGACGCAGTCGAACCATCAGGATCGCGGTCCGGCGCCGCCGTCGAGCTATTGCCGCTGGCGTCATCGGTCTTGATCACCTCTCCTGGGATCACCGGGTGGCTGGGATCGTGGAAGACCTGTTCTCCGGTCGGCCGGTAAACGCCGTCGGCGCCAATTTCGTACACATCCATCGGACGCCCCGAAGGGCCGGGTTCCAGCGCCAGCTGCGACGGTCCTTTGCCGCCAGGCGGCTGCTGGAACGGTCCGTCGCCGCCGGGCGGCGGATTGGCATCAGCGCCGGGAGCGTTGGGGTCCTGCGTGCCCGTTCCTGGCCGCAGCGTCCGCAGACCATGGATGCCGAGCCCCGTGCCGGTGACGCCAGTGCCGAGACCCGTAAGCGCATTGGCAAGCTGGAGACCGTTCATCTGGTCCCCGTTGGCGGCGAGATCGTAGGCAGATGTCGCGAGCAAAGGTGCGCCGACGATCACGGAGCCGACATCCATTCCCCAGGCCGCCTTGTTCAGGCCAGCGGTCGATTGCATGTAGCTGCGGGTTTCGAGCGCCAGGGACGAGCCTGAGCGTGTTGCGCCGATGGTGCCGCGGAAGGCCTGCAGGGCCGTCATTTCCTTTCCCGCCATTCCAATGGTGCGCAGGCCGCTGGAAGCCATGGGCAGAACCGTGCTTGCCGCACTGGCGATGTTCATCACTGACTCGGTATCGTCCCACTCGCCGCCATGGTCCAGGTGGTTGACCTCGTTTATTACGGCTCTCGTTCCGAGATAGGCCGCGCCCGTATAGGCCAGCGGTGCCGCGACCGGCGCGGCCGGCGTGAACGACAGGATGGTGGCAATGCCGGTGCCGATGCCAACCAGCGGATCGACGACCTTGTCCCAGACCGAAACGTTGCGCGCTTTCACCACTTCAAGCGCGATCTTGCCGTCGGCTCCCGCCTTCATCTCCAGCCCCTTGGGAACAACGAGCTTGCCGTTCTCGCCAAACTGGCTGTTGTTGTCCTGGAAATCACCGAGGTCGTCGAACTTCTTGCCGGTCGCGTCGACGTAGCGGGTGTTGCCATCACCGTCGCGCACCGCAAACAGCGTGACCTGCTGCGTTCCAACCTGGTCGTCGACATAGAAGATCGGCACGCGACGCACATACGGGTTGTCGCCGCCGATATCGCGGATCTCGTCCGTCACATTCTTTATCGCATCGCGGCCGTCATCGGTCGAACTGTCCAGGCCGAGCGTTTTGGCTACCGTAGTATCTAGATCCGTGCCGTGCTGTTGGTGGAACTCCTTGTCGTAGCCTCTGTCGAGCAGCTGCTGGAACCTCGGCTGATAGATGGCGTCGAGCGTCTGCTTCTCGTGCTTGTCCAGATAGGTTTTGTCGACAGTGGTGTTGTCATCGGCCAGCAGAGACGGCTCGCTGAGCCGAAGCTCGTGATAGTCGTTGAAGCCCTGTAACTGTCTGCGCAGATCCTGGATTTGACTTATCTGAAGCCTTGTCGCCTCCAGCCTGAGCTTGGCGACCGCCAGTTCGGGATCGACCCAGCGGCCATTGGGGTCGTCATCCTTGGTATCAAGGTCGATCCAGATCGCCTTCCCGCCCTGGGTCAGCGCATCGATCCCATGCTCGTTGTAGTTCCGGGCAACGTCCGGCGCCACCTTGATCGTCTGTCCGCCGACATTGATCTCGACCGGCTGCACGCCGTCGGGCAACGTGCCTTCGGGAGCATCGACCGATCCCGGCTTGTGATGCGTCAGCGCATTGTCGAAATTGGTCTGCAGGGTCGGCAGCTTGGCGTTCAGATCGGCGAGGCTGTCGCCGAGCTGCCGGTCCAGGACGTCGTTGAGGCTCTTTGCTGCCTGCTCCTCGCTGGACCTCACCGATTGCAGGCCATTTGCCGTGCACATTTTTGCGTTGGAGTCGTAGCCGGCCAGCAGCGCCTGCCAGTCTTTGTTGAGTTGGCGGTCGCGATATTCGCCCCTGACATGCTTGTCGTTCAGGCTGTAGGTCAGCTGCTGTTCAGTGGTTCCCTCATCGAAATGGTTGACCACCCAGAGCTGGCCGTCACGGATCTCGAGCGACGAGTTCTTGTAGTGCCCGAGGTAGTCGCCATTGATGCGATTGTACTTCTCGTCAAAATTAAAGTTCTGTTTACCAAGATATTCGGTAGCCAGCTTCTGCTCGAGGTCCGTCTGCCGCGCGCTGACCTGCGCGGCATCGGCATGGGCGTCGAAATAGTTCTGGTAGGCCTGGGCCAGTTCGAGCTGGTTGCCTGCCGTCGTCTGCAGGGCTTTGAGGTCCTTGTATTCCTTGGAGTCCGCGGGGACGCCGGCGAGTTCGGCCTGCCCAACCAGGTAATCGATGGTTAGCTTGTCGCCCTTGCTCAGATGCAGGCCGACCTCGGAAAACAGCTTGTCGACGGCGCTATGGTCGGCGACGCCCTGGTCGTATTTCGGATCAAGGTCGGGAGTGCCCCGCGCTTTGACCGACGGCGCATTCGGATCGCCCAGAGGAGTGAGCTTGCCTTGACCGGCAATGGCCTCCTTGAGGACGCGCCCGGCATTCTCATACTCGCCTCGGGCATCCTGTGCGTTCTGCAGAAGGGTGTTGGCTTTGGTCAGCCGCGCCTGCGCATCGGCAAGGGTGCCCTTGGGTTTCTGCGGCGTCCATTGCAGGCCGTGAGGCTCCAGTGCCTTGTTTATGATGGTTTGCGCGCCGTCGACGGCATCCTTACAGGCAGGATCGAGCAGATCGACGTTGAACTGCTCCTGCCGCTGGCCTGCCAGAGCCCGCGTCTCGGTGATGCGCGACAGTGCGACGTTCTCGTTGATGATGGCCTGGGCGACCTGGGGATCGACCCACCTCCAGACGCCATCTATCTTCATCGGCATCCATTTTCCCCCGGAGGGTGCGTTGCCCTGGGGTGGATCGCCAAATGGATCGACAACCCTGTTCTGCCCGTCAAGCTTGGGCTTGGCGGGCGTACCCAGGTGGTATTTGTCGATCAGGTCCTGTTTGTCCTGTCCGGCCTTTTCCGCGGCATCGATAAGGCTGGGCAGGGTCTCCCCTGCCAACAGCCCCTCGACGAAGGTCTTCACGACCTCGCCCTCTTTTGCCACCTTGGGATCGCTGCTGTTAGGGTTCACCGCCAGCAGCGTCCTGGCCAGGGCTTCTTGCGTGCTTCCTGCCTCGATTTTCAGGTCGGTGCCGGTGGTGTTGTTGTGCAGCGTCATGCTGCCATCGGGCTTGGTGGTCAGCGTATAGCCGTTGAAGGTGACCCCAACGGTCGTGCGCGTACCGTTCTCGATGGTAATTTTTTCGCCCGTGTGGATTATGTTCGGGTCCCGCGACGAACCGAAAAGCTCCGGATTCGTGCGCCTGAGGTCATCCAGCGTGACGCCATATTGGCGAGCAATCTGGGTCAGGTTGTCGTCCGGCTTGACCTCGTACTCCACGGGCTTGCCGCCATTGATCTTCTCGGTGGTGGTTGTCGTCACCCGACCGTCCTTGTCGGTGACCGTCTTGGTTTCGGTTCCGTTGCCATCGATGGATAGCGACGTCTTCTTGCCGTCCGCCGTTGTCGTGACGGTGCGTACATCGTGCTGATAGTCGTAAGAGTAGACCGTCTTGTCGCCCGTGCGCGGATCGGCGAGCTCGACCGACTGCGCATCGCTGCTGCTGGTAGCCGTAACCTTATAGCCGGCGCCCTGCAATTCGGCGATCACCTGCTCGCTGGTGAGGCCGTTTTCCTTTGCGATCTGCTCGATGCTTTTTCCGTCGGCGAGGTCGTGCTTGATCTTTCCGGTGGTTGCCCCGCCTGGATCCTGGGAGGGCTTCAGAACGGTTTTGCGACCGTCTGGAGCGGTGACAGTGGTCACGGGAAGCGACGGGCCGGCGCCCGGCGTCACCGTTTCCACCGATGCACCGTTGGGCAATGACGTCCGCTCGGTGACGGTTCCTGTCCCGAGATCGTCCTCATAGCGCGTCGTTATGGCGCCGGTGTCTGAATTGTAGCTGCTGGTTTCCTTGCGTCCGAGCCCGTCACGGACCGGCGTTGTGGTCGCTGCGCCGTTAGGCCGTTCCTGGACGGTCGCGTAGTAGCTGTCATGCTGGTAGTCGTAATATTGCGTGACGGTGCGGCCGCCGGCATCCGTGATTTTCGTCGTCTGGACATCGCCATTGCCGCTCGTCGGGTCAGTGGCCGACACGGTCATCCCGCCGGACCTGAGCGCGGCAAGAACCTGTTCGCGCGTCATGCCGCGCGCAGCCGCAATCTGGTCGATGCTTTTGCCGCCGGTGACGTCCTTGACGATGTCGCGGGCAGTCGTCGCTGCCGCGGCGCTGTCTTCGGGCTTGCCGCCATCGAGGTCCACCGGCGTCAGCGCGAGCGTCGAATCGGGCCGCGTGAAGAGGGCTGGCGTGACCGTCGTTCCATTGCCGCCATTGCTGGCGTTCACGACATTGACGCCCGGCGTCGCCGGCTGCGGCTGAAGGGAACTTAGTTGCGTGTTTACCTGCGCCAATTCCTGGCGGGCTTGTGCCGCCCAATCGCGCTCGCCCATTCTGTTGGCAAGCCTGATTTCTTCCCGCAGCTCCGCTGCCTGCGCCTCCAGCCGCGCGATCTGCGCTGTATCAGCCTTGGCGTTGACCTTTTGCGGCTGGAGCGGCGGCTTGGTGAGCGTTATCGGGCGAACCATCTGGACGACCTCCGGAAATCACTGTTGCCGGCAGGCTGGCCGCCGTCACGCCCATCCCGATCGCAAGCTTTCCGCTGTTATCGAGGGGGCTTCCAATAAATGCCGAAAGCAGCAAGCTGCTCTTCCGACTGCTTCACTCGTTCCGCGGCATTGGTTTCGGACCGCGCTGCCGTTAGCGCCGCCAGGATTTCGACGGCGGCGAACGCCGGCGACATGCTTCGGAAGAACGATTGCGAATTTGAGGTGACGACGATTGTTTCCCGCGCGATCCGGGTCAGCGGCGACACGCTGCTGTCGGTGATTGCCACTACGCCGACGCCCTGCCGGGCCGCCTGGCGCGCCACCTCTATCGTCATGCGTTCATAGGGCGACATGCCCACAGCAAGGAGCACGTCGCCGCGCCCCGCATGCTGAAGCGCATCCAGACCGTGTCCGGCGATCTCGCCGACAAGCATCACCTTGCGCTCACCGCCAGCCGCGAACGACATGATGTGAACGAAATGGCTGGCAATTGCATAAGCCGAGCCTGAGCCGAGACCGAAAAGATTGCGCGATTCTGCAAGCAGCTTGGCGGCGGCGACGAATTGCATGGCGTTGCCGTATTCGCCAAGACTTGAGATCTGGGCAGCGAGAGAGTCGGCAACGACCCCGGCCGTCGAATACCCCGAATCGCCATCTCGTTCGACACCTTGTCGGGCCGGCTCTCCAGCCGTCGTCTCACGCAGCGCGCGCGCATAAAGGCTGCGCATGTCCTCATAGCCTTCAAGGCCGAGCCACCGCGCCAGCCGCATCATCGTGCTGTGCGAAACGCCGGCTTGCTGCGCCTGCTCGCGCATCGACATCAGCGCCACATCCTTGGGATGATCCAGAACGAAACGCGCCGCCACCCGCAGTTGCGGCGGCATATTCTCAAACCGTTCGACCAACAGCTCCGCCAAAGGACCTTTTTCCATTCCCATTACCCCATAAAACCCCGTCGATCAGGCTACTCCGTGAACGCCTGAAACGCAACAGTTGGAACAAACAAGCTCAAAATATTCCAAGTGGACTTTCATTTCCGATCGTCCTGCCCTAAGCTGTTATAGCAAGTCCCGGACCGCAGGCGTGAGCGCGGGCTTGCAACCTGAATAGCCCCCTCAAGGAGACAATGATGGCTGCTACCCCTCCCATTACATCCGGCTCTGCAGGGTCGCCGGAACAAAACCTGGACAAGATGATCAAGCAGCAGGAGCGCATGTTCAGCCTGGAGATCACGAAAGAGATCGCGAAATCCCAGCACGACATGCTGATGAGCACCGCCAAGACGCTCGGCGAGTCGGCTGAGAAGGCTTGACGCGGGAGATGCTCGAACTCATGCGCCGCCGCGAGCAACCGGCGGCGTACTTTCATGGCGGAAATTTTTGAACGCCGTCATCCGGCAGCATTTGAAATCCTCATCGGCGGGGAGATGGAGTGGCATGACCGCTAGTCCTATCGGCAGATATCTGGATGCCGCGCCAGGTCGCCGGCTTCGGTCGATCATTTCCCCATCGCCGGCAACCGCACAGTCCATCGCGCTCAGCGTGACCCACGGTTTTCATGCAGGCGCCGAACTCAGTCTCGTTGGCCCCCTCTATACGATCGGCTCCAGCACCGAATCGGACGTTGTCCTCAGGGATGCCGGCATCGCTCCGATCCACGCGAGGCTGCGGCGCAAAGGCAGCCAGTTTGAAATCGAAGCCATCGGCGGCGATGTCGCGCTCGCCGCAGGCGAAATCATCCGTGAAGGACAGGGCAGCCGCTGCAGGTTGCCGCTCGTCATCGGTATCGGCGATGCCCGCATCCGGCTGGTCAATCCGGAACAGCCCTCGAGCCGGTGGTTGATCGGCAATCGCCCCATGCTGGTTGCAGGCAGCGTTCTCTTTGCCGTTTTCGCCGTTTCCGTGGCTGCCAACGGGTTCTCTCTCGCCAAGTCCGATTTCTCACTCGCCAAGTCCGACATCGGCGCGCAGACGTCTTCCCGAGGCGATCAGCCGGTCAGAATGGCTTTCGCCGGCGAGCGGGACCAGGACGTGCTGGACGATTCATCGCCGGCGCAGATTCAGACTGTCGCCGAGGCGGAAAGCCAGCTCAAACAGCGTCTCGATCAGTCAGGCATAGCCACGGTGACCGTGCAGCGATCGCCCGGGCGCCTGGTGGTTTCCGGCATGATCCCGAGTGACAAGAGCAACGCCTGGACGGAAACGCAATCCTGGTTCGACCAGGCGTTCGGCGCTCGTGTCCCCCTGGTATCCAACGTCATGATCGGCAACGCGCCGCAGGCGCCGCGCCTGACGCTGCAGGCGATCTGGTATGGCGAGCGGCCTTACGTCATCGCAGCCGATGGCGCGCGTTATCACGAAGGTGCATTCACCGACGACGGCTGGACCGTCAAGCACATCGGCGACACCGAACTTCTCTTGACCAAGGGCGGCGCCACGGTCGCGCTGAAATATCCGTGAACCGCCGGCTCGAAGGGCCGCGCCTCGATTCCGCGAGGAGGGACACTGTCGGCCGCGACGTGCATCAGGCGGAAGGCGTGCGCGGCCAGACAATCAACCGGCGGCGGATGAATGGCGTCGACCAAGGCACAAAACGCGCTCAGGAGACGAAATCGGCGGCGGCCGCCGAAAGGCCTGAAACGGCGGAATTCCAGGCCTCTCGAGATGCGGCAGGCGAATCGCTGGATGACATACTCATCAACTTCGTCATGCCCGCTATTCCGGAGCCGGCCATCCTGCGTCGCTCCGTGCCTATTCTCCAGCATTTCATAACGAACCTGGTCCCTGACCTTGAGGGCGGCGAGCAGCTCAAGACGCTCGCCAGAGCGCTGATCGAGGGTGAGATCGAGCGTCATCGCGATCTGCTTGGTCGCATGCAGGAAGGAATCGAGATCTGACCGACCCGCACGACACGGTCCATCTGCTGCATGTCCTGGGCTATCTCTACGGGTGTCATGGGCAGGCCAAGCGGGGTGCGACGTACCTGCTTATCGCCGCACAGCTGGCGCCGGAAAATGCCGGTCTCCTGAGGACATTGGCGCACTTGCTCATACTGGATGGCGAGGCGGAAAAGGCGCTGGCCACGATTGCCAGGCTGGAGACCTTGGAAGGAATGGACCACCCGGCGCTTGCATTGCTGAAGAGCCGCGCCCTGCTCGTGGCCGGGCGCAAGACGGAGGCTCACAGCGCCTTGCTGCGCTTCCTTTCCCAACGAGGCGTTGAATGACCATGACCGTGTCGGAGCGGCTTCTGCAATTCCTTGCCAGGCTGTCGCGCCGTAGCGATCTGGTCATCGCCGTCCTGATGCTCTTCGCCGTGGTGATGATGCTCATCCCATTGCCGACATTTCTCGTCGACATTCTCATCACCGCGAATATCGCCATCAGTGTGCTCATCCTGCTGGCTTCGTTCTACGTTTCGCATCCGCTGCAGTTTTCGTCGCTGCCGTCGGTCATCCTCATTGCAACCTTGTTCCGGCTGGCGATCACGATCACGACCACGCGGCTGATCCTGCTCCAGGCCGACGCCGGCGAAATCATCACCGCCTTCGGTACCTTCGTCGTCGGCGGCAGCATTGCGGTCGGCCTCGTAATCTTCCTGATCATCACCGTCGCGCAGTTCATCGTGGTTGCGCGGGGTGCGGAACGCGTCGCCGAGGTGGCCGCGCGCTTTACGCTCGATGCGCTGCCGGGCAAGCAGATGAGCATTGATGCCGAACTGCGCAACGGCGATATCGATCAGGCGGAAGCACGCCGTCTGCGCCAGCAGCTGGAGCGCGAGAGCCAGCTGTTCGGCGCGATGGACGGCGCCATGAAATTCGTCAAGGGCGACGTCATCGCCGGGATTGTGATCATCCTGGTCAACCTTATCGGCGGTTTCGCTGTCGGCACGCTGCAGCACGACATGTCGCTGGGCGATGCGGCAGCGACCTACTCGCTGCTCACCGTGGGTGACGGGCTGGTGGCGCAGATACCGGCACTGCTCGTCGCAGTCGCCGCCGGCACGATGGTGACGCGCGTCGGCAGTGCGGATGGGACAGGCGACCTTGGCCGGCAGATAACCAGCCAGCTTCTGCGGGACTCGCGTGCGCTTGCGCTTGCGGCTGTGATCTTGGTTGGCCTTGCCATGGTGCCAGGCTTTCCTTCCATCGTGTTCCTGGTCCTTGGTGCCTGCTTCGGGGCGGGCGCCTATGCAATCAATCACCGCAGCGCCCAGGAATCCGAGTCCAAGGACATCGGGCCGATCGCGATCCAGGAACAACGGGAAAGCTCCGCTTCGCTTTCGGCAATTCCCACCGGAACGCTGCCTGCCTCGTATCGCGTGGTCGCACGCCTCGGCTCCGAACTCGCGGACTCGATACCGGAGTCCGAATTTGCCGCGCTCGCCGACGGCGTTCGCCGCGAACTCTTCGGCGATCTCGGCGTCGACGTTCCGGCGATCGGCATGCAGGTCGACGAGATGCTCTCACCACGAGGCATCCGCATTGACCTGGAAGGCGCGCCCATCCTGGACGCCGAAATTCCCGCCGGCCGCGTTCTCGTCGAAGCGGACCTGACGCACCTCGATCTGCTCGAGGTGACCTACGAAAAAGCCGCCTCGATTGCCGGCCAGCGCAAATTCGTATGGGTCGATGACCGCCACGTCCCGGCGCTGAAAGAAGCCGGCTTCGTATTCTCCACGCCCGCGGAAACGGCCGCCAAGTGGACCGGAAACGCGCTTCGGCTCTATGCCGGTCATTTCGTCGGCATCCAGGAGACACGCAGGCTGCTGTCGGACATGGAGACGGAATACGCGGATCTGGTCAGACAGGTTCAGGAGATCGTGCCGCTGCAGAAGATCGCGGAAGTGCTTCGGAGGCTTGTCGGCGAAAACGTGCCGATCCGCAATCTGCGCCTTATTCTGGAAGCGCTGATCGAATGGGGCCAACGCGAACAGGACGTCGTCCTGCTGACGGAATATGTCCGCACATCCCTGAAGCGCCAGATCAGCTTCCGCTGCGCCGGCCGCAACAACATCATCGCGGCTTACGTGCTGCAGCGGTCGGCGGAGGATGTTCTGCGCAACGCTGTGCAAAGCACATCGACCGGGACATTTCTGAACCTTTCGGATGATGATGCGCAGGCTTTGGTCGGCGAAGTCGAGCGTGCGCTGTCGCACAACTCCAGCGACGTCTCGCCGGTCGTCCTTGCGGCGATGGACGTGCGCCGTCACATGCGCAGCCTGCTCACGCACAATGCGATCGAGCTTCCTGTCCTGTCCTTCCAGGAACTGGCGCAGGAATTCAACGTCCAGCCGCTGGCCACGATCACCGGCCGTGGCGGAAGAGCCGCCGCGCGCGCCCAGGCGCTGCCGTCGGCTCAGGCGAAAGCCGCGCAGGAGGCAGCCTCATGACGGCAGCCGGACGAACGGGGACATCTGGGGAATTAGGAGAGGAACGGCATGACGATCCACGATACCGCAGCAGGCGTTCGATCCGCCGCTTCCGCCTGGCGGACGGAGATGCGCTGGCTCGCTATCGCGACGGTTGGCGTTTTGGTGGCTTTGTTGTTCACGATTGCCGACGCGGCGGCGCAGAACGTATCGCCCCTGCCGAGCAAGCCAACGCTCGACCTGCCGGTCGGGCAAGGGCGCTTGCTGAGGTTCAACGAGCCGGTCGAATCCGTCCTGGTCGCGGACACCACGATCGCAGACCTCCAGGTCGTGTCGCCAAGCATGGTCTATGTCTTCGGCCTCAAACCCGGCCTGACCAATCTCATTGCGGTTACTGCCGACGAGCGGATCGAGGCGACGGCTCAATTCCGCGTCACGCCCGATGTCACGCCCGCCTCCGAAGCCAAGCATACGATGCAGCCGAATTCGGCGACAAATCTCCACATTTTCGGAACCCGCATCGTCATCACGGGTGAGGCACGAGGCGTCGATGAAGCAAAGGATTTGGACAATGTCGCACGCACGTTCTCGCCGCCGGAACAGCCGCCGCTGAACAACATGACCGTGCAGGGTTCGCAGCAGATCAACATCCGTGTCCGCTTCGCCGAAGTCTCACGCACGGAGTTGCAGTCTTATGGCGTCGACTGGTCCGTCGGATACAGGAGCGGCGGCTTCGAATTCAACATGTTCCAGGACAATGGCGTGCCTTCGGGCGACGGGAATTTTGGCTTGAGCCTCGACCAGGCGCACGGCCTCAATTTCGATGTCCTCATCGAAGCCCTGCAACGCAGCGGCGTCGTCAAGATATTGGCCGAGCCGAACTTGACGGCGGTCTCCGGTCAGACGGCGAGCTTTCTCGCAGGCGGCGAGATTCCGGTTCCGATTCCGCAGGGAACTGACGTCGTCACCGTCCAGTACAAGCCCTTTGGCGTATCTCTCGGTTTCACCCCCACGCTGATCGGCCGCAATCGCATCGCGCTTCATGTCCAGCCGGAGGTCAGTTCCCTGTCGGATACCGGGTCGGTAAGCGCAAACGGCTTCGCCATGCCGAGCTTCATCGTGCGCAAGGCCGACACCACGGTCGAAGTGGCGAGCGGTCAGACCTTTGCGATCGCGGGCCTTTTCCAGCAGCGGACCTCGCGCAACCTGGAAAAATTTCCGGTTCTCGGCGATGTGCCCGTGCTTGGCCCGCTCTTTCAATCGCAGCGCTTCCAGCATGAAGAGACCGAACTGGTCATCCTGATCACGCCCTATCTGGTGGCGCCGGTGCGCGACAGTCTCGCCACCCCGCTCGACCGTCCGGCAGCCAAGCGCCTCAGTCGCAAGCACGCCAATGACGCGTCGGCGACGGGTCTGATCATCAAATAGCGGGAAACGACCATGACATTGCGCACCGCTTTCTGCTCCGTTCTTCCCGCGCTGTTTCTGGCCGGCTGCGTGAACAGCCCGCAACAGCGGCAGGATTATTCGCCCGGCTACAGCTATGTTTCGACCGATACCGGCGGCTCCGAGAAAGGCGTCAGCGGCTCCGTGCTTGCTCCCAATGCATGTCTGGCCGAACCGGCCGACGACGACAACCCCGCCGCCAAGACCGACCTGACAATCGTCTCAGGCGTCGGCTCCCACCTGCCGGCCGGCTGCGCCAACGCCTACAATCTTCAGCGCATGGCCGAAAGCCAGCGTGACCTCGTCGAGGGCCGTCGCATGGGGCCGGCCGCCGCGGCGCCGACCGCGCGCGCAGCGCGTCGTTATCTCGATGGCGAGGAGGCTCCGATTGGCGGCGCCAACACCGCGCCGGCAACGCCGCAAACGACGCTTCCCGTCCAATGAGCCGGCGCGATCATCGCCAGTGTGGCACCTGTTTGCGCGGCGGGCTTTGCAAAAGAGCGCCTCAGGCGCTAGAGCGGTTCATCGTTTCACGGAAACGCCGAACCGCTCCACCTCTTTGTTCTCACGCAATTCCGGACGGAAAACCGTTACACACTTTTCCTGGAATTGCTCTAGCCGAGGATGGAGCCGAGCGCCTTGGCTTTGGCCTGCGTGCCGCCCTTCGACCGGATGGTTCTGGCGCGCGCGAGCAAAGTGGCCACCTCCTTGGTCGTCAGGCCGATAGGCGGCGAAGCCTTGACCTGATCGGCCTGGCCAAGAAGTCCGTAGACCATCACAACATTGCGCTTATGGTGCAATTGCGCGTTGGGTGCGGCAGCAATCTTCTGCACCAGCGGCAGTGCGGTGGCGGAGTTGTCCTCGAGGGCTGCCGCCAACGCCATGTTGGTGTCGACGTCGAGATCGCCGGGCGCAAGTTTCAATGCCCGGGCGAAGGTCGCCTGCGCTTCGGCGGTCTGGCCGGCGAATGTCTGCGCCACGCCCAATCGGTTGTAAGCGGCGCTGCTATTGACCAAAGGTGCTGCCTGGGCGAGCGCGCGCATGCCGGCCTCGATATCGCCCGCCTCTATCATCGCCGAGCCAAGCCCGAGCATCGCTTCGCCGTCGTTGGGCGCCTTCGCGAGCGCGGCCTGGTAGGCTTCGGCGGCATCGGCCGGGTATCCCGCCCGCATATAGGCGTCGCCCGCCTTGACGAACGCGCTCGGCTTGGCGTCCGGCATCGCTGCCGCACGCTGGTAGAGCGCTATCGCGGTATCACTTTCCCCGCGCGCATTGATATCGTCGGCAAGTTTGATCAGCCGATCCGACTGCGAGGCAGGGGCTTGGGCCTTCGCGTTGATCGAGCCGGTTTTGGTCGTCTGGCAACCGAACAGCGCCAGTGTGATGACGACTGGCAAGAATACGACATGCAACCGCATATCCACCTCTCCGTATTCAAGCCCGCCCTCACCTTACACAGAGCATCGACGGACTGGAACCACACCAGTGCGGTAAGATTGCAACATGGCCGAAGAAGCTGAGGAAAAGAAACTACCGGCTTCCGACAAGAAGCTGCGCGACGCCCGCCGCAAAGGCAAGGTCCCGCAGAGCCGCGACCTCATCTCGGGCTTCACTTTCTTCGCAGCGCTCGCCTATCTCTATTTTTTCTGGCCGACGCTCTTCAAGCGCCTCTCGGAACTCCTGCAGACCGTTACCGTGCCAGACGGCTCGTTCGCGGATGTCAGCCTGCGCGCCATCCGTCATTCGTTCTCGCTGCTGATGCTTGCCACGCTGCCGCTGGTCGGCATCGTCGTCGTTCTCACCGCGGCCTTCGGCATGCTGGGGACGTTCGGACCAGTCTTCTCATTTGAGCCGCTCAAGCCGCAGTTCGATCATATAAACCCGGCCAAGGGCCTGCAGAAGATCCTGTCGCTCCGCAACGTCATCGAGTTCGCCAAGGGTGTGATCAAGCTGGTGCTGCTGGCATGCCTCTTCGTGTTCGTGCTGATCACATGGCTGCAGCCGCTTTTCGATGCGCCTGGTTGCGGTCCGTCATGCCTGGCCCCAATGATCAAGGCCGTGCTGACGCCTCTCGGAATCGCCGCCAGCCTGGCCTTCGTCGTCATCGGCGTGATCGATGTTCCGGTTCAGCGCTGGCTGTTCCTCCGCGACATGCGCATGACGACAACCGAATACAAGCGCGAGGACAAGGATCTCGAAGGAGATCCGTTGATCCGCCATGAACAGCAGCGGCAGCGGCGCGAGGCGGTGTTGCAACCCGCGAGGTTGGGCGTGAAAAATGCGGTCATCGTCTTCGTATCCGGTGACCGGGCCGTGGCGTTGCGTTACGTCAAGGGCGAAACGCCGGTGCCGGTGATCGTCGGCAAGGGCCAGGGGCGGGCCGCCAACGACATAATGGCCCAAGCGCGCCAGGCTGGCATTCCCGTGGTCGAGGATGGCGCCGTCGCCGAGGCGCTCTTCGAAGGTGCGAATACCGGATCCTATATCGGCCAGCAGATGTTTTCGCCGGTCGTTCGCCATCTCGTCCGACATGGCCTCACTTGAGGCCGAGATTGCCGACTAGTCGCTGCCGATCTCACGGTTTCCCTGCCGGCTCAGATCACGGCTTCTTCGAGAAACGGTTCGTTTCGCGGAATGCGCTCGTAGCTGAACGGCGACAGGTCAAGCGTCTGGAAGGCGCCGTGAACGATCAGCTCCGACACCGCCCGGCCGACCGCCGGCGACTGCTGCAGGCCGTGGCCCGAAAAGCCGTTGGCGAACATGAAATTCTTTACCTCGGGGTGGAAGCCGACGATGCCGTTGTGGTCGAGCATGTTGTACTCATAGTGGCCGGTCCAACTGGTCTGGACCTTCAGCGCGTCGAAGGCCGGAATGCGGTGCCACAGCGCCGGCCAGATATAATCGTCGAACTCCTCGAAATGCATTTCGAAGTCGTCATAGTCGGCCGGGCCGTCGCCCTGCGGCGTGTTGCCGGTGAGGAAGAGCTCGCCCTCCGGCCGCACGAATGTGCCGGAAAGGTCGATGACATTGGGCATGCGGCCAGGGATCGGATTGGCGCTGGCAAAGACGAAGCTGTAGCGCTTGTAGGGCGCGACCGGGATCGACAGCCCGGCCATGGCGGCGACCTGCTGCGCTCTGGGACCGGCGGCGTTGACCAAGGTTCCGCAAGCGACTGTCTCGCCCGTCGCGAGCCGAGCGGAGACAACCCGCCCATCAACGACATCCAGTCCCGTCACGGCATTGTCGATATATTCGACGCCGCTGGCGCGCGCGGCGCGGCGGAAGCCGTTGAGCAGGCCCATCGAATCGAACCAGCCCTCTTCGCGAGCACCCCACGAGCCGCCGCCGAGGTCGTCGACGTTCAGCCACGGGAAACGTTCCCTCAGCGGGCCCGGCTCAAGGAAGACCGTATGGGCGCCCAGACTGCGCTGCAGTTCGACCCGTTCGCGCGCCGCTTCCACGCCTTCGGGCGAGCAGCAATAGAGATATCCGTGTTCCTTGAAGCCTAGATCGGGGGCCGGCTCATTCGTGTAGAACGGGGCCATCCGCTCCTGGAAGCCACGGATGATCTCGATGCCGAACTGGCTGATCTTCACGTTGATCGGATTGGAATATTGCTGGCGGATGGCGCTGGTGGAGAGTGCCGTCGAGGAAAACTCGTAGCTTGAGTCGCGCTCGACCACGAGGATCGAAGCGCGGTTGCCCAGCGCCTGGCTCAGCCAGTAGGCGGTCGACGAGCCAATGACCGCGCCGCCGACGATGACGATGTCGTAGGCGCTGCGCGACGGAGCTTTGTAAGGGGGGATGGCCACGACTGTCTCTCCGCTCTACCGGTTGAACGACGCGATCAGGGCGTCCGAGCCTCGCGCCAGCAGGCCGAGGTCGGAGCCGACGGCGACCATGGTGAAGCCGTCGGCGAGATAGCGGTCGGCATCGGCCTTCGCCGGAGCCAGGATGCCGCTGGCCTTGCCTGCCGCGGCCGCGGCCTTGCGCACGGACGCGATCGCTTCCTGCACATGGGCGGCGCCGGGATTGCCCATCGCGCCCATATTGGTGGAAAGATCGCCGGGCCCGACGAAAAGAACGTCGACGCCTTCAACCGCCGCGATCTCAGCCGCATTGTCAACGCCGGACCCGTCCTCGATCTGCACGGCGAGCAGCTGCTGCTCGCGCGCCTTTGCGTGATAGCCGGCGATGCGTCCGAATGCGTTGGCACGGTGACCGACCGAAAAGCCGCGGAACCCGCCAGGGGCGTAGGTCATGGCGGCGACGATGCTGCGCGCCTGATCGGCCGTCCGCACATTCGGGATCATCAGGCTGCGCGCGCCGACATCCAGGGCCTGCTTCATCAGGTTGGCATCGTCCGACGGCAGGCGCACCACCACCTCGCAGGGGAACGCCGCCGCGACCTGCAGTTGCGCCATGATGCTGCGCAGATCGTTCGGGCTGTGCTCGCCGTCGATCAGCAGCCAGCCAGCTCCGGACCCCGCCACGATCTCGGTGGTGAGCGTTGAGGCCAGCGAACACCAGATGCCGATGTGAGGCTGGCCGGCCTGAACGGTGGCCTTCAGCGAATTGATGCGCTCCTGCATTTGCGATCGGCCTCCATTGAAGAACGTGCATTGAAATTTGTATGATGTCCTATATCATATGTCTAACTTGAGCTGCAAGGCGCTCTGATGCCGGAAGGGAGTTGCACATGAGAATTGGCTTCATCGGACTTGGCGTCATGGGCGCGCCGATGGCGCGGCATCTCGCCGATGCCGGGCATGAGATCGTCACGGTCCTGAACCGCTCGCCTCTGCCTGAAGACCTGAAGGCCTTGGTGGTCGCCTCTCCCGCCGAAGTGGCCCGAACCTGCGAAATCGTCATCACCATGCTGCCCGACACGCCCGACGTGGAGCGCGTCCTGCTCGGACGGAACGGCGTGCTCGAAGGAATCTCGGCCGGCAAGCTTGTCATCGACATGAGCTCGATCAGCCCGATCGCCACCGCCGAGTTCGCGGCGAAGTTCAGGGATGCCGGGGCCGGTTATCTCGATGCGCCGGTCTCCGGTGGAGAGGTCGGCGCCAAGGCGGCGAGCCTCACCATCATGGTCGGCGGTCCTACCGCCGAGTTCGAGCGGGCGCTGCCGATCTTTGAGAAGCTCGGCAAGAACATCACCCTGATCGGCGAAAAGAACGGCGCCGGCCAGACCTGCAAGATCGCCAACCAGATCATCGTCGCGCTCAACATCGAGGCCGTCGCCGAGGCGCTTGTCTTCGCCAGTAAGGCGGGTTGCGACCCTGCCAAGGTGCGCGGCGCGCTGATGGGAGGCTTCGCCTCTTCGCGCGTGCTCGAAGTGCATGGCGAGCGCATGATTTCCCGCAGCTTCGCGCCAGGCTTCCGCGTCCGGCTGCACCAGAAGGACCTCAATCTCGCGCTCGAAAGCGCCCGCGCGCTTGGCGTCGCCCTGCCGAACACGGCAACGGCGCAGCAGCTGATGAATGCCTGTTCGTCCCGACCGGGCGGCCCGGAAGCCGACCATTCGTCCCTCGTCCGAGCACTCGAGATCTTGAGCGACCATGAACTGTCAAAGGAAAGGAACTGAACCGATGCGCGGAACCGGCAAGGCCGATGTCTTCGTCATGCTGGCCCATCCCGTGGGCCATGCTAAGAGCCCTGGTATCTTCAACGAGATCTTCGAGCAGAAGGGGCTCGACAGCCTGATGGTGCCGCTGAGCTGCCGTCCGGAAGATTTCGACACTTTCTGGGCCGGCATCACGGCGGCCGAGAATATCCGCGGCGTCATCATCTCGGTGCCCTACAAGACGGCGGTCTACCATAAATGCGCCGCGGCGCACGACCGCGCAGCGCGTGTGCAGAGCGCAAATTCGGTGCGTCGGCAGGCGGACGGCACCTGGTATGCCGACAATTTCGACGGCGTCGGCTTCATCGATGGGCTGAAGGCAGGCGGACACCGAATCGCCGGCAAGCGTATCCTCCAGGTTGGCGCCGGCGGCGCCGGGTCATCGCTGACCTACTGCCTGGCCGAAGAAGGCGCGGCGGAGATTCGCCTCGCCGACATCGACAGAGATCGCGCCCAAAAACTCGCATCGCTGGTCAGCAAGTCTTTCCCCAATTGCCGCATCGAGGTCGCAGATCCCGATCCGTCCGGAATGGATATGGCGATCAACGCGACGCCGTCCGGCCTGAAGGCCAGCGATCCGCTGCCGATGGACGTGAGCAAGCTGACTCCGGGGATGACCGTGGTCGACATCATCATGGAGCCGGCCGAGACGGCCCTGCTCAAGGCGGCGAAAGAGATCGGCTGCCGTATCCAGCCCGGCCGCCCGATGATGGATTTCCAGGTCGAGGCCATGTCCGAATTCTTCGACATCGAGCGGAAGGACCGCCGCCATGGCTGACGCATCCACCGCCGTCGTCATTGGCGGCACCTCCGGCATCGGACGCGCCATCGCGCTGCGCTTCGCCGAGGACGGCTATCAAGTGGTCGTCGCCGGCCGGGATGCAGTGAGAGGCAAGGAAGCAGCTGGTGCCTGCGAGAATGCCGGCGCGCCGCGTGCCCTCTTTGTCCAGACCGATGTCGCCGACCCCACCTCCGTCGAAGCGCTGTCGCAAACCGTCAGCGATGCGTACGGCACGCCCCATGTCGTGGTCAATTGCGCCGGCATCCTGCAGAGCGGCAAGCATGTGCTCGACCAGGATCTCGCCGAAGACGAGCAGATATGGCGGATCAATTATCGCGGCACGCTGCTTGGCTGCCAGGTGTTCGGCCGGTTGATGTCCGCGGCCGGGCGAGGCGCGATCCTCAATGTCGGCTCCCTCGCGTCTTTCGCGCCGCTGTCATTGCCGGCTTATACGCCGGGGAAGCACGCGGTGCTGGCGCTCACCCAAATGCTTGCGGCCGAGCTCGGCCCGCATGGGGTTCGCGTGAACGCCGTGGCGCCGGGCTACACGCTGTCCGATGGGCTCAAGGCCAAAATCGCCAAGGGCGAGCGCAACCCGCAAGCGATCCAGGCCACCACCGCGCTGCGCCGCTTCGTCGAGCCGCGCGATGTCGCTGAGGCGGCCTTGTTCCTATGTTCAGACCGCGCCGCGTCGATCACCGGCGTCACCCTTCCCGTCGATGCAGGCTGGCTCGTGCAAGCGCCATACGCGCAGTATCTGCAGGGCAATCCCATCCGCCAGAAACCGGCAATCTGAGAGAAATACCGTGAGCGATATCCAGCGCTTCGACTTCGACACCCGAATCCATCACGGTGTCATCCATAACGGCACGCTCTACCTCACCGGCCAGGTCGCCAGGCCGGGCCAGTCCGCAGCCGACCAGATGCGCGAGGTGCTCGCCAAGGTCGACGCGCTGCTCGCCAAGGCCGGCACCGACAAGACCCGCATTCTTCACGTTCAGATGTGGCTGGACGACGTGCGGGACTTCGACGAGGTCAACGGGGTCTGGGACGCCTGGATGCCGAAAGAGCACGCACCGGCGCGTTCGTCCGGCGAAGGGCGCATGGCCAGGCCCGGCATGCTGGTCGAGCTCATCGTCACCGCGGCGGTTTGAATGGTCTTGCCGGTTCGGGCATCATCCCGAATCTGAACTTGAACGGAAGGACCTCAATGACGAAGCGCAAGCCGCTTTCCACCGTCGTGGCGGAGAGCCTGGCCGAAAAGATCCGCTCCGGTCAGTTGCAGCCCGGCGCACAATTGCCGACCGAGGCGGAGCTTTGCGCCGAATATGATGTCAGCCGCACCGTCGTGCGCGAAGCGGTGGCACGCCTGCGCTCGGAAGGCATGGTGGTGCCGCAGCAGGGACGCGGCATGTTCGTCAGCGAAACGCCTGCGCCGCGCAATTTCTCGATCCCGGACGAGGCACTGAGAACCTTGCCGGAAACCATCGCTTTGCTCGAACTCAGATTGAGCGTCGAGGTGGAATCCGCCGGGCTCTGCGCGGAACGGCGGACCGACAAGGAGGCCAGCGATATCCGATCGATGATGGACGAGATCGACGCGCAGCAGGCCGACCCCGCCGCCGTCCAGATCCACTACGACTACGATTTCCACCTCGCGATCGCCAAGGCGGCGCGCAACGAGTTCATCCACGGCTTCCTCGCCTATCTCGGGCCGACGATCGTGCCGCGCTTCCAACTCGGCTATGTGGTCGAGCCGGCGCTCAAGGACAGTTATTACGCGCGCATCCACAGTGAGCACAAAGCCATCGTCGATGCCATCGAAAGGCAGGACGCAGGCAAGGCCCGCCAGGCCATGCGCAAGCATCTGCACAACAGCCTGGGACGCGTGCGCGCCCTGGCGAGAGCCTCGGGCGTCGAAGCGACGAACGCTGAGCAAAAGGCCGCTGCGGCCTCTCTTTTCACCAAGATGAAAAGGCCCGTGCCGACGGACGGATAAGCCGCGCCGACTTGCAACCCTGAACGCCAACGCCGGAGGCAGGCCAACAGGCGATTGCGAAAGCCATGTTTTTTGTCCACCGGCCGGCGGGAATCCTTTCTTGCGCACTGAAAGCATTGTTTTCCTTTGGTTTGCCGCCCTGGGGAACGTGCCGACAGCGTGGAACGTTTCAGATGCAGGAAAGGCTTTCGAAAGTTTATCTTTCCTTTTTGCTGCTTTTCTTGGTTTCGCGGCATCGGCCGAGGCCGCAAACTGACGCCAGGCAATCGGGGAAGCCGCAATCGGGGAAGCCAAGGTGACGACAGCCTTCATCACAGGTGCGACGAGCGGCATAGGGCGGGCGATCGCCATCGCCTTGAGCGACGCCGGCTACGATGTCTATGCGGTCGGCCGCAGCCAAGCCGCGCTGAAGGAACTGCAGGCCGAGCGTCCTGGCATCGTGCCGATCGCCGTCGACGTCACCGACCGCGAGGCGCTGGAGTCCGTGGTGGCGGATCTCACCATCGATGTGCTGATCAACAATGCCGGCATCATGCCGCCGCTCAGCAACTTCGCCGACATGAAGATCGCCGATATCGACACCACTCTCGAAGTGAACCTCAGCGCGGCAATCCTGCTTACCCGCCTCGTCGTGCCGCAGATGCGCGAGCGGCAGTCGGGACATATCCTCTTCACCGGTTCCTCCGCCGCCCACGCGGCCTTCCCCAATGTAGCCGTCTATTCGGCCACCAAGGCGGCAATCGCTGGCTTTGCCGCCGCCTTGCGCGCCGACCTCTCGCAATTCGGCATTCGCGTGACCGAGATCGTGCCCGGCCGCGTCGAGACGCAGCTTTACAAGGACATACTCGACGCCGAGGCGCGGGCAGCGATGTATGCCGGCAATGTCGCCGTTCAGCCAGACGACGTGGCCAAAATGGTCGTCGCCCTGCTGGCGCTCCCCGCATGGGCCGACGTCACCCGTTTCGACATCATGCCGACCCGGCCGACAACGCCGAGCGGAAGCAAGCAAGGGAAATAGTATGAAAGATCTTTCGATTCTGATCGTTGGCGGCGGCGCCGGCCTTGGTGCACTTCTGGCGCGGATGGCCGTTGAAGCCGGGGCAGCTAAGATCGGCATCATCGACATTAACCAGGAAGCCGCCGAGGCCGCGCTTGGACCGGCGAAGGCGAAGGGCCTGCCGACCGCGGCCGCCGCTTGCGACATCCAGGTCGGCCCTCAATGCCACGCCGCTTTCGACGCAATCGCCGCGAAGCTCGGGCGCATCGACACGCTGATCAACTGCGCCGCGATCTATCCCCGCCGCCCGCTCCTCGAGATCACCGACGCCGAGTGGGACGCCTCCAACGGCATCAACATCAAGGGCACCTACCACATGATGGTGGCGGCCGTGCGCCACATGCAGTCGCAGGAGCCGAAAGCCCATGTGCGCGGGCGGATCGTCAATCTGACCTCCGTCGATGCCTTCAAGGCGCATCCGCAGAACGCCCATTATGCGGCGACCAAGGCCGCCGTCGTCAGCCTCACGCGCTCCTTTGCCCATTACGTCGCCAAGGACGGGATCCTGGTGAATTCCGTGGCGCCGGCCGGCATGGCTACCGAGAAGGCAAAAGCCCTCGGCTTCCTGGAGGAACTCGCCAAGGCAAGTCCGCTCGGCCGTGGCGCCGAGCCGACGGAAATCGCCGAATGGGTGCTGATGACCGGCGGACCCAAGAACACCTACATGACCGGGGAAAACGTAATCGTCTCAGGCGGTTACATATACGCGTAGCCAATTTCGGAAGCCGGCGGCGACTGAAACACGGCAGTGCATGATCAACGGAGTCTCGAAGCAAAGGAGGCGGACTTCACGATGACCGGCAAGCTTCGCCTTCCTTCGTTGAATGCGCTGCGCGTCTTCCATGCCGTGGTGCAGCACAAGAGTTTCCGCCAGGCCGCCGACGAGCTTTTGGTGACGCCGCAGGCCGTCGGACAGCAGATCAAGCTGCTGGAAGACACGCTCCAGGTGACGCTGTTCGAGCGCAAGGGCCGGTCGATCGAGCTGACCGAGTCGGCGATCCTACTCTCGCACTACGTCAAGGCCGGCTTCGATGAGTTTTCCGAAGGCGTTCGCCGCGTCACCAAGTCGAACTACCGCGACCGCATCAATCTCAATGCAAGCCCCTATTTCGCCACGCACTACCTGCTGCCGCGACTTTCCCTATTCCGCGAGATCCTGCCAGGCGCTGATCTCCGCCTGACGACGATGGTCGACCTGCCCGATTTTGGACGGGACGACATCGATATGACGGTGCAGTGGGGCTACGGCAACTGGCCGGACTATGAGACCACGCTGCTGGTGCCGGATCCGAAGATCATCTGCTGCACCCCGGCGATCGGCGAGAAGATCAAGTCGGCGCAGGACCTGACGCGGTTCACGCTGCTCGACACCGTCAAGTCGAAGCGGCTGTGGCCGGACATATTGCGTCATCTCGCCGTCGAGCAGACGCAGGGCGACCGCAGTATCGGCTTCGACGACGCGGCCACCATGCGCCGCGCGACGCTCCAGGGCATCGGCGTGGGCTTGGTCTCGGTCATCGACGCCGAGGAGGATTTGCGGTCCGGCGCGTTGGTCGCGCCGCTTGGTCGCGACGCTCTTTCGAACATGAAGCCCGAGGAAGTGCCGGGCTTCTACCTCGTCATGCCGCGCGGGCATCTGCGCGTGAAGGCGGTGGCTGCCCTGCATCGCTGGCTCGTCCAGCAGGATTGGGGAAGCGACCTCAAGCTCTCTCTGCCGAAACCGACCCCGCTCTCCGACTAGGAGCGGCTTCGCCACCGGGGTCCGAAGCCTGTTTCGGACCCCCAACAACAAGAACAAGTGAACCTCAACAGTGGAGACAACAAACATGAAAATGATGAAATGGGGGGCCGCAGCCATGGCCCTTGGCCTGGTTCATTTCGCGGCGCCGGCCGAGGCCGCCGGCGGCAAGACGCTCGAAACCGTCAAGGCGCGCGGCGTGCTCAACTGCACCGGTCACGACGGCTCCTATCTCGGCTTCGCCGAGGTGGACAACAAGGGCACCTGGAAGGGCATGGACATCGACCTCTGCAAGGCGGTAGCCACGGCTGTGTTCGGCGATCCGGCAAAGCTGAAGATCGTGCCGATCAGCTGGGCGCAGCGCTGGCCGTCGCTCCAGTCGGGCGACGTCGACATCATCATCAAGGCGTCGGGCGGCACGCTCAGCCGCGACACCGAGCTCGGCCTGCAATTCTCCACGTCCTATTACCTCGGCACGACCAAGGTGATGGCGCACAAGGAGCTCAACCTGAAGTCGCTCAAGGACGCCAATGGCGGCACGATCTGCATCCCCGCCGGCACTTCGCAGGAGCAGCAGGTCGCCGCTTACGCGCAGAAGATCGGGATAAAGCTCGAGCCCGTGGTCATCGAAAAGACCGAGGAGCTGGAGCAGGCTTACTTCTCTGGACGCTGCGACCTCTATGCGCAGTGGGGCCCCACGCTCGCCATTGCCCGCATCGCCAAGAGCAAGGTCGAGGACCATGTCATCCTGCCCGACGTGCTCGCGGTCGAGCCCGAAGTCATGATCATGCGGCAGGGCGACGACAACTGGGTCGATATCGCCAACTGGACGCTCAGCGCGCTGATCTTTGCCGAGCAGGAGGGCATCACCTCCAAGAATGTCGACGAGATCAAGGACAAGCCGACCTCGCCGCAGGTCGCCAAGTTCCTCGGCGCCACGCCGGGCATGGGCAAGGGCCTCGGGCTTTCCGACGACTGGGCCTACAACGTGATCAAGAAGGTCGGCAATTACGGCGAGATCTTCGAGCGCGATCTCGGCAAGGACTCGCCCTACAAGATGGATCGCGAGCTCACCAACCTGTGGAACAATGGCGGCGTCCTGTTCCCGCTGGTGATCGACTGATCCGCTTCTAAACCTCTCGCGCTTTAGGCTCCGCCTGGCATCGCCCGGCGGAGCCGGCGACAATTCGGGGAAGACCATGATGGTCAGCCTGCTGAGATATCAGAGGGTCCGCAACACGCTGCTGCAGGTCCTTTATGTCGGCTCGCTTGCCGCGCTGGTGCTCGCTTGCGCCTTGATCGCGCGACAGAACCTTGCGCAGCAAGGCATCACCTCCGGCTTCGACTTCCTGTTCAAGTCGACGGGCTGGGATGTCAGCTTCTCGCTCCTGCCGGCCGCTCCAACCGATCCCTATTGGTGGTACTTCCTCATCGGTGTCATCAACACGCTTTTCTTGGGAAGCGTCGGGCTGATGCTGGCGACCATCGTCGGGACGATCATCGGCCTGGCGAGAACCTCGTCGAACGAGCTCGCCCAGTTGTTGGGCCGCACCTATGTCGACATCTTCCGCAACATCCCGCTGATCCTCCAGGTCTTCTTCTGGTACGCGGTCATCACGCATCTGCCGACACCGCGCGCCGCGCATCAGGCGCTTGGCATGCTCCTGACCAGCCGCGGCCTCTACGTGCCGATCCCCAATGTCGGCGGCGTTGCGTTTGCTGCGGCAATACTTACCGTGATCGCGGCAATCGCGCTTCCGGTCTGGCTGGGCCGGACCTCCCGCCTTAGCCAACCACTCGGTGAGCGGCTCGGCATTCAACTCACCGCGGCAGCGACGGCGCTGACAACCGCCGCCGTCATCCTGGCGCTTGGTCGCCTGCCGGACCTGCCGCTCCTCGACTTCCCCGCCTTGCAAGGCCTCAACCTCAAGGGCGGCCTGCGCATTCCGCCGGAGTTTTCCGCGCTGGCAGTGGCAATCGCGATCTATGGCGGCTCCTACATCGCCGAGATCGTGCGCGGCGGCTTCAAGGCTGTCGGCAAGGGGCAAATGGAGGCCGCACTTTCGCTGGGGCTCAGCCCCTGGCGCGTCTTCACACTGGTGCGGCTGCCGCTGGCGCTGCGCGCCATGCTGCCGATCCTCGCCAACCAGTATGTCTGGCTGATGAAGGCGACGACCATGGGCATTGCGGTGGGTTTCACCGACTTCTTCATGATCGTGGCGCTGACCATCAATCACTCCGGCCAGACGCTGGAAGCGATCGGCATCCTGATGGCGGGCTTCCTCGTCATCAATCTCAGCCTCGCCGCCGTATTCAACCGCATAAACAAGGCCATTGCCCTCAAGGGCAATCAACTGAGGGGGTGAGACATGGAGATGGTCGTTGTCGCTCCACCTGCCCCGGGCAGGATCGAGGATCTGAGGCGGCGCTTCTTCGCGACACCGCTTCAGGCGCTGTTGTCGCTGGCCTCCCTGGCGATCATGGTTTTCGTCCTCTGGAAGCTGCTCAACTGGGCGGTCTTTTCGGCCGTCTTCACCACGGCCGGCGGACCTGAGGCCTGCCAGGCGGCGGCCGGAGCCTGCTGGTCGGTCATCGCCGCCAGGTGGCGCATCATCCTGTTCGGCCTCTATCCCTTCGAGGAGCAATGGCGCTCGGCGCTCGCCTGCGTCACCGTGGTGGTGATGACGGCGTTGAGTTGCATGCCGGCCTTCTGGACCGGCCGCCGCATCGCGCTCGTTTGGGGAACCGGAGCCGCCCTCTACTACGTGCTGATGAAAGGCGGCGTGCTTGGCCTGCCCTATGTCGGCGAGGAAGCTTGGGGCGGGCTGGCCCTCACCCTCTTCATCTTCGTCACCACCTGCCTGATCGGCTTCCCGCTGGCGATCTGCCTGGCCTTGCTGCGCCGCTCCGAGTTGCCCTGGATATCCAGGACCACCGGCCTCATCATCGATGCGGTCCGCTCGCTGCCGTTGATCTCGATCCTCTTCACCTTCGCCGTGGTGCTGCCCTTCGCGCTGCCGCAATGGCTGCAGGGCGACAAGCTCTACCGGGTGATCATCGGCTCGGCCCTGTTCTTCTCGGCTTATCAGGCGGAGATCGTCAGGGGCGGTATGCAGGGCGTTCCGAAGGGACAGGAAGAGGCCGCCATGGCTCTCGGCATGAGCTACTGGCAGCGCATCGGCCGCATCCTGCTGCCGCAGGCCATGCGCAACGCTTTGCCGGCAACGATCAACCAATTTGTCATCTCGTTCAAGGAAACCTCGCTGGTGGTGATCGTCGGCTTTTTCGAGATTCTGGCCTCCGGCAACGCCGCCTACGGCACCGGCGAGTGGCGCTTCGCCTACGTCGAGGTCTATGCCTTCATTGCTTTCATCTATTTCGTCTTTGTCTTCAGCCTGTCCCGCTACGGCGCTTTCCTCGAGCGGCGCATGTCGGTCGGCGAACGGTAATGGAGGCGCGCAAGTGAATTCGACCCAATCAATCGGAACCGCGGTTCATATCGACAACCTCGACAAGTACTACGGCTCGTTCCACGCGCTGCGGAAGATAAACCTTTCCGTGAAGCGCGGCGAAAGGATCGTCATCTGCGGCCCCTCCGGGTCGGGCAAGTCGACCATGATCCGCTGCATCAACCGGCTCGAACAGCACAATGGCGGCCGCATCACGGTGCTCGGCACCGAGCTCAACGACGATGTCGGCAACATCGACGAGATCAGGCGCGAAGTCGGTATGGTGTTCCAGCACTTCAACCTGTTCCCGCATATGACGGTGCTGGAGAACTGCATGATCGCACCAATGATCGTGCGCAAGCGGCCGCGCGCGGAAGCCGAGGCGACGGCCCGGCGGTATCTGGAGAAGGTGCGCATTCCCGAGCAGGCGATGAAGTTCCCCGGACAGCTCTCCGGCGGCCAGCAGCAGCGCGTGGCGATCGCCCGTGCGCTCTGCATGCAGCCTCAGATCATGCTGTTCGACGAGCCGACCTCGGCGCTCGACCCGGAAATGATCGCGGAGGTGCTGGACGTCATGGTGACCCTTGCCTCAGAAGGCATGACGATGATCTGCGTCACGCATGAGATGGGCTTCGCCCGTCGCGCCGCCGACCGGGTGATCTTCATGGATGGCGGCGAGATCGTCGAGGAGGCGCCGCCGGAGGAGTTCTTCACCTCTTGCGGCAACGAGCGCACGCGGCAGTTCCTGTCGCAGGTGCTGGGTCATTGAGCCGGGCGGCACTGCTGTCTATACGCGGCTCATCACTACATCTCCGGTATCCCGATGGCTGATCCCGTTAGTGCATTGCAGGCAATTCTCGGGCCGAAAGGCTGGCTTTCGGGCACCGACGCCGAACCTTACCAGCGCGACTGGCTGAACCGCTATGGCGTCGCGCCTCTGGGCGTTGCCAGGCCCGCGAGCACCACTGAAGTTGCGGCAGTCGTCAAGGCATGCCGGGAGGCAGGCTTGGCGGTGATCCCGCAAGGCGGAAACACCGGCCTGTGCGGCGGCGCGGTCGCCAATCAGCCGAACGCGGTGATCGTCTCGCTTTCGCGCATGACGGCGATCGGCGAACCGGACCGGGATAGTGGATCAATAACGGTCGAAGCGGGCGTCGTGCTCGCCGCGCTGCATGAAGCGCTGGAGCCGCGAGGCCTGATGTTCCCGATGCATCTCGGCGCCGAAGGCAGCGCCAGGATCGGCGGCCTGATCGGCACCAATGCCGGCGGCAGCCAGGCGTTTCGCTACGGCATGATGCAGGACCTTGTGCTCGGCCTGGAGGTCGTGATGCCGGACGGCGCGGTGTGGGATGGTCTTCGAGCTGTGCAGAAGGACAATGCCGGCTATCAGCTGCGCAAGCTGTTCTGTGGCACCGAAGGCACGCTCGGCATTGTCACGCGCGCGGTGCTCAGGCTCTATCCCCCACCTCGTCAACAGGCGAGCGCGCTTCTGGTGATGTCCGACTTCGCCGCTGCCGTCTCGTTCGGCGCCTTCCTGCGCGGCGAGGCCGGAGAATTCCTTGCCGGGCTCGAATTCTTCTCCGATGTCGGCCTGGCGCTGGCGCTCAAGCACCTGCCCGACCTCGCCTACCAGTTGGAGACACGGGGCGACGTCTACCTGCTCGTCGAGCTGGCATCGGGCTCGACCCGGGTTCCGCTGGACGAGATCCTGGCTTCGGCGCTGGAATGGGGCATGGAGCAAGGCTTGGTGGTGGATGGCGCGCTCGCGACCTCCGGCGCGCAGCGGGCTCAGTTCTGGCGCCTGCGCGAGGAACAACCCGAGGGGCAGCGGCTGGAAGGCGAGCAACTGAAGCACGATATCGCAGTGCCGCCGGGCGCCATCGCGCGCTTCATCGAGGCCGGCGCGAAGATCTGTGACGACATCCTGCCCGGCGTGCGGATCAACCCGTTCGGGCATCTCGGCGACGGCAACATCCACTACAATCTGTCGCCGCCGGAAGGCCGCGCCGATTTCGACGGTAAGGCTGGAGTGTTCGCCGAGGCACTGGCATCTTTAGCTACCGAAATGGGCGGCAGCTTCGCGGCAGAGCATGGGCTTGGCCGCGCCAAGATCGCCATGGCGGATCAAAACCGCAGCATTGTAGAGCGGGAATTGATGGCCAGGCTGAAACGTGCGTTCGATCCGCGGGGCACAATGAATCCCGGCGTACTGGTGCGTTCGCCAGAGTAAAGAAAAACTTTCGAATGGACCGCATTTCTTGATTTCGCCCCTGCCATCCGGAGTGCAGGTATAGTTCCGAAGGGCAAGCTCGGTCCGCTTGCCGCCAGCGTAAGAGGATGTCGAAGCATGGTCCGCAATGGCGGTCGCCTTCTTGTCGAGTGCCTGATCGCGCTCGGCGCGACCAAGAGCTTCGGCGTTCCCGGCGAAAGCTATCTCGCCGTCCTCGACGCACTGCACGACACCCGTGGCGCGCTGGACTATGTGCTCTGCCGCAACGAGGGTGGCGCGGCGTTCATGGCTTCCGCCTACGGCAAGCTGACGGGTACGCCGGGCATCTGCTTCGTCACCCGCGGCCCGGGCGTGACCAATGCCAGCATCGGCGTCCATACCGCCATGCAGGACAGTTCGCCGATGATCCTGTTCATCGGTCAGGTCGGCACTGACATGAAGGGGCGCGAGGCCTTCCAGGAGATCGACTATCGGGCAGTGTACGGGACAGTCGCCAAATGGGCTGTCGAGATCGACGACGTCGAGCGCCTGCCCGAGATCGTGGCGCGGGCCTGGACCACCGCCCTGACCGGAAGGCCCGGCCCTGTCGTGGTCGCGCTGCCGGAAGACATGCTGACCACCATGACCGAAGCCGCGCCGCTCAGTGGGCCGTCGTCGATCTTCGAGCCGGCGCCGGCACAGGAGGCGACTGCTGCGGCGCTCAGGATGCTGGCGGCGGCCGAGAGACCGGTCCTGCTCATGGGCGGCGCCAACTGGACGGCGGAAGGACGCGCCGCGCTCCAGTCCTTCGCCGAGGCCTCCGATATCCCCGTCGTCGCCGCTTTCCGCTATCAGGACCGGTTCGACAATCATTCGCCGGTCTTCGTCGGCGAGGCCGGCGTCGGCATGGTGCCGCATGTGAAAAACCTGATCCGCGACGCGGATGTGATCTTGGCGGTCAATGTCCGCTTCGGCGAGATGACGACAGACGGCTACACGTTGCTGCAAGTTCCCGTGCCGCGTCAGAAGCTGATCCACGTCCACGGCTCCGACCGCGAGATCGGCAAGATCTATGTGCCGACGATCGGCATCCATGCCGGCCCGAACGCATTCGCCAGGGCGCTCACCCCGGTCAAGGGCGCCTGGGCCGATTGGCGCGCGGCGGCGCGCAAGGCCTATGGAGGCACCTTCTCCGCGCCCGTCCAGCCTGGCCCGGTCGACATGGTCACGGTCAGCGCCTGGCTGCGCGAGACCTTGCCCGCCGATGTCATCCTCACCAACGGCGCCGGCAATTTCACGGTGTGGCCGAACAAGTTTTTCAAATTCGGGCCGGAGGCGCGCCTGCTTGCCCCGCAATCCGGCGCCATGGGCTATGGCCTGCCGGCGGCAATCGCGGCGAAGGTCGCATACCCGCAGCGCACGGTCGTCTGCTTTGCCGGCGACGGCGACTTCCAGATGAACTGCCAGGAGCTCGGCACCGCCATGCAGGCCGGCGCGCGACCGGTCGTGCTGATCCTCAACAACGGCATTTACGGCACCATCCGAGCGCATCAGGAACGCAATTATCCGGCTCGTGTCTCCGGAACCTCGCTCCAGAATCCCGACTTCGTGGCGCTGGCCAAGGCCTATGGCTTCCACGCCGAGCGCGTCGAGGCGACGCAGGATTTCGCAGCGGCGTTCGAGCGGGCGCGGAGGTCCGCGACCGGCGCCGTCCTCGACATCGCCATCTCGCCCGAAGCGCTCACGCCCCGGCAGACCCTCTCCCAGATGCGCGACGCCGCGCTCGCTTCCCAGAAGGCCAAGGCATGACCTCCAGAACTGACGACATCCGCCTCGGCGCGGACATCGGCGGCACCTTCACTGACATCGCCCTCGACGTGCGCGGAACGATGTTCTCGACCAAGGTGCTGACCAACTATGCGGCGCCCGAGCAGGCGATCCTCGACGGCATCGCCATCGTCACCCGCGACGCTGGAATCGCGCCCGCCGAAATCGGCATCATCATCCACGGCACGACGCTCGCGACCAACGCGCTGATCGAGCGGCGCGGCGCCAAGACCGCGCTGGTCACGACGGAAGGGTTCCGCGACGTGATCGAGATGCGGACCGAGAACCGCTTCGAGCAGTACGATCTCAACCTGCAACTGCCGACGCCGCTGATCCCACGCGAGGACCGCTTCACCGTCAAGGGCCGCATCGGCGCCGAAGGCCAGGAGCTGCACCCGCTCGACGAGGCCGCGCTGGAAGAGATCGCTGATCGGATCGCGGCTGGCGGCTTCGGCTCGGTGGCGATCGGCTTCATCCATGCCTATGCAAACCCCGATCACGAGCGCCGAGCCCGCGAGATCTTGTCGCGCAAGCTCAGCATCCCGATTTCGATCAGCGCTGAAGTCTCGCCGCAGATGCGCGAGTTCGAGCGCTTCAACACGGTCTGCGCCAACGCCTACGTGCGGCCGCAAATGGCCGACTATCTCGCCCGCCTGCAGACGCGCCTGAAGCAGATGGGCGCCGCGTGTCCGGTCTTCATGATCCATTCCGGCGGCGGCCTGATCTCGGTGGAAACCGCGTCGGAATTCCCGGTGCGGCTGGTCGAGTCCGGACCTGCTGGCGGCGCCATCTTCGCGGCCGACATCGCGAGGCGCTTCGGCCTGGAAAGGGTCGTCTCCTACGACATGGGCGGAACGACGGCAAAAATCTGCTTGATCGAGGACTATGCGCCGCGCACGGCGAGAACCTTCGAAGTGGCGCGCACCTATCGCTTCACGAAGGGCTCGGGCATGCCGATCTCTATTCCCGTGATCGAGATGATCGAGATCGGCGCCGGCGGCGGCTCCATCGCCTGGGTCGACGCCATGGGCCGCATCCAGACCGGACCGGAAAGCGCCGGCTCGGAACCGGGTCCAGCCTGCTACGGCCGCGGCGGCAAGCGCCCGGCGATCACCGACGCCGACCTCGTACTCGGCAAGCTCGACCCCGACAATTTCGCCGGCGGCGCGATCAGGCTCGACACGGCCGCCTCCGAGCAGGCCGTCCTGCGCGATGTCGGCGAGCGCCTGTCGCTGAATGCAATGTCGACCGCCTTCGGCATCTGCGAGGTGGTGGACGAGAACATGGCCAACGCCGCCCGCGTCCATGCCGTGGAGAACGGCAAGAATATCTCCGACAATCTGATGATCGCCTTTGGCGGCGCCGCGCCGCTTCACGCGGCAAGGCTCTGCGAAAAGCTCGGCATCGACCAGTGCATCGTGCCGAGGGGGGCCGGCGTCGGCTCGGCGATCGGCTTCCTCAAGGCTCCGTTCGGCTACGAGGCGCTGGCCTCGAAGCACACGCGCCTGTCGCGGTTCAAGCCGGCCGAGGTCAACGGCCTGCTCGCCGATCTCAAGGCCTCCGCCGAAGGCTTCGTGCGAACGGGCGCCAGCGGCCAGATCGTCTGCGAAATCACCGCCTTCATGCGCTATGCCGGCCAGGGCTGGGAAATCCCCGTGCCGCTGGCGGACGAGCCGTTCGGCGACGACGCCGTCGCCAAGCTGAAAGAGCTGTTCGAGGAGAACTACCAGCGCTTCTTCGGCCGCGCCATCGAAGGGCTCGACGGGCTGGAGATCGAAATCGTCACCTGGTCGGTCAAGGCAACGGACGTTCGGCCTGCCGTTACGAGGCACGAGCTCACCGCCGGCAAGAAGACCAACGAGCCGACAACGATGCGCGAGGTGTTCGATCCGGTCAGCGGCGCACAGCGCAGCTACGGCATCATCGAGCGCGATGCGCTCTGCGCGGGCGACCGCGTGGCAGGCCCGGCCGTCATTGTCGAGCGCGAGACCTCCACCGCCGTAACCACGAGCTTCGACGCCGTTGTCCAGAGCGACGGCGCTATCCTCCTGATCCGCAAAGGCAGCCAGGTATGAGCGATATTGGCGAAATCCGCATGCAGGTCATGTGGAACCGGTTGATCTCGGTGGTCGAGGAACAGGCGCTCACCTTGCTGCGCACCGCCTTCTCGACATCGGTGCGCGAGTCCGGCGACCTGTCGGCGGGCGTGTTCGACCCGCACGGCCAGATGCTGGCGCAGGCGGTCACCGGCACGCCCGGCCATGTCAACACCATGGCCGAAGCCGTGCTGCATTTCATGAACGAGATCCCGCGCGATCAAATGTTCGAGGGCGATACCTACGTCACCAACGACCCCTGGCAGGGCACGGGTCACCTGCACGACATCACCATGGTATCGCCGTCCTTCCTGAACGGCGAGCTCGTGGCCTTCTTCGCCTGCACGGCGCATGTCGTCGATGTCGGTGGGCGCGGCTTCGGCGCCGACGGCAAGTCGGTCTATGAGGAAGGCATCCAGATCCCGATTATGAAGTTCGCCGAGAAGGGCAAGGTCAATCTCGACCTCGTCCGGATCCTGCGCGCCAATGTCCGCGAGCCGAACCAGGTGGTCGGCGATTTCTATTCGCTCGCCGCGTGCAACGAAGTCGGCCATCGCCGCCTCGTCGACATGATGAAGGAGATCGGACTGACCTCGCTCGAAGGTCTCGGCGAGTTCATCTTCTCGCGCACCCGTGACGCCATGCTCGAACGCATCGAGGCGCTGCCCAAGGGAAGCTGGTCGAACGAGCTGGTGACCGACGGTTACGACGCGCCGGTCAAGCTCGCAGCCACGGTTTCGGTCCGAGACGACCATGTCGAGGTCGATTTCACCGGCACCGACCCGATGAGCCGCTGGGGCATCAACTGCCCGATCATCTACAGCAAGGCCTATGCCTGCTATGCGCTGAAATGCATGGTGGCGCCCGACATTCCCAACAATGCCGCCTCGCTCACCTTCTTCACCGTCTCGTCGCCGGTCAACATCCTCAACGCCGTGCGGCCGGCGCCGGTGGCGCTCAGACACATCTTCGGCCACATGGTTCCCGATCTGGTGCTGGGGGCATTCTCCAAGGCGTTGCCCGGAAAAATCCTCGCCGAAGGCGCCGGCGCGCTGTGGAACATCCACATCTCGGCGCGGCCGGTCGCCGGCGGCACCGGCCGCCGCGCCGAAGTGCTGATGTTCAACTCCGGCGGCATGGGCGCTCGCCCCGAGCTCGACGGCTTGTCGGCGACGGCCTTCCCTTCAGGCGTCCACACGATGCCGATCGAGGCGACGGAGCACACAGGCCCGATCGTGATCTGGCGCAAGGAGCTGCGGCCAGACTCCGGCGGCGACGGCGAGTTCCGCGGCGGCCTCGGGCAGATCATCGAAATCGCCGCGACCGACGGCCACGAATTCGACTTCTCGGCCATGTTCGACCGCGTCAACCATCCGCCGCGTGGACGCAATGGCGGCAAGCCCGGCGTCGCCGGCGTCGTCAGGCTGGACGACGGCACAAAGATGCGGCCCAAGGGCTGGCAGCATGTGCCGGCCGGACGCAAGCTGATCCTGGAATTGCCGGGCGGCGGCGGCTATGGCGATCCGGCCAAGCGCAGCGCCGCCGCGCGCGCCAACGACCGATCCAAGGGATATATTTCGGAGAACGACCGATGAGCTATATTGCCTCGCGCCTGTCGGTGGTGAAGCCCTCGGCTTCGATGGCCGCCTCGCAGGCAGCCAAGGCGCTGCGCGCCAAGGGCGTCGACGTGATCGACCTCGGGCTGGGCGAGCCCGACTTCCCGACGCCGCTTCACATCATCGATGCCGCTCATTTCGCGGCCAAGGCCGGCCAGACGCTCTACACCGCCGCTGCCGGCACTCCCGAGGTGCGCGAAGCCGTGGCCCGCAAGTTCCGTCGCGAGAACGGGCTGGATTACACGGCCGACGACATCGTCGTCGCCAACGGCGCCAAGCAGATCATCTTCAACGCCCTGATGGCGACGCTGGAGACCGGCGACGAAGCGATCCTGCCCGCGCCCTATTTCGTCTCCTATCCCGAAATGGTGAAGCTGCTCGGCGGCACGCCTGTCGTCGTCGAGTGCCCTGAGACTACAGGTTTCCGATTGACGCCTTCCCTGCTGGAGAAGGCGATCACGCCGAGGACGAAGTGGCTTTTCCTCAACATGCCCGGCAACCCGTCCGGCACGGTGTATTCAGAATCCGATCTCAAGGCGCTCGGCGCGGTGCTGGCAAAGCACCCGCATGTGCTTGTGCTTTCCGACGAGATCTACGAGCACATCCTGTTCGACGGGCGTGAATTCGTTTCCTTCGGCAAGGCATGCCCCGAGCTCAAGGAGCGCACGCTGATCGTCAACGGCGTCTCGAAATCCTATGCGATGACCGGCTGGCGTGTCGGCTATGCGGCCGGCCCTGCCCCGCTCGTCAAGGCGATGTCGACGATCCAGAGCCAGTCCTGCACCTCGGTCTGCTCGATCGCTCAGGCAGCGACCGTCGCCGCTCTCAACGGCCCGCAGGACGAGGTCGCGCGCTTCCGCAAGGCCTTCGAGGCGCGCCGGAACCTGGTCGTGGACGGCATCCGCAAGATCAACGGCCTGACGCTCTCGCCGCCGGAAGGTGCCTTCTACGCCTATATCGGCTGCGCCAGCTTGATCGGCCGCAAGACGCCCAAGGGTGTCGTGCTGGAGGACGATGTGGCTGTGGCGAACTATCTTCTCAACGACGGACGTGTGGCGTCGGTGCCGGGCGTCGCCTATGGACTGTCACCCTATTTCCGCATCTCGACCGCGACCAGCGAAGAGGTGCTGACCGAGGCGATTGCGCGGATCAATGCCGCCATCGCGCAAGTGGAGTAAACGATGCCGCACTACGAACGTATCCTGATCACCGGTGCCGCCGGCCGGCTCGGCTCCCAGCTGCGCAAGGGGCTGGTGCCGCTGGCCAGCAAGATCCGCCTGGCAGGACGCGAGCCGTTCGGCGACCTCGCGCCTCACGAGGAAGAAGCGGTCTTCGATCTCGCCGACATGGAGGCGACGATCGCGGCGACCAAGGACTGCGACGCGATCGTGCATTTCGGCGGCGCGCCGCTCGAATGCGAGTGGCAGACCATCCTCGATTCCAGCATACGCGGCTCCTACCACATCTATGAAGGCGCGCGAAAACACGGCGTGAAGCGCGTCATCTATGCGTCCTCGGTGCATGCCATCGGCTATCACGAGGTCGAGGCGCATATCGGCGTCGATGCGCCGGTGCGCCCCGACAGCCTCTACGGCGTGTCGAAGAATTTCGTCGAAAGCCTCAGCCGGCTCTATTGGGACAAGTTCGGCATCGAGACGGTATGCCTGCGCATCTTCTCGTCCTTCCCCGAGCCGGTCGACCGCCGCATGCTGTGGTCGTATCTTTCCTTCGCCGACTGCGTGCGCCTGGTCGAGACATCGCTGACGGCGCCGCGTGTCGGCCACACGATCTCGTTCGGCATTTCCAACAACAAGCTGAAGATGGTCGACAACAGCGGCGCCGACCATCTCGGCTTCATCCCGCAGGACAGCGCCGAACCCTTCCGCGCCGCCGTCGAGGCCAAGACGCCCGTTCCCGACCCGACGAAACCGTCGGTGAAATATCTCGGCGGCTGGTTCTGCGAGCTTGGGCATCCTGACGACAAGCCGGCGTGACGATCCCTCCTGCTTCGCTCTTCGAGCTTCGCAGGGACCAACCCGCGCGCGAAGCAGGAAGCTACTCCGAAGCCGGTGACCTTAAGCGGTCGTACGCTCGAGCTGGGCCATGTCTGCGTTCCGCAGGCCCGTTGCCACGACCGACACACGGAACTTTCCGGCCAATGCCTGGTCGAAGATGGCGCCGACGATGATGTCGGCGTCAGCGTCGACCTCTTCCCGTATCCGCGTCGCGGCTTCATCGACCTCGAACAAAGTCATGTCCATGCCGCCGCAGATTGATACGAGCAGGCCCCTGGCGCCCGTCATGGAGGCTTCGTCGAGAAGTGGATTGGCGATCGCGGCCTCGGCTGCCGTCCTGGCACGGCCCTCTCCGGAGGCCTGACCGGTTCCCATCATCGCCCGGCCCATGTCCCGCATCACCGACTTCACGTCGGCGAAGTCGAGATTGATCAGGCCTTCCTTCACAATGAGATCGGTGATGCAGCCGACACCGGCGTAGAGCACACGGTCCGCCATGGCGAATGCGTCGGCAAACGTGGTCTTGGCGTCGGCGACCCGGAATAGGTTCTGGTTCGGGATGACGATCACGGTATCGGCGCTCTCGCGAAGGCGTTCTATGCCTTCCTCGGCGGCCTGGGTCCTGCGCTTGCCTTCGAACACGAAAGGCTTGGTGACAACGGCAACCGTCAATATGCCGGCATCGCGCGCGGCGCGCGCGATAACGGGCGCGGCGCCGGTCCCCGTGCCGCCGCCCATGCCCGCGGTGATGAAGCACATATGCGTTCCCGCAAGATGATCCATGATCTCGTCGATGGATTCCTCCGCAGCCGCACTGCCGACCTGGGGCAAAGAACCGGCCCCCAGGCCCTCGGTGACATGCGCGCCCAACTGGATCAGTCGAGACGCCTTCGACATGGTGAGCGCCTGGGCGTCCGTGTTGGCGACGACGAACTCGACGCCTTGCAGGCCTTCGGCGATCATGTTGTTGACGGCGTTTCCGCCGGCGCCGCCGACCCCGACAACGGTGATCTTAGGCCTCATCTCCAGGATTTCCGGCTTGGCGGTCATTGTGATCTCTCTACGAAAACGCCCGCTGCCCCCGCAACCATGCGGAACCGCAGCAACGAGCACACGAATCAGGCGATCCCCACCAATATCAGGGAATCAGAGGAGACGCCTCGCTGCAAGGTCGGGCTGAGGACTGTCATGTGCGTTCGTCTCCGTCCCCGACGCCGCATCAGTGCCGCCAAGACGGACATTCACACGCTTGCGCGGATGTTGCACCCTCCATTCGCATCTCGTTCAGCCATCCCGCCTGGCCAACCGCCGGCATCGCCGATCGCGCTACTGCGTCACCGAGGTCGACGTGCCCCACGTGTCCGACAGCACATAGCCTTGCGGGTACGGATCCGTCGGATCGAGATAGTAGTTGTGCTCGCCCGTGATCCAGGCGCGGCCGGTGATCTGCGGCACGATCGCCTTGCGCCCGGCGATTTCGGTCAGCTCGAGAATTCTGCCCGTGAAGCGGGAGCCGATGATCGATTCATGAATTAGAACGTCGTCGACGCTCATCAGACCGCGGGCTTGCAGCACGGCCATGCGGGCCGACGTGCCGGTTCCCGTCGGGCTGCGGTCGGAGCGTCCGGGCGAGACGATGCAGGTGTTGCGCGTGACGTTGCCGGGCCCCTGGAACGGCATGGCGAACTGCACGATCGACACACCGCGCACATTGTCGAACTGCGGATGCACGACATCGAGCTGCTCGCGCGCGGCGCGGCGAACCTTCTCGCCGGCCACCGCCAGGTCGCGCGCCTCGTCGGGTGTGACCGAGAAGCCGAGCGCGGCCGGTCGACAATGGCGTAGAACATGCCGCCATAGGCGATGTCGACCTTCAGCGTTCCCAGGCCCTCGACCTCGATATTGGCATCGAGGCGTTCGGCGAAGGCGGGCGCGTTGCGCAAGGTGATCGACAGGCATTTGCCGTAGCGGCATTCGGCGCGCACCTCGATGACGCCGCCCGGCATGTCGAGCTTGAAGCGCGTCTCGGGCTCGTTCAACGGCACCATGCCGGTCTCGAGCAGCACGGTGGCGACGCAGATCGTGTTGGAGCCGGACATCGGCGGGTATTCGGTCGGTTCCATGATGATGGCGCCGGCAACGCAATCCTCGCGCGTCGAGGCAACCAGGAGATTGACGTGCCGGGCGACGCTGCCGCGCGGCTCGCAGATCAGCATGCGCCGGATATGGTCGTGATCGCGCTCCATCGCGATCATCTTTTCCATCATCGTACGGCCCGCCGGCGGCAGCACGCCGCCCACGATGACGTCGCCGACCTCACCCTCGGCATGACAGCCGACGACACGGATGCTTAATCTGGTGCGCATTGTTTCTCCCTACCGAGCCCGACTATCTGCTTGGCAAGCGGTACCGCTCCGGGACAAACTGACGCAATCTGCGTGCCAGCCTCAAGGAGAATCCGAATGACCGCCAATGTCTTTTCCGGCTGCATGCCGGCGCTGATGACACCCTGCACGAATGACCGCCTTCCCGACTTCGATGCGCTCGTGCGCAAGGGTCGCGAACTGATCGCCGCCGGCATGTCGGCGGTCGTCTATTGCGGCTCGATGGGCGATTGGCCGCTGCTGAGCGACGAGCAGCGCATGGAAGGCGTCGAGCGTCTGGTTAAGGCCGGCGTGCCAGTGATCGTCGGCACCGGCGCGGTCAACACCGCCAGTGCCGTGGCACACGCCGCCCATGCCCAGAAGGTCGGCGCGAGGGGCCTGATGGTGATCCCACGCGTCTTGTCGCGCGGACCGTCGGTGACGGCGCAGCGCCACCACTTCAAGGCAATCCTTGCGGCCGCCCCTGACCTGCCTGCGGTCATCTACAACAGCCCCTATTACGGCTTTGCCACGCGCGCCGATCTCTTCTTCGCGCTGCGCGCCGAACATCCGAACCTGGTCGGCTTCAAGGAGTTCGGCGGCCCGGCGGATTTGCGCTATGCGGCGGAAAACATCACAAGCCGCGACGACGAGGTTGCGTTGATGATCGGCGTCGACACCGCCGTCTTCCACGGTTTCGTCAATTGCGGCGCGTCCGGCGCCATTACCGGCATCGGCAACGTGCTGCCCAGGGAAGTGCTGCATCTCGTGGGTCTCAGCCAGGCGGCGGCGAAGGGCGATGCGGAAGCCCGCCGGCTGGCGCTGGAGCTGGACGCCGCGCTCGCCGTGCTTTCCTCCTTCGACGAGGGCCCCGACCTTGTGCTCTATTTCAAGCACATGATGGTGCTTAAGGGTAACCCGGAGTACAGGCTGCACTTCAACGAGACGGATGCCCTGACCGACAGCCAGCGCGGCTACGCAGAACAGCAGCTCAAACTGTTCGACGCCTGGTACGCGCAGTGGTCGAGGCAGCCCGCAATGGCGAGATATGCTGCCTGATCGGCAGGCATGGCGGCGGGAGCTTACCGAACCATTCGACCTCCTCCGCCATCAATTCGGAGCTGACTTGGGTTGCTAGCTACCAGCAAGGCCTCGAAAGCGCTCTCGAACACCCTGGCCATCTCGGCATAGCCGTCATCGGACGGATGCAGGCCGTCGCCGCAATCGAAGGCGGAGAGCAGCCTGGACGGATTGGCGGGATCGGCCAGCGCGCGCTCGAAATCAACGACGGCATCAGCTTCGCCGGATGTCATGATCCAGGCGTTCACCGTCTGACGGTCGCGCTCCTTGGTCGCAGAGTAGAAGGTTCGCAGCGGCTGGCCCTCGAACGCGCCGCCGAAGGGCGGCAGCGTGCCGAGCAGCACCTTGATGCCGTTGAGGTGGGCGCGCGCGATGATCTGCCGGTAGGCGGAGATCAGGTTTTCTACGGCGACAGCCTCTTGGCCTCCGGCCAGCATGGTTTCCGGCCAGCCTATATCGTTGATGCCTTCCAGCACCGAGACCCACCGGACGTTCGGGAAGCTGAGCACATCGCGGTCGAAGCGGGAGAGCGCATTGGCGCCGCGGGCGCGGCTGACGAGCAGGCGGTTACCGCCGATCCCCTGGTTGAGGACGCCGATGCCCGACAGCCTGCTGCTTATCGCGAACCGCTCTGCCAGCCGGTCCGGCCAGCGCGCATTGCCGTCGACGGTGGAACCAAAACCGTCGGTGATGGAATCGCCGAGGCAGACCAGCGAGGCGTCGCCCGGGCCGCGCTCGACCATGACGGCGCTGAGGAAATAACGGCTGGTCGAGGTCTGTTGCACCGGCAGTTCGGCCGCGCCGGCGAAATCGCCGAACTCGGAGACATAAGCCGTCTGCTGCGCCTCATAATGATAGGTCTCGATCGGCGCGAAATCGGGAAAATAAAGGCTGATCGCGATCTGCTCGAGATCGGCCACCTTGAGCTCGATCGGGTCGCTGAGCAAAGGCGCGCCGGGAGCCAGGATGGTTTGCCTCTCGCCGCCAAACGTCACGTGCCGAATGGTCGCGGCGTCGACCGCGCTGCCGTTCGCGGCAAGGGCTACGGTGGCGGCGCCGATCCTGATCGGAGAGGCGCCGTATTCGTTGGACAGCCTCAATCGCAACCTCTCGCCGCCCTTGCTGAGGCGCAACACCTGGCGCACGGTCTGCCGGTGGAAGCCATAGAGCACCGCGTCTCCCGGCCAGACATTCATCGGGCTTGCGCTCCAGCTTCCGATCCAGTGTTCCATTCTCTCCATCCCTTCGACTTTCGGCGCACGGCTCCTCGCGAATACAGATAGCCGCAGCGCGCGGCGCGGGCTACCGGGTGCGCTTTCTGCGACACACACATTTTTGACTCCGAGTGCAACCCACCGGCGGCCCAGCCCTTTGCCGCCGCGAGTGCCGGCGCAGCCGCGGCACCGGTTTTCCCGAGCGCAATCAAAAAAGTACTAACACCTGCCCCGGAACGTGGTGGCTGGCAGCACAGCGCGCGCCTAGCCTGAAATCGACATCAGATCGCCGGGGGAGGAGACATTCCGGAAGATGTCCGGGGCTGCGTGCCCCGCCGGGCGGCTTCGTGGAAGAGCTGCGCCGGCAAAGGATTCCAACCATTCTAGGGAGCGAGACATGGGTTCCGAAACCAAGAGCTTTACAATGAACCGCCGCACGCTTTTGCAGGGCGCGGCAGCCGCTGCCGGCGGCTTGCTGCTGGCGGGCGGCGAGCGGGCCGCCGCACAGGGCGCGGCCTCCAAGGTCGTGGCCTGGGAGACTGGCTATCTCGGTTTCTTCTTCTTCGTCGTGCTGCAGGAGGCGCTGAAGCGTAAGGTTGAAAGCCTCGGCCTGGAGTTCGTCGGCAAGGACGCCAATGGCGACGCCAACGCGCAGGTCAACGACTGGAACAGCCTTCTCTTGCAGAGGCCGCGCTACCTCATTTCTGATGCGCTGGACTCGGAACTGCTGATCCCGTTGAGCAAGAAGGCGAAGTCGCTCGGCGTGCCGCTCGGCATGGTCGACACCGTGCTCACCGGCGGCGAGGTCGCTGCCTCCGTCACCTTCGACAACAAGCAGTCCGGCGTCATGGCCGCGGAGAAGACCGCCGAGTTGCTGACCAAGAAATACGGCTCGCCGAAGGGCAGCGTGCTCAACAATTACGGCTCGCTGACGGCCGTTGCGCTGCGCGACCGCAAGGACGGTTTCGAGGACACGCTGAAGAGCAAGTACCCCAACATCGAGATCATCTCCCGGCCGCAGAACAACCAGCATGAGCAGGCGCTGGCCGTGGTGTCGGCGACACTGCGCGAGCGGCCGGACCTCGACGCCATCCACATGCCGACGGACATCTTCGTCGTCGATGCGCGCAAGGCGCTCGAAACGCAGCAGCGCCTGTTCCCGGTCGGCCATGAGAAGCACATCATCCTCACCAGCATCGACGCCTCGCCGAACGCGCTGGAATGGGTGAAGGCCGGCGAGATCGACGCCGATATCGCGCAGGACCCGATCGCCTATGTCGAGATCGCCGTCGATCTGCTGGAAGAGTACACGCTGAAGGGCAAGCCGGTCCCGACCGGACCTTACGAGAACAAGAAGTATTTCTGGGAGAAGGGAACGATCGCCGACAGCCCGTCCGGCCCGCTGCTCACCATCCCGCCCTACTTCCTCACCAAGGAAAATGCCGACGACCCGCGCCACTGGGCCAATGTCGTGACCCAGGTGTGGAAGATGCAGCAGAACGCCGGCTGATATTTCAGCCGATTGGGGGTGGGAACGCCGTCGCGTTCTCACCCCATTTCGGAACTACCGGTTATCCAGATGAATGTCGCCGAAGGCACGATCGTGCCCGATAGTCATGCGCCGGACAGCGCCGATGCTGTTTTGACCGTCGACAATGTCTTCAAGCGCTTCGGCCCGCTTGCGGTGCTGGACGGCGTCTCGCTGACCGTGTCGCGCGGCGCGATCCACGGCCTGCTCGGCAAGAACGGCGCCGGCAAGTCGACCCTGTCCAACATCATCGCCGGCCTCTTACACCTCGACAGCGGCGCCATCCTGTTGAACGGCGAGGACGTATCGGCCCTGCCGCTGACGGCGCGCAAGAAGCGCGGCCTCCACCTTCTTTCCCAGCATTCCGAGATCTTCGAGGACCTCTCGATCGGCGAGAACCTTCTGCTGGCCGAATTGCCGAGGCGTTTCGGCCTGACCGACTGGGCAGCGCTGCATCGCCTGGCGGCGCGGCAGCTCGAAAGCCACGGCATGCCGGTCGACCCACGGCGGCGCGCCGGCGATCTCGGCGCCAGCGACAGGCGCAGGCTCGCCATCATCAAGGCGGTCGCTGCGGAAGCTTCGCTGATCATCCTCGACGAGCCGACGGCGGGCCTCGCCGCAGCGGAGCGGCTGCATCTTCTTGAATGGGTCGAAAGCCTCACCCAAAGAGGCACATCCTTCATCTACATCTCGCACCACAATGACGAGGTGCGTCAGCTTTGCTCGGAATACACGGTGCTGCGCGACGGCAAGGTGACCGCCGCCGGCAAGGCGGCGGAACTTTCGGCCGATGCCATGGCGCGCGTCATCACCGGCGCCGACGTCGCCGAGTTCCACCGCAGCCGCGAGGATCATCCCGCCGCCATCGAGCTCAGCGGACTTGCCTTTCCCGCCGGCGGGCCGGTCGATCTGACGATCGGACGCGGCGAGATCGTCGGCCTCGTCGGCCTGCTTGGCGAAGGGCCGCAGGAACTGATGCGGGCGCTGGGCGGCCTGCTGCCAATCGAGGCCGGCAGAGTCCTGATCGACGGCCGCGCGGCGCGTCTCGGCTCGCCGGGGCAGAGCCTCGACTCCGGCGTCGCCTATCTCACCCACGACCGCATCGGCGAAGGCCTGGTCGGCTCAATGTCGGTGACAGAGAACCTCAACCTCGGCAACTGGCCGCGCTCACTGGGCTGGCTGGTGAGCGGCGCCGGCATGAGCCGCCGCATGCGCGAGGCGCGCGGCGCCATGGATATCGTCATGGGCAGCGGCGGCCAGGAGATCGGCGAATTATCGGGCGGCAACCAGCAGAAGGTGCTGCTCGGCCGGCTCTTGGAGCGCAAGCCGAAGCTGCTTCTGCTCGACGAGCCGACCGTCGGCGTCGACGTCGCCGCCAAGGAACAGATCCACCGCCTGATCGACGATGCGACGAAGAAGGGGGTCAGCGTGCTTCTGCTCGCCCAGGACCCGGAAGAGATGCAGCGCCTCGTCGACCGCGTGGCGATCTTCTCCAAAGGCCGTATCGCGCGCACGCTGCACGGTGCCGAGATAACCATCGACGCGATCGCCGAGGCGAGAACGGCGCGATGAAAGTTTTGAGGTAAGGCTCGCAAATGGCCAGCAAGAAATTCCTTCTCGACAATGTGGTCTGGATCCTGATCGTCGTGTTCAGCATCCTTGCCGGCGTCCTCAATCCGTTCTTCCTCTCGGAAGGCAATCTGCAGAACGTGCTGGTGCAGGCAACCACGCTTGGCGTCCTGGTGCTGGCGGTCTCCTTCACGCTGCTGATCGGCGAGATCGATCTGTCGGTGGTCGGCAATCTGGTGTTCTCAAGCATGGTCGGCGCCTATGCCATGCAGCAGTTCGGCGTCCATTGGACGCTGGCTGTCCTGATCACCATCGCCGCCGGCGTCCTGGTCGGACTGCTCAATGGTTACTTCGTCGCTTATCTGCGCATGAACTCGCTGATTGCGACGCTGGCAATGGGCCTTTTCCTGCAGGGCGCGGTGCTCGGTGCCACGCAGGCCCGCACTATGGTCGTCACCGACGAGGGCTACAGCTACATCGGCAGCGCCACCGTCGGCAACTGGCCGGTGATGCCGATCGCGCTCTTCGTCGCCTATCTGCTCGCCCATGTCGTGCTTGCTTATTCCGCCTGGGGCCGGAACCTCTACGCCACCGGCGGCAACCGCCGGGCAGCGAATGCCGCAGGCATCAACGTCAAGCGCGCGAGGCTCGGCGCCTTCACCGCTTCCGGCTTCCTCGCCGGGGTGGCCGGCTTCCTCTACACCTCCTATCTCGGCGGCGTCAGCGTCACCGTCGGCAGCACCACCCTGCTCTACGCCGTGGCCGCGCCCGTCATCGGCGGCGTCTCGCTGTTCGGCGGCCGCGGCCGTGTCATCGGCATGCTCGGCGGCACGCTGCTCATCACCGTCATCCAGACCGGCCTGCAGCTCATCAATGTCTCGGCCTATTACATCCAGATGATCGGCGGGGCGATGATCCTGCTCGCGATCGCCGTCGACGCCTTCCGCATCAGAAGCGAGGAGCGCGGCGTCATGTGACGCGAGGTTGGCTATAGCGGAGGCTCAGAATAGTCAAAAAAGTACCAATGATGCGACGGGAACATGGTGGCGCCGGTTTTGTCGGCTCAGTAGTCTGACTGGCATGAAGCCGAAGGGAGGTGGCGCGTCGACGAGGCGATCGCGCAAAAGGCTTCAGTATTGGAGGAACAGCGATGAAACCTGATCTCGAGGTTGTGCAGATCAGGCCTGGCGAATCGTTCACTGCCTGGTCGCACGGCTATCCGTTCCGCACGGTGCGCTGGCATTTCCATCCGGAATACGAGCTGCATCTCATCGTCGCCACGCGCGGCCGCTATTTCGTCGGCGACTTCATCGGCGAGTTCGAGCCGGGCAATCTGGTGCTGACCGGTCCCAATCTGCCGCACAACTGGGTGAGCGATGTGCCGAAGGACGCGACGGTGCCGCTGCGCTGCCGCATCATCCAGTTCAACGAGGGCTTCATCGAGGGCGCCATCAACACCTTCCCCGAGCTCGCGGCGCTGACGCCGGTGCTGGAGGCCTCGCGCCGCGGCGTGCTCTTCAGCCGGCAGACCAGCCGGCAGCTTGGCCCCCTGATGGAAGAAATCATGAATTCGCAAGGCGTGCGCCGCATCGAGCTGTTCATGATGATGATGGGGCTGCTCAGCCGCGCCGAGGGTGCGCGCATGCTTGCCAGCGCAAGCTATCTGCCCGACCCTTCGGGCTACATGTCGGCCGGCATCAACAAGGCGCTCGCCTATCTGCGCGAGAACCTCACGCAGCCCTTCAGCGAGACGGACCTGGCCGCAATCGCCGGCCAGTCGCCCAGCGTCTTTTCACGCTCCTTCCGCCAGCATACCGGCATGACCCTGGTGCAGTATGTGAAACGGCTGCGCATCAATCTGGCCTGCCAGATGCTGATGAGCGACGAGCAGGCCTCGATCACCAGCATCTGCTTCGAGGTCGGCTACAACACCCTTTCCAACTTCAACCGGCAGTTCCTCGCCGAAAAGGGCATGACGCCCTCGCATTTCCGGCGGCTGACACTGCACAACATCAACCTGGCGAAAGCGGCCTAAGGCGGCCGACACGGCAACATCGGCATCGAGACGCGGTTGGGGCAAGCCAGCCCCGGCAGGCGAAGCGCTGCCTGCATGCTGACTGGAACGGCAGACGATATGAACATGAGGACACCATGACTGAGAAACTGATCGACAAGGTCGCAGCGGTCACGGGAGCGGCGTCCGGCATCGGGCTCGAATGCGCCCGCATGATGCTGTCGGAAGGCGCGCGCGTGGTGCTGGTCGACCGCGACGAGCAGGCGCTGCATGCCGTCTGCGAGGAGCTTGGCCCGGCGGCGATCCCGTTGCGGGTCGACTTGACGGACACCGCCGATGCAGGCCGCATGATGCCGGAAATCCTCGATCGCGCCGGCCAGCTCGACATCTTCCACGCCAATGCCGGCGCCTATATCGGCGGCGAGGTCGCGAGCGGCGACCCCGATGCATGGGACCGCATGCTGAACCTCAACATCAATGCCGCCTTCCGCTCCATTCGGGCCGTGCTGCCGCATATGGTCGAACGCAAGACCGGCGACATCGTCATGACCAGCTCGATTGCCGGCCTGGTGCCTGTCGTGTGGGAGCCGATCTACACCGCGTCCAAGCACGCCGTGCAGGCCTTCGTCCACACCGCGCGGCGGCAGGTCGCCAAATACGGCCTGCGCGTCGGCGCCGTCGCGCCGGGTCCGGTGGTCACCGCGCTCATCAAGGACTGGCCGAAGGACAAGCTCGAGCAGGAGCTTGCCGCCGGCGGGCTGATGCAGCCGGTCGAGGTGGCGGAAGCCGTCATGTTCATGCTGACCAGGCCGCGCAACATCACCATCCGCGACCTTGTCATCCTGCCGCAAAGCAATGACCTTTAGAAACCGGACGGATCGGGCGAAGGATCTGAAGTCATGAGCAGCCATTTCATCGGCATCGACATCGGAACGGGAAGCGCCCGCGCCGGCATCTTCGACGAGCACGGCGTGCTGCTCGCCTCCGCCAAGGCCGACATCGCCATCTGGCAGGCCGAAGGCCACATCGTCGAGCAGTCGAGCAACGACATCTGGCGTGCCGTTGCGGCCACCGTGCGCGAAGCTGTCTCGCTCGCCGGCGTCTCGGCCCGGTCGGTACAGGGCATCGGCTTCGACGCGACCTGCTCGCTGGTCGTTCTCGGGCCGGGCGGCGCGCCGCTGACGGTCAGCCCGTCGGGCGATCCGGAGCGCAACATCATCGTCTGGATGGATCATCGCGCCACCGAGCAGGCACGCCGCATCAACGACACCGGCGAGAACGTGCTGCGCTATGTCGGCGGCACCATCTCGCCGGAGATGGAAACGCCGAAGCTCTTGTGGCTCGCCGAGAACATGCCGCGGACTTTCGCTGACGCCTGGCAGTTCATGGACCTTGCCGATTTCCTCACCCGGAGGGCCACCGGCAGCCTGGCGCGCTCGACCTGCACCGTGACCTGCAAATGGACCTATCTCGCCCACGAGGCGCGCTGGGACGATGCCTATTTCCGCAAAGTTGGGCTCGGCGCACTTGCGGACGAGAAATTCGCGCGGATCGGCACCGAGATCGTGGCGCCCGGAAGTGCCCTCGCCAATGGCCTTACGGACGAGGCGGCGGCCGAGCTCGGCCTCCTGCCCGGAACGCCGGTCGCGGCCGGCATGATCGATGCCCATGCCGGCGGCATCGGCTCGGTCGGTGCGCGCGGCGGTGCCGGCAACGTGACCACGCGCATGGCCTATGTCTTCGGCACCTCGGCCTGCACCATGACGACGACCGAGCAGGCGGCTTTCGTGCCTGGCGTGTGGGGGCCCTATTTCTCCGCCATGGTGCCCGGCCTTTGGCTGAACGAAGGCGGCCAGTCGGCGGCGGGCGCCGCCATCGATCGCCTGGTCGGCATGCACCCGGCTGCCGTCGAGTTGGCAGGGATCGCGGCGCGAAACGGCCAGAGCCTCAGCCAATGGCTGGCGCAGGAGGCGGAACGGCATGGCGGCGCAGCCAGGACTGACAAGCTCATCGGCGGCCTGCACGTCGTTCCGGAGTTTCTCGGCAACCGCGCTCCCCTGGCCAATCCGGACGCGCGCGCTCTGATTGCCGGGCTGGACATGGCGACAAGCGCCGACAGCCTCGTCGCACTCTATCTCGCCGGCCTATGCGGCCTCGGTTATGGCGCCCGGCAGATTCTGGAGGCCATGCGCGCCTGCGGCATCAGCATCGATACGATCGCCATCAGCGGCGGCGCCGGACAGAGTCCGCTGGTGCGTCAGCTCATCGCCGACACCACCGGCAAGCTGGTCTACGCGCCGACATCTCCGGAGCCGGTACTGCTCGGCTCGGCGATGCTCGGCGCAGTCGCCGCAGGCCGCCACGCGGACCTTCCCGCGGCCATGTCGGCGATGTCGGAGGTAGGCGAGGTCTATTCGCCCAATTCCTCGCTCGCCGCCTGGCATGACAGGCGCTTCGCGGCGTTCGAACGCCTGCAGGCCGCGGCGTTGTCGGTGCTGGCTGCCTGATCTCCATCGGCGGTGATTGGCTGGCGGCGAGCGGCTATTCGGGCTCGCCGGCCTTCGCCTCAGACTTGCCGCTCTTCGCCGGGAACCATCGCCCGGCGGAGGGGTTGTGTCGTCAGACTTCGAGACATGGAAGGAACGACGATGCGGACATTGACGATGGTCCTCACGCTTTCAGCGCTCGCACTGGCGCAGCCGGTCTCAGCCCAGCGCGCCGATCCGCAGCCGCCGCAGGCCTTGCCGCCGGCAGGGCAGCCTCAGCCGCCGTCCGGCCAGCCCCTGCCCGATCAGACACAACCTGGCCAGGCACAGCCCGATCAGCAAAATTCCGGTCAGAAATTCGGCAATATCGTGGTGGTGGCGATCGAGGATCTGCCCGCTGAAGTGAAGGCGCAGGCGGAAGCCGTGGTCACCAGGACGACGGCCAAGGACCTGGCCAAATTGCAGGACTCGATCGATGCCTCGCCGGAGGCGGTGTCGGTCCTGCGCGCAAACGGGCTGAATTCATCGCAGGTCGTCGCCGCCAACATCGATGGCGACGGCACGTTGACGCTGATCATCCAGACGACGACATGATCGGCGCCGCCTAGAGCGGTTCAGCGATTGATAGAAGCCGCCCCGGCATTAAGCGTTTGTTTTTACGCAATTCCAGACGGAAAACCGCTGCGCACTTTTCCTGGAATTGCTCCGACGCGGTTGACCGGACCGGCACCGGCCAAAACGAAACCAGATTCAGCGGAAGCCCAGTCATGTCCGAAACCGCAGTCCGTAAATTCACGCTCAACTTCGGGCCGCAGCACCCGTCGGCGCATGGCGTGCTCAGGCTGGTGCTGGAACTGGACGGCGAGATCGTCGACCGCGCCGATCCGCATATCGGCCTGCTCCACCGCGGCACCGAGAAGCTGATCGAATACAAGAACTATCTGCAGGCCCTGCCCTATTTCGACCGGCTCGACTATGTGGCGCCGATGAACCAGGAGCATGCCTTCTGCCTCGCCGCCGAAAAGCTGCTCGAAATATCGGTCCCCCGGCGCGGGCAGCTCATCCGCGTCCTGTTTTGCGAGATAGGCCGGCTGCTGTCGCATCTGCTCAACGTCACGACCCAGGCCATGGATGTCGGCGCGCTAACGCCGCCGCTCTGGGGCTTCGCCGAGCGGGAGAAGCTGATGGTCTTCTATGAGCGCGCATCCGGCGCCCGAATGCACGCCAATTATTTCCGGGTCGGTGGCGTGCACCAGGATCTGCCGGGAGAGTTGCTCGACGACATCTGGGATTTCTGCGATCCGTTCCTGAAGGCATTGGGCAATCTCGATGAACTCTTGACCGAAAACCGCATCTTCAAGCAACGCAATGTCGACGTCGGCGTGATTGGACAGGACGATGCTTGGGCCTGGGGGTTCTCGGGGCCGATGGTGCGCGGGTCGGGCGCGGCATGGGATCTGCGCAAGGCGCAGCCTTACGAGTGCTACCCCGAGATGGATTTCGACATTCCGGTCGGCAAGCACGGCGACTGCTACGATCGCTATCTGGTGCGCATGGAAGAGATGCGGCAGTCGGTGCGGATCATGCGGCAGTGCCTGGATAAACTGCGCTCGCCCGATGGCGCGGGACCGTTCGCCGTGCCCAATCAGAAGATCACGCCGCCGCCGCGTGCCACCATGAAGCGCTCGATGGAGGCGACGATCCAGCATTTCAAGCTCTACACCGAAGGGCACCGCGTGCCACCCGGCGAGGTCTATGCTGCGGTGGAAGCCCCCAAAGGGGAATTCGGCGTCTATCTGGTCTCGGATGGCAGCAATATTCCCTACCGCTGCAAGATACGCGCGCCGTCTTTCGCCCACCTCCAGGCAATGGACTATCTGTCGCGCGGGCACATGATCGCCGACGTCGCAGCCATCATAGGCTCGCTCGACATCGTCTTCGGCGAGATCGATCGCTGACTGAAGCAATTCCAGGAAAAGAGCGTAGCGGTTTTCCGTCCGGAGGAATTGCGTGAAGAAACAAATACCTTGGAAAACAAAGAGTTGGAGCAGTTCAGCGATGCTGCCAAACGCCGAACGGCTCCGGTGGCGCGAGGCTGCCATTGCCTGACCCTGCCGGCGGCGAGGAGAGCAGACGACTCCCCGCCTCCGGCAAGGTCCGCAACTCAGCCTTTCAGCGCGGTTCGGCGAACCGCGGTTTTCGCGTCAGTGCATGAACACCGATCTCAGCCAGGCAAGAATGCCTGAACCCGGAGAGATCGCCGCGCGGACGCGGGACGCCGCCCAGCGGGCCGGCAGATTGGCGCCGACATGGCAATGGCAGACGACCTCATGCAACTGCCAGTCACTGAGCTCGAAGAAGCGCTTCGCTTCGCCGTAAGTGTCGTCGCGAAGGCCCTGTGCCCGAAAGATCGGGTCTTCGAAAGCGACAGTGATTGGCGATCCGGCGGAACGCATTCTTTCACGCACCTCTGGAGTGGCGTATTCGGTGCCGGCAAGCGCCACGAGGCGCCGGCTGGGATCCTGCTCGAGAAGTTGCGCCCAGCGCTCGAGGCGCTGGCCTCGACTGGGGATGAGAACCGCTGCTTCAGCATTAACGTCGGCAACGGCATTGAGTTGATCAACGGTTTGGTACTTCAAGGCCGCCTCCTATGTCGGCAGTTTGACCACCCGCCCCGCAACGGAACTAATGCGCTGCATGACGCCGGCAAGAGCCGAATTGGCAACGGGGAATCATTTGATCGCCATTCATGGCCGGCACGGCCGAAAATGCGGCGGCCATGATGTGGAACCATCCCCAGGCGTGGCCCGTTCTGCCAGCCTTAGCCGCCGATCGGGCGCTCGCTGGAGCGCTGGAGGTGCGGCTGTCGCTCCACCATGGTCTGGCCAGGCAGGATGTCCGGTAGTCGGAACGCTCCGTTTCTCGCCGGCGCCTTGCCGGCACAGCGAGCGGAAGGAAGATCAGTTTATGGCCATTCTGCCCAACCCGGATCCGACGCCTAACCCCGTCCCCACGCCGCCGCCGTTTCCCGACCCGAAGCCGATGCGCGAGCCGGATCCGGAGAGGCTGCCGGACGAGGAGCCTGTCCCCAATCCGGACGAGAACGATGTGCCGCCCAAGCACTCGGGAGCGAGCGTTGTCAGAGGTCAGGGCGAGGAAAGGGTGCCTGCAGCCGCTTCGGCGTGACAGCAACTTTCATACCCTGATTCCGCGAAGGAAATGCAGGCCGAGCCAGTTGAGCGGGCCGCCTTCGATGCGCTCGAAACCCGCCGCCGCCAGCGGTTCACGAAGACGGTGCAGGTCGAACTGACCGTGCAGGCCATGCTTTGCCGACATGTGTCTGCGTTCGCTCACGGAGCCTGCATAGTCGATCAGCAACAGCCGTCCGCCGGGCGGCAGAACGCGGGCGGCCTCGCGCAGGCAAAGGCTGCGCCTTGGCTCCGGCACCATGTGCAGCACCGTGGTGAAAGTGACGACATCGAAGCGTCCGTCCTCGAACGGCAGTGCGGCCGCATCGGCATGATGAAAAGCGATGTCGAGACCCGCCCGTCCAGTCTTGCGGCGGGCGGCAGCAAGCATCTTTTCGGAAACGTCGACTCCAACCACCGATCCGCCGGGCTGCACACGATGCCAGGCGGCGATCGCCTGCGTGCCTGTGCCGCATCCGACGTCCAGCAGGTGAAAACCCGGCGCCAGGCCGGCGAGGTCGAGAAGAGCTTCCCGATAGGCCCGGTCCCGCCCGCGGGTCAGCATGAGGACTAGCAGGTCATAGAGGCGTGGAAAGCCGATGCCCTTGTTCGCTTCCGGACCGATTGAGCCTTCAGCGGTATGCATATCGCGTCGCAGATGGTGCATGTTCGTCACGTCCTTTCTTCAACGGCACCCAGCCGGCGAGCGCCGGCACAAAACTGCCGGCTGGTAAAGCTTCGAAACAGTCAGTATGATAATGGACAGTTTGTTCGGGATTGCGACAGACAAAGCAGGGGAAACGTCCGTTAGTGGACAATCCGAGCCCGCCGTCCTGGAAAAGGTTTGCTTGTAAAACACCCCAGGAGTGCGGGCAGGCAAATGTGACTTGCGACGAAGGAGTGATCCATGCCGCGCGAGATCGATCGCAGAGCCGCCCGTACGCGCAAAGCCCTTCACCAGGCGCTTCTGACGCTCATGCTGCGCAAGGGCTACGAGGCCCTCTCCGTGCAGGACATCATCGATGAAGCCGATGTCGGCCGCTCGACATTCTATGCGCACTATACAGGCAAGGAGGATCTCCTGCGCAGCGGCTTCCAGATGCTTCGTGACGAGCTCAAGGACCCCCGATCCGCGGGTGCCGCGGCAGCCGGAGGCTCACACGACGATCCGCTTGGTTTCAGCGCAGCTATGTTCGAGCATGCGGCGCGCTACGCCGACCACTACCGCACGATGATCGGCGGGAGGGGCGGCGCGGTGACCGAGAACGAAATCCGCCTGATCCTGTCGGAAATGGTGCGGCAGGAAATGCCCCCCACCCTCTACGGCGACGCCATCCCGCGCGACTTCGTCGTGCAATTCATCGTCGGCGCCTTCCTTACGACACTGAACTGGTGGTTCGAACGGAAGCCTGGGCTGCTGCCATCTGAGGTCGACGCCATGTTCCGCGGCATGGTGCTCGACGGCCTTTCACCCCTGATTGGCGACCAGCCCCGCTGATCCAATCGTCTTCCTGCAAAGCTTTTTCGTCAACTCGATCATGGGGTCGGCGGTCAAAGGTAGCTTTCGCGGCATTCAGGTGGCCTTGGCCACAATGCCCGTCAGACATAAACGGCAAATAAGCATCGGTGCCGAGGCGCCTTGCGGGCGCCGCGCCTGCCCCTGCCAGCTATGACATCGCAAGGCCTTGGCATTGACGTGCGTGCCCACTCGCTGCAATCTGTATTAACCAGCTGTTTACCATGCCGCGGCTGGGATCGGGGGACAGCTTGGAACCGTTCATAGACGCGAACCTGCTGAATTGGGACGATCGGGCGGAACTGCACGCGACCGATAGAACCGGCAGCTATCGCATCGAGAATGTGCTGGCTGGCGGATCCAATCTCTACGAGCTGGAGACGCGCGAGATCGGTGACATATTCGGCAAGGACATCGTCCATTTGCAATGCCACATCGGGCTCGACACGATCAGCCTGAGGAATCTCGGAGCGGGCAGCGTGACCGGCCTGGACTTTTCACCAAGGGCGATCGCTGCGGCTCGGGATTTCGCCGCCAAGGCGGGCAGCGACGTTCGCTTCGTGGAAGCGCCGCTGTACGAGGCTGTCGAAGCACTGGACCGCACCTTTGACATCGTCTACGTCACCTGGGGGTCGGTCAACTGGCTTGACGATGTCTTCCGTTGGGCGCGAGTGGTCGCCGATCTTCTGCGGCCCGGCGGCCGGCTCTATATGGCCGAGGGCCATCCCTTGATGTTCCAGTGCAATCGCAAGGCTGCGGCACTCGAGTTGAAGCACGACTGGCGAACGCCGATAGCGCGGCCGCTCGTCTGGAACGAGGATCTGACCTATACTGGCGACGAGCGTACCTTGAAGCATCCTCGCTATTACGAGTGGATCCATCCGATCAGCGACGTGGTGAACGCCTTGATCGCGGCAGGGCTGACGCTCGATTTTCTCAACGAGCATGACACTGTTTCCTGGAAGCACTTTTCATTCTCGGTGAGGGCCGGCAAGGATATGTACGGTCTACCCGAAAACGCCCCCAAGATTCCGATGGCCTATTCGATTGGGGCGACCAAGCGCAGCATTGGGACGTACCGGATCGTCCCGAAGAAGGTTGACAGCCACTAAGGCGCGTCGCGACAAAAAGGATTCAGGCGCTGCGCTTTAAGGCTTTGTTTTGATTTAAGTCTTTGTTTGACGCATGTCGTTCACCCAAAACCGCTGTGCACGAAATGCATTAGTATCGCGGCAGGGCGAGTTCTGGCGCGACTTCGGCGCATAACAGCGCCCCACCAGGTCGAAGACGCAAGAATTTAAACGATAGTGAAGGCTAAAATTAATCTTATGCGAACTAACATTCCCTTGATCAGGCTCGCTTGGAGAACCTGAGAAGCACTGGGAAGTCGCCCTATTGGCTCTCTTCGCCAACAGGTTCGGCCGCGTAAAGGGGGCCGTTTTTTCGCCGGCAAGGATTCCGGCGGCGATAGCGGCTGTAGTCATTTTCATCTGCGCGGTGTTCGCGGACCATCAGAACAAAATCGTCTCGGACCAGGCCGCCCGCGAGGAAGTGCTGGCCAGGGTCAATCTCATTCGCGCCAAGCTGGAAGGGAACATCAACGGCAACCTTCAGCTCGTGCGGGGGCTGGTCGCGACGGTCATGGCCGAACCCTATATGGGCCAGCCACGTTTCGCCGCCCTTGCAAGCAGCCTTTTTGGCGAAGATTCGCAGTTGCGAAATATCGCGGGCGCGCCCGACCTGGTCATTTCCCTGATGTACCCGATCGCGGGGAACGAGAAGGCAATGGGCCTGGACTACCGCAACGACGCACAGCAGCGGGCGGCCGCGTTGAGGGCCAGGGACGAGCGCAAGCTGATCCTGGCCGGTCCCGTCGATCTGGTGCAGGGCGGACAAGGCTTCATCGGCCGATTTCCAGTTTTCGTAAAAAGCGCCGGCAATACGGAAAGGTTCTGGGGCATCGTTTCCGCCGTTGTCGACGTGCAGCGCCTCTACGAGGCTAGCGGACTTTTCGACAAGGACCTCGGAATTGATATAGCGCTGATAGGCAAGGACGCCCTTGGAGCGCAGGGAGAGCAATTCTTCGGCGACGAAACGGTCGGGAAAAACAATCCGGTGAGGGTCGACGTTCTGCTCCCGTCCGGCTCCTGGCAAATCGCGGCCATTCCCGAGAACGGTTGGCCGACCACTCCGGCGAACGCCTGGGTCTTCCGTGGGATCATGGCAGCTGCGGGAGCCCTGATCCTGATCCCCTTCCTGGTAGCTGGCCGACTGATTGGCGAGAGACAACGAAACTACTGGGAACTGGAGCGACTGTCGCGGCGCCTGGAACTTGCGCTGGAAGCGTCGGCTATTGGGGTCTGGGAGCACGACCTCAAGACCAACGATCTTATGTGGGACGATCGGGTCAACGAGATTTATGGCAAACCGGTCGATGGAAAGCCACGCGGTTATTCGGACTGGGCCGGAGCAATCCATCCAGACGATTTGGCCGCTGCCCTCGCGGACTTCGACAGCGCGGCGGCCGTCGGAGGACCATATTCGTCGGAATACCGGATTGTTCGCCCCGATGGCGAGATACGTCATGTCCGATCCAAGGCGATTTTCTATCAGGCCGCAAACAATTCACCCCGCATGGTTGGCGCGGAATGGGATGTGACGGCAGACGTTTTGCTGAACGCGGATCTGGTTCGCGCGAGGCAACTGGCCGAGTCGAAAAATGCGGAACTCGAGTCCGCCAGGGCGCGCATCGAGCATATAGCGCTTCACGACCCACTGACGGGCTTGCCGAACCGGCGTTACCTCGATCAGGTGTTGGAAGATTATGCCGCGAACGCTAGGCTGAACGGCGAACATGCAGCGCTGCTGCACATCGATCTGGACCGCTTTAAGCAGATCAACGATACGCTTGGTCACGCGGCGGGTGACGCGATGCTGGTTCATGCGTCATCTGTTCTGCAATCCAACGTCGGCGAGCAGGGATTCGTCGCTCGAGTCGGGGGAGACGAATTCATCATACTCTGTCGAGTGCGCGACGATCTCGACCAACCGGCCGTGCTCGCCGATCGCATCATCAAACAGATGCGTCAGCCTGTCTATTACAAGGGTCACCAATGCCGCTTCGGCGTCAGCGTGGGCATAGCCATCGACAATGGAAACGACGTCGAGGCCAGGCAGTTGTTGGTGAATGCCGATATCGCGCTTTACCAGGCAAAGAGTCGCGGCCGCAACCGGCGCGAATTCTTTACCGGAGCGCTGCAGAGCGAGATCATCAACACGAAGAGAATTGCCGACGAGATTCTAAACGGCCTGGAACGCAACGAGTTCATCGTATCTTACCAGCCTCAATTTGATGCACAGACACTCGATATTGTTGGTGTTGAGGCGTTGGCGCGATGGAAGCATCCAGAGAAGGGCATTCTGGCACCAGACGCATTTCTGAAGATCGCGGAAGAACTGAACGTCGTCTCGACGATCGACAGAAGCGTACTTAAGCAATCGCTTTCGGATTTCGATGAGTGGGCCGCCGAGAACCTCGGGATTCCACATGTATCAGTCAACGTTTCCGCCAAGCGCCTCCAAGATGAAGAGCTCATCAAGAACTTGAGGGAACTCAAAATAAAGAAGGGGACAGTTTCCTTCGAACTTGTCGAGTCTATATTTCTCGATGAAAACGATGACTTGGTCACATGGAACGTAGAGCAGATAAAGCAACTTGGCATCGACGTGGAAATCGACGATTTTGGCACCGGCTATGCTTCCGTTATCAGCCTGCTCAAATTGCAACCACGCCGGCTGAAGATAGACCGCCAGCTTGTATTTCCGATCGTCAGATCGCGGCAGCAAAGACAGCTCGTCTCGTCTATCATTGAAATAGGCAAGTCCCTGGGCATTGAAATCGTGGCGGAGGGCGTGGAGACAATGGAGCACGCGCGTCTCCTCAAAGGTCTTGGCTGCGACGTGCTGCAAGGTTACGCGTTCGGGCGCACGCTGGCTTCCGATGAACTGAAGACCTTCGTTCGATCTCGTCGGTTATCGGTCGCCAGCTGATGCATGTCGGCGAAAAGTCTGCAGCGGTTGGGAAATGACGTAAAAACAAATGCTTAAAGCGCGTCGCTCGAATCCTTTTCGCCGCGGCGTGCTTTAGAGCCTGTTCGATTGAAAGCACTGGCATTTCAATCGGAAGACGGAGCTTTCGCGGGCTCTTCCTGCCGATGTTCTCACCCGAACCGCGCCGGCGTCCACGTTCCCCCTGCCGCGTTCGATTCCACCGCCGCCGCCACGAACTTCACGCCGCGCGCGCCGTCGACGACATCGGGCACCTGCGCCACGCGTGCGGCATCGACCTCGGCACCAGAACGATGCGCGCGAATGATGTCGGCGGCATCACAGTAGAAATTGGCGAAGGCCTCGATATAGCCTTCCGGATGCGCGGCCGGCATGCGCGACACGCGTTGGGCTTCCGCCGTCGAGCCGTGGCCGCCGCGCACCAGTATGCGCGTCTCCTCGCCATAGGGCGAGAAGCGCAGTTCTTCCGGCCGCGTGCCCGACCATTCGAGCCCGGCCTTGTCGCCATAGATGCGCACCGAGAGATCGTTGTAGTGGCCGGGCGAGGTCTGACTGGCCAAGATCGTGCCGCGGGCGCCACCCGTCCAGCGCACCAGTACATGCGCGTTGTCGTCGAGGCGACGACCGGGCACGGCGGTGAAGAGGTCGGCCGAAACCGCCTCGCCCTCGAAGCCCGAGATATAGCTCGCCAGGTTGAAGGCGTGCACGCCGATATCGGCGAGCACCGCCGATTGCCCGGCGCGCGCCGGGTCGGTGCGCCATTCGGCCTGCTTCTGCCCTTGCGCGTCGATCGGCTGCGTCAGCCAGTCCTGGATATAGGCGCCATGCACCGAAACGATGCGGCCGAGCGCGCCCGCCGCCACCATCTCGCGTGCCTGGCGGACCATAGCGTAGCCGGTGTTGTTGAGTGTGACGACGAAGCGGCGCTTCTTCGCGCGCGTAAGCGCCACCAGCGCTTCGGCGTCGGCAAGCGTCGTCGACAGCGGCTTGTCGCAGATGACGTCGATGCCGGCCTCGAGGAAGGCGGTGGCGATCGGCGCATGCAGATGGTTCGGCGTGACGATGACGACCGCCTCGATGCCGTCCGGCCGCGCCGCTTCGGCTTTCGCCATGGCGTGATAGTCGGCATAGCTGCGCTCGGGCGCGATGCCCAGCTCGGCGGCCGAGGCTGCCGCATTGTCCGGATCCGAAGAGAGCGCGCCGGCCACCAGAGAGATCTGGTCGTCGAGCCGCATGGCGAAGCGATGCACGGCGCCGATGAAGGCATTGCGGCCGCCTCCGACCATGCCGACCGTCAGGCGTTGGCGCGAGGTTCCGTCAGCGGTTGCACAGACCATGATTGCGATTATCCTCCCTGAATAGCGATCCGTTGTCGGTGCCGCCTGCCGCAATTTTCGAATGATATTTCTATTTTTCGTTTTGTAAAACTATTGTGCCGCGATAGCGTTTTCTCGTGGCCCGGTCGATGGGCCGAATCCGAAGGAGGGCTCGGGTGTTTCAAACCGTCTTTGGGTACGTCGTATGAGCGGGCGTCGTAAAGCGGCCGACGAGCCGTCTCAGCACGGCCTGGAGGCGGCGGCGAGAAAGCGCGGCCGTTCGCTGGCGGCACTTGGCTACACGAAACCTCAAACCTACGAGGAACTGCGCGCCGTGCTCTCTTCCGGCACCGTGCATTTTCCGAAGCGGCTGCGCCAGGTCGCGATCTTCCTGTGGCAGCATCCGAGCGACGTGGCTCTCGGCACCATCGGGCAAGTGGCCGAGCAGGCCGGCGTGCAGCCCTCGACCCTGGTGCGTTTCGCGCAGATCTTCGGCTATGCCGGCTTTTCCGATTTTCAGGACCTGTTTAAGGACCACATGAAAGGCTCCTGGCCGGAGGGCCGCGGACAAGGCGGTCAGGAACAGGCGGCTGAGGCCAACGCCGGCCTGCATTTCCTCAACGGCATGGTCGGCGCCTCGCAGGCCTCGCTCGGCCGCATCGGCAGCGGTTTCGACATCGACAGCTTCGAGAAGATGGTCGACCTCTTGGCGGCGGCCGAGCTGATCTATGTCATCGGCAGCAAGCGCGCCTTCCCCGTCACCACCTATCTGTCGCTAACGCTGTCGCAGCAGGGCGTGCGCAATGTGCTGGTCGACAATGTCGGCTCGACAGCGTTCGATCAGGTCGGCTGCATAAGCCCGCGCGACACGGTGCTCGCCGTCTCCTTCAGCCCCTACAATTCGATCACGCCCGACCTCGTCGCCGTCGCGCATGAGCGCAAGGCACGCATCGTGACCATCACGGACAGCACCTTCTCGCCGCTGGTGAACCTCTCCGACACCTGGCTGGAGGTGGTCGAGTCCGACTTCGCCGGCTTCCGCTCGCTCGCCGCATCGCTCGCCGTCGGGATGGCTTTGGTCCACGGCGTCGTCGCCCGCCGGATAAGCTGACCGACGCGATTGACTATCGGGAATTGTCGTTCCATTTTCAAAAAATAGAAACTTTGTTCCGGGAGGAGGAATGGAGGTTCGTCTCGACGGCAAGGTGGTGCTGGTCACCGGCGCGACGCAAGGTGTCGGCCGCGCGATCGCCGAGACGGCCGCGCGCTCCGGCGTCGCTGGCCTGCTGATCACCGGACGCGACAGGAAGCGCGGCGACGCCGTCGCGGTGCAATTGTCTGCTATCGGCACGCCAACCGTCTTTGCCGCCGCCGATCTCGGCGCTCCCGAGACTCCGCCAATGCTCGCCCAAGCCTGCATCGGGCGCTTCGGCCGCATCGACGGTCTGGTCAACGCTGCCGGCCTTACCGACCGCGCCTCCTTCATCAATGCCAGCCTGGACGACTGGGCATCGCTGTTTGCCGTCAACGCGCGCGCTCCTTTCTTTCTCATGCAGGCGGCCATAGCCGAGATGAAGCGCCGCGGACAGGGCGGCGCCATCGTCAACATCCTGTCGATCAACGCGCATTGCGGCGCGCCGGAGCTTGCCGTCTATTCCGCCACCAAGGGCGCGCTGGCGACGCTGACCAAGAATGCCGCCAACGCCCATCGCTTCGACCGCATCCGCGTCAACGGCATCAATGTCGGCTGGACCGACACGCCGGCCGAACGCGTCATGCAGGCCGAAACCCTCGGACAGGGTCCGGGCTGGCTCGACGCGGCCAACGCCGCGCAACCCTTCGGCCGGCTGTTTTCGGTGAACGATATCGCCAACCTCGCCGTCTTCCTGCTCTCCGATGCTGCCGGGCCGATGACCGGCGCGCTGATCGATCAGGAGCAATGGGTGATCGGAGCGAACCGGTGAACGCGGCGCGCGCCGAAAATCTCGGCCCGCCCCTGCTCGGCCGCCTGCCGCCGGAGGTCCGCAAGCCGGCATACGATCGCGCCGCGCTCGAGCCAGGCATCGCGCATATCGGTGTCGGCGCCTTCCATCGCTGCCATCAGGCTGAATACACCGACGACCTTCTGGCGAGCCATTTCGACCGCTGGGGGCTGGTCGGCATCAACATCCGCCCTCCCATGCTTGCCGAAACGCTCGGCCGGCAAGACGGCCTCTACACGCGGCTGATCCGCCAGAACGACGAGGTCGAGGCGCGCGTCATCGGCAGCATCGTGCGCGTCGTCGACAGCCAGGACAGCGCGGAGCCGGCGCTGGAGGTACTCGCCTGGCCCGACATCGAGATGGTCACCATGACGGTGACCGAGAAAGGCTACTGCCACGTCCCGTCGAGCGGCGCGGTCGACCTCGACCATCCCGACATTGTTCACGACCTCGTGAACCCCGAGGCGCCGCGCAGCGTGCCCGGCATCCTGGTGAAGGCGTTGGAACTGCGCAGGGCTTCGCATGGCCGGCCGGTGACGCTGCTTTCCTGCGACAACATCCCGGCCAACGGCACCATCCTGCGCAATGTCGTGCGGGCGATCGCCGAGCGGCGCGGCAACGGGCTGGCGGACTGGATCGCCGCCAATGTCGCCTTCCCCTCGGCCATGGTCGACCGCATCGCGCCGGCCACGACCGAAGCCGATATCGATACCGTCGCAGAGCGCTTCGGCTATCGCGACGACGCCGTGGTCGTCGGCGAGCGCTTCCGCCAATGGGTGATCGAGAACCGCTTCGCCGGCCGCGTTCCGCGCTGGGACCTTGTCGGCGCCACCTTCGTCGACGATGTCACCCCGTTCGAGCACCTCAAGATGCGGGTGCTGAACGGCGCCCAGACGACGCTCTGCTATCTCGGCGTGCTCGGCGGCTTCGAGCACACTTTCGAGGCCGTCGCCAACCCGCTTCTGGCGACCTTCGTCCGCCGCATGCTGACTGAAGAGACGCTGCCGACACTGATGCCGGTTCCAGGCATCTCGCCGGCCGCCTATGTCGAGCAGAGCCTCGCGCGGCTCGCCAACACGGCGATCCGCCATCGCAATCACCAGATCGCCACCGACGGCTCGCAGAAGATCGCCCAGCGCCTGCTCAACCCGATCCGCGACCGGCTGGCCAAGGGCGAGAGTATTGCGCTTCTGTCAGTGCCGGTCGCCGGCTGGATGGCTTATCTGGTCAAGGCTTCCGCGCGCTTTGGCCGTGCCTGGCAGGTGTCCGATCCCTTTGCCGAAAGGATCGCGGCCATTGCTGACCGTGTCGGTGCGGGCAGCAAGGGACTCGCCGACGCTATCCTTGCCATCGATGCCATCTTCGATCCGTCCTTGGCGGCCAATGACACACTCCGCGCGAATGTCATCGCCGCACTCGATGGATTGCTCTCAAAGGATCCGATGGCCTTTGTCAGACATGTCTGCGCTGAACCAATAGATGCGCGGTTGAAGCGACCAGTACGATCTGCATAGTACAAGAAGGGAGGCATCATGAAACTTGGACTGCTCACGGCGCCATTTCCGGATACTCCACTCAGCGAGGTCGCCGACTGGGCGCGCTCGGCCGGCTTCGAGGCGCTGGAAATCGCCTGCTGGCCGAAGGCTTCCGGTGCCAGCCGCCGCTATGCCGGCACCAGCCATATCGACGCCGCCGGCACTTCGGCAGCGCAAGCGAAGGACATCGCCGACGAGCTTGCCGGCAAGGGCCTGACCATCTCCGGCCACGGCTTCTACCCCAATCCCCTGCACCCGGATCAGGCGCATCGCGAGGCGGTGATCGATCATCTGAAGAAGGTGATCGTGCTGGCGAGCCGTATGGGTGTCTCGGTGGTCAACACCTTCTGCGGCGGCGATCCCTCGAAGACCATCGACGCCAACTGGGAAGACGCGCAAAAGGTCTGGCCCGCGATCATCGCCCATGCGCGCGAGCATGGCGTGAAGCTCGCCTTCGAGAACTGCCCGATGATCTTCAGCTACGACGAATGGCCGGGCGGGCATAACATCGCCTACTCGCCTTACATCTGGCGCCGCATCCTCGAAGCCTGGGGCGGCGACATCGGGATGAATTTCGACCCCTCGCATCTCGTCTGGCAGATGATCGACAAGGAACGCTTCATCCGCGAGTTCGGCCCACACATGCTGCATGTGCACGCCAAGGACCTGATGATTGATCATGATGGTTTGTACGAGCGCGGAATTCTCTCCGCCGGCATAGGCTGGCAGGTGCCGCGCATGCCGGGGCTGGGCGACATCAACTGGAGCACGATCTTTTCGGGTCTTTACCGGGCCGGATATGACGGGCCGATCATCATCGAGCATGAGGACCGCCGATTCGAGGGGAGCGACGAAAAGGTGAAGCGCGGATTCCTGCTTGCCCGCGACGTGCTGCGCCCCTTCGTCAAGTGACCGGGACAAAACGGCTTGGCTCCTACGGCGCCGAGGACGCCCTGGAGCTGCAACTGAACTGCAACTGACAATCAATGTGGAGGAGTACTGAAATGAAGAAATACCTGACCATGGCCCCGCTGCCCATTGTCCCACTACTTGCCGGTGCCGCCTTGCTTGCCTCGGTGGGCGTCTCGTCCGCCGCCGGCAAGTACACGATCGGCATTTCCAACACCGTGCAGGGCAATGGCTGGCGCGAGGAGATGATCTGCGCCATGAAGGCGCAGGCGCTCGCTTCCGGCGAAGTGGCGAAGCTCAACATCGCGCACCGCAATACCGACGCCGCCGGCCAGCTCGAGGACATCCGCAACCTGATCAGCGCCAAGGTCGACGCCATTGTCGTCAACCCGGCCGACCCGGCCGGCATAAAGGCCGGCCTCGAGGAAGCGACCAAAGCCGGCATCGTCGTCGTCGCCGTCGACCAGGCGGTGACCGAGCCATCCGCCTACATCATATCCAACAACCAGGAAGACTATGCCTATCTCGGCGCCAAGTGGCTGTTCAAGCAGATGGGCGGCAAGGGCGAGGTGCTTTATATGCGCGGCGCCGCTGGCGCCTCGGCCGACAGCGATCGCGACAAAGGCTTCAAGAAGGCGCTGGCCGAATTCCCCGACGTGAAGGTGGCGCAGGAGGTCTTCACCGGCTGGCAGCAGGATCAGGGCAAGCAGCAGATGCTGTCCTTCCTCGCCTCAGGCGCGCCCTTCAACGGCGTCTGGACCTCCGGCATCGACAACGTGATCGTCGACGCGCTTGTCGAGCAGCAGGCGCCGATGGTGCCGGTCGTCGGCGCCGACAATGCCGGCTTCGTCGGCCAGTTGAACTCAGTCAAGGGCCTGATGGGTGCCGCGGTCACCAATCCGGGCTCGATCGGCGGCGCGGGCATCACGCTGGCGCTGCAGATCCTCGATGGCAAGAAGCCGGCTGAGCAGACCGTGCTGGTCCAGCCGCAGCTCTGGGAAAACGCCACCGACGAAGGCAAGGCCAAGCTGAAGTCGGCCGCCGACCCGTCGCTCAGCCCCGAATGGCCGGTCTCGATCTCGATCCCGGACTGGACCAGCTACACCAAAGACCAGATCGTCGCCTGCAAGGGCCCGGGCGAGTAATTGCGCAATTGAGTTGAAACACGAGGACGGCAGGTATCAACTTGCCGTCCTCGATGCTTGAGCCGAGAACGCAAGTTTTGACGACGAACGAATTGCCGAAAAAAGCATTGCTGGACGCCACCGGCGTGGCGAAGAACTACGGTGCGGTTGCCGCGCTGCGCAACGCCTCGCTCTCGGTGCTGCCGGGCGAGGTCCATGCGCTGATGGGCGCCAACGGCGCCGGCAAGTCGACGCTGGTGAAGATTCTGACCGGCGCCATCCGGGCGGATGCCGGCCGCATCTTGATCCGCGGCGAGGCCCGTGATGTCCGCTCCCCCGCCGCCGCCCGCCGCGCCGGCCTGCTGCCCGTCTACCAGGAGCCGGCGCTGATCCCCGATCTCAACGTGCTTTCCAATCTGCGGCTCACCGGCACGCCGGTCGAGCCGTTCCGTGCCTGGGTGCGCGAGCTCGGCATTCCGAACCTCGACATACGCGAGACCGCGCGCGACATTCCGCTCGCCGTGCTGCGCGTGCTCGACCTGGCGCGCGCACTTGCCATGGAACCCGATGTGCTGCTGCTCGACGAGATGACGGCGGCACTTCCCGCCAACCTCGCCGAAAAGGTGCTGGAAGTCATGCGCCGCCAGGGCAACAGCGGCCGCTCTGTCATCTTCATCTCGCACCGTTTCGTCGAGATTTCCGCGCTTTGCGACCGCGCCACGGTGCTGCGCGACGGCGCCACCGTCGGCGTCGTCAACATCGGGCCGGGCGTCGAGGAGAAGATCGTCGAGATGATGCTTGGCGCCCGCATCGAGAAGACCAGCGTCGCCGCGGCACGCACGGCAAGCGAGGCGCCGGTCGTGAAGGACAGCCACCCGCGGCTCTCGGTCCGCAATTTGCAGCTCGGCACCAAGCTGCACGATGTCTCCTTCGATCTCGCCAATGGCGAGGTGGCCGGCGTCGTCGCGCTCGAAGGCCAGGGCCAAGACGAGCTTTTCGCCGCCCTTGCCGGCTCGATCCGGCCGGCCGCCGGCACGATCGCCGTCGACGGCGTGCCAGTGAAGTTCTCGCATCCGAGCGACGCCATCCGCGCCGGCATCGCCTATGTGCCGGGCGATCGCACCGAGGCGCTCGCCATGCAGCGCTCGGTGCGCGAGAACATCGCGTTGCCCTTCAGCGCCGCGTTCCGCAAATGGGGACCGATCAAGGTGCGCAGAGAGCGCTGGGTCGTCTCCAGCGCAGTCGCCCGTTTGCAGATCGACACCCGCGCTCAGGGCGAGGTTCAGCGCCTTTCCGGCGGCAACCAGCAGAAGGTTACCATTGCCCGCTGGATCGCGGCGGACGCCCGCACCATCCTCTGCTTCGACCCGACGCGCGGCATCGACGTCGGCACCAAACAGGAGATCTACAAATTGCTGCGCGAGCTCGCCGGCCTTGGCAAATCGGTTCTGTTCTACACGTCGGAACTGGAAGAGGTGCAGCGTGTCTGCGACCGTGTCATCGTGATCTTCGGCGGCCGCGTCGTCGACACTTTTCCGGTCGAGCTCGCCGACGAGCCGACGCTGATGCGGGCAGCCTACGGCCTGCCGCGCGGCGCCAGGGAGGATGTCGGCATCCTTGCCGATGTCAGGCCCGATGCGGAGGCAGCGCCATGATGCGCTTCCTGCGCCGCCAGGGCTGGGTCGCCGGCCTGCTCGCCCTGTTAATATTCCTGTTCGTCATCACCAGGCTGATCCAGCCGGGCTACGGCAGCGGCGACTTCGGCTCGCTCGCGCGGGCAGTTTTGCCCTACGCCTTTGCCGTCGCGGCGCAGACCGTCGTCGTCATCGCCGGCGGCATCGACCTCTCTGTCGCCGCCATGATGGCGCTGACCAGCGTGACGGCCGCCTCGATGATGAACGGCGCCAGCGAAGAATTTGCCTTCTTCGTCGTGCCCTTCGTGCTGGCCATGGGGCTAGTGCTCGGCGCGCTGAACGGCATCCTCATCGTCGTCACCCGCGTGCCAGATATCGTCGTGACTTTAGCCACGCTGTTCGTGCTGCAGGGGGCGGCGCTTCTGGTGCTTGACGCGCCCGGCGGCGCCGCCGCCGAATGGCTGAAGGCAAGCGTCGTCGGCACCATGCCGATACCCGGCCTGCCGGATTGGGCCGACGCCTGGGTTCCGAAGGCGCTGGTGCTGCTCCTTGTCTGCCTCTTCATCATCTGGATCCCGCTGCGAAGTTCGCGCCTCGGGCTTTCCATCTACGCCATCGGCAGCGACGAGCTTGCCGCCTTCCGCAGCGGTGTGCCGGTGGCCCGCACCAGGATCGTCGCCTACGCGCTCTCCGGCCTGTTCGCGGCGTTTGGCGGCCTGTCGCTCACCATCAGCACCGGCATCGGCGCGCCTATCCCAGGCCCCTATCTGCTTGCCAGCGTCGCGGCGGTGGTGCTGGGCGGCGTCGCGCTCGGCGGAGGCAAGGGCGGGCTGCTCGGACCGATCATTGCCGTCTTCGTGCTCAGGCTGGTGCGCACCGACCTCACGCTTCTCGCCATCGATCCCAACGTCACCGCCATCATCGAGGGCGCGATCATGGTCGCCGTGGTCATGTTCGGCGCCTTCATCACCATCCGGGGCCGCCCGGCAGGAGCAATGCCATGAGCAGCAGCGCGACCATGCCCCAACCGGCCCCCTTCGGCCGCCGCCTCAAACGCTTCATGGCGGATCGGCCGCTCATCCCGCTGATCATATTGCTGATCATCCTGGTCGCGATCCTGCAGGGTCTGCGCCCGGGCATCGTCAACGAGCGCTGGATCGCCAACACGGCGAAGTTCGCCATTCCGCTGGCGATCCTCGCCGGCTGCCAGACCATGACGATGCTGACCGGCGGTATCGATCTCTCGGTCGGCACGGTGGCGACGATGGGCGCCTTCATCATGGCCAGCCAGATCGTCAATCAGGACCCCACGGTGGCTTTCATCCTCGCCATGCTGCCGGCGGTGCTGATCGGCCTCGTCAACGGCATAGGCGTCGGCGTCTTCCGCGTCCATCCGCTGATCATGACGCTCGGCACCAGCCTGATCGGCACCGGCTTCCTACAGGTCTACCAGCGCACCGTCATCGCCTCAGGCGCCAGGATCCCGGATTTCCTCAACTGGCTGGGCACCGGCCTCACCTACGGCTTCCCAAACGCGCTCTTCCTGTTCGTGCCGGTGGCGGTGTTGATCGTCTTCACGCTCAACCGCACCGGTTTTGGCCGCCTGCTCTACGCCGTCGGCGACAATGAGCGCGCGGCACGCCTCTCCGGCGTCCGCTACTGGCAGGTGATCACCGCGCTCTACGTCATCTCCAGCCTGCTCGCCGGCATCACCGGCCTGCTCTATATCGGCCTGATCAAGGCGCCCTCGCTCTCGCTCGCCGAGCCGCTGGTGCTGCCTTCGGTGGCCGCCGCCGTCATCGGCGGCACCTCGATCTTCGGCGGCCGCGGCGGCTACATGGGCACAATCGTCGGCGCGCTGATCCTCACAGTTCTGACGACGCTGCTCACCATCCTGCAGATGCCCGAAGGTGGTCGCCGCATCCTCTTCGGCTTCATCGTGCTGTTCGTGACCGCGGCGTATTTGCGGATCATCGAGGATCGCTGAGACGGCTCGCGCGGTGGTCGTGGGTAGTTCGGAGGCGGTGGGGACGGAGGGTTCGTAAGGCGGGGCTGCGACGCTATCGCCCTCTCCCTTGCGTTGCTGGCGGGCGGCAGGAACACTATAGGTGTTCCATCGTGCGCGAAGACATTCACACGACGGGCATTCCGGCTCTCTGCGTTTCATGCGAAGCGCGGCATCGCGGCGTTTGCGGCGCGCTCAGCTCCGACCAGCTTGTCGCCCTTTCCAAATCGACGAAGCGGCACAAGGCCGAGGCCGGCAAGGAACTGGTGAGCGATTCCAGGAGCGTCGAACGCTTCGCAAACGTGCTTTCCGGCGTCGTGAAGCTCACCAAGACGCTTTCCGACGGCCGCCAGCAGATCGTCGGCCTGCAGTTTGCTCCGGATTTCCTCGGCAGGCCGTTCCAGGCCGAGAGCTCGCTGACCGCCGAGGCCGCAACCGAGGTCGAGCTGTGCTCGTTCCCGCGTCAGGCGCTGGAGCGCTTGATGAAGGAGCAGCCGGACCTCGAGCATCGCCTGCTTGAGCAGAAGCTGCGCGAGCTCGACCAGGCGCGCGACTGGATGGTGGCGCTCGGCCGCAAGACCGCAGCCGAGAAGATCGCGAGCTTCCTTTTGATGATCGCGCGCAACATCGATCCTGCCGCCGGACCGGAGCGCCGCAGCGCCGCTTTCGAACTGCCGCTGTCGCGCGCCGAGATCGCGGATTTTCTCGGGCTGACCATCGAGACGGTTAGCCGTCAGATCACCCGCCTGCGCGGCGAAAACGTGATCCGCGTCGAGAATAATCGCCACGTCATCGTCGACGACATCGGGCGTCTGGCTGCGCGGGCCGGGGACTGATTTCCGCCTGCCTGTCCGTTGGCAATCCGGCACAGGAAGTCGCTACGGATTGTTGCCGGAACCGTTCCCGCGAGCGCCGAGGATCTCGGGCAGCACATGGTCGCGCTCGAAGGCGATGTGGCGGCGTGTCGATTCGAAAAAGGCGCGCAGCATGTAACCGAAAGCCTCGGGGTTCTCGATCGGCCGCCCGTGACCGTGAGCGAGCAGGGCCTCGCTGAGGTCCGCCGCTGCGCTTTCGTCCTCCACATGCTCGAGCCTGAGCCGCGCGACGATGTCTTCCTCGCCTGTTCGCCGCAGGAAGGCGGGGAAGACGACCTCTTCCTCGAAGCGATGACACTCGCGCAGCACAGGCAAGAGGTCGGCCGCCACGGCGAGGCACTGAAGCCGGTCGACGCGCGACGGCAGATCGTCGGCGATGCCTTCAAGCATGTGGCAGAGCGCGAGCATCTGCACATGCGCCCGCCTTAAATCCGCCGGGCTGCGCAACGGCTCTGGGTTTGCGTCTGTCATATTGGCTCCTCCGCCTGACCGGACTGCAAATAATCGGACTCAAGGGGTGGGTAAGACCACGGCGTCCTGGGTAGGCTCTTCGCGAACGGTGCGCAGCTCGTACCAGAGCGCGTTGAGGATGCCGACGGAGGCGGCCAGTCCGAGGCCGAGGATCCAGGAAAAATACCACATGGTCAGTACTCCGGTTGAATCAATAGGCCGACGAGCCGGCCTTCTCGATGCTTTTCTCGCCGACCTTGCCCCACAGCACGCGGTAGACCCAGCCGGTATAGGCAAGGATCAGCGGCATGAAGACCACCGTGGCGATCAGCATGTTGCGCAGCGTGGCGCGGCTTGACGAAGCGTCGAAGACGGTGAGCGAATGGCTGGGGTTGCTGCTCGACGGCAAGAGGATGGGGAACATGGCGAGCCCGACGGTCGCGATGATCATCGCCACGCTGAGCTTCGAGACGAGGAAGGTCCTGCCTTCGAGCCTCGCGCGGAAGCCAAGCGCGGCAAGCAGCGGCGCGGCGATGCCGAGAGCGGGCACGATCCAGAGCAGCGGGTGGGCCTGGAAGTTTGCCAGCCAGGCGCCGCCATCGGCCGTAACCGTCTTGGCGAGCGGATTGGACGGCCCACCCCAGGCGATCGGCGAGGTCACGCGGTAGCCGCCGAGCAGGCCGAGCCAGACGAGCACGCCGCCGCCCGCGAAGAGCGCCGAAGTGACGATGGCAAACCTTGCGCCGATCGCGCGGGCGCGCTCGGCGACGCTGCCTTCCGCCTTGAAGGTGAGCCAGGCCGCGCCATGCGTCACCAGCATGGCGAGCGATACCAGGCCGCAATAAAGCGCCAGCGGATTGAGCAAGCCGAGTAGACTGCCTTCGTAGACCGGGCGCAGGTCCGGCGTGAAATGGAAGGGCACGCCTTGCAGCGTGTTGCCGACGGCGACGCCGAAGATCAGCGCCGGCACCGCGCTTCCGACGAAGAGTGCCCAGTCCCAGCGCGTGCGCCAGGCCGCCTCGGGCCGCTTCGAGCGGTACTTGAAGGCCACCGGGCGCATGATCAGTGCCAGGAGCACCAGGAACATGGCGAGGTAGAAGCCGGAGAAGCTCAGCGCGTAAAGCGCCGGCCAGGCCGCGAAGATGGCGCCGCCGCCGAGGATGAACCACACCTGGTTGCCTTCCCAGACCGGGCCGATGGTGTTGATCGCAACGCGACGTTCAGCATCGGTTCGGGCGACGAACGGCAGCAGCGCGCCGACGCCCATGTCGAACCCGTCGGTCGCGGCAAAGCCTATCAGCAGCACGCCAAGCAGGATCCACCAGATCACGCGCAGCGTTTCATAGTCGAAGAGAAAGTCGATCATCGTCGTGATCCTTTGCGCGTCATTCTGCGGGTTGCATGGCAAGGTCGGCGTCCGGGCGCAGGTCATCGATGACCTTCGCGACCTCCGGCCCCTTGCGGATGGCGGCGAGCATCAGCCTGACCTCGATGATGGCGAGCACGCCGTAGACGAGCGTGAAACCGGCGATGGTGAGGAGCAGGTCGGCGACGCCAAGCTCGGACGTAGCAAGGAAGGTCGGCAGCACCCCGTCGATGATCCAGGGCTGGCGGCCGAATTCCGCCACGAACCATCCGACCTCGATGGCGATCCAAGGCAGCGGCATGGCGATGAGGGCGGCGCGGAAAAGCCAGCGCGGCGCCTCGGTTTCCCGCGTCGTGTGCCAAAGCGACAGCGCGAACAGGGCAAGAAGCACGAAGCCGCAGCCTACCATCAGCCGGAAGCCGAAGAAGAGCAGCGGCACATAAGGCACCGTCGACCAGGCGGCATCCTTGATCTGCTGCTCGCTCGCCTGCCTGGGGTCGGGCAGGTATCGCTTGAGCAGCAGCGCGTAGCCGAGATCCTTGGAGCTGGCATTGAATACTGCGCGAGCGGCAGTGTCGCCGCGGTCCGCCTTGATCTTCTCCAGCGCGTCATAGGCGACGATGCCGTTGCGGATGCGGGCTTCGGCACGGGCGACGAGCTCATCGATGCCGGCGATCGGCCTGTCGACCGAACGCGTGCCGATGATACCCATCACCCACGGGATGCGGATGGCGAAATGCGTCTCGCGGTCGCTCTGGCTTGGGATGCCGAAGGCCGTGAACGACGCCGGTGCGGGCTCCGTCTCCCACATGGCCTCGATGGCCGCGAGCTTCATTTTCTGGTTGTCGGTGAGCGCGTAGCCGCTCTCGTCGCCGAGCACGATAACCGAGAGCGCCGAGGCCAGGCCAAAGGCCGAGGCGATCACGAAGGAGCGCTTGGCGAGCTGGACATGGCGTCCCTTAAGCAGATACCAGGCCGAGACGCCGAGCACGAAGGTGGCGGCGCAGACATAGCCGGCAGAAACGGTGTGGACGAACTTCGCCTGCGCGACCGGATTGAAGATCACCGCCATGAAATCGGTGACCTCCATGCGCATCGTGTCCGGGTTGAAGGTCGAGCCGACCGGATTTTGCATCCAGCCATTGGCGATCAGGATCCAGAGGGCGGAGAAGTTGGTGCCGAGCGCCATCAGCCAGGTCACGATCATGTGCGCGCGCGGCGACAGCCTGTCCCAGCCGAAGAAGAACAGCCCGACGAAGGTGGCTTCGAGGAAGAAGGCCATCAGGCCCTCGATGGCTAAAGGCGCCCCGAACACGTCGCCGACATAGTGCGAGTAATAGGCCCAGTTCATGCCGAACTGGAATTCCATGGTGATGCCCGTGGCGACGCCGAGGGCGAAGTTGATGCCGAACAGCACGCCCCAGAATTTCGTCATGTCGCGCCAGATGGTCCGGCGCGTCATCACATAGACCGTTTCCATCATGGCGATCAGGATGGAGAGGCCGAGCGTGAGCGGCACGAACAGGAAGTGGTAGAGGGCCGTCAGCGCGAACTGCAACCGGGACAGGTCGACGAGAAGGAAGTCGGACATGGGAAGTATCCTTTTGGATACGTCTCATAGCGCCGGGACGATCGTCATGACTTGATATGGATCAACTCGTTCGGTCGCGGCGCGTGCCAAGAACGAGGCATGAGAAAGCGCTCCGCCCCGCCCCAATATCCTGATCCCGCCTCGCGGGGCGCCTTTCAGGCGCTGACTGCCGCGCGGCGACTGGCAAAACCCGGATTGCGTGGCTTTCTCGTCTTGCAGCTCGTCCGCACCGCGCTGCGGCTCGGCTTCGCCGCCACGGCGGCGATGGCCGTGGGACGCCTCGTGATGGGCGGGTCCGTCGATCCGGAGCTCCTGGCGGCGGCGATGGTTCTTCTGGCGGTTTCCTGCCTTGCCGGCCTTGCCGCCGATAGGGTGCAGGCTTCCGCGGAAAACGCCGTGTCGACCGGCCTGCGCGAGCTGGCTGGCAAGCGCCTGGACGAAATGCCGGCGAAGCTCCTGCAATCGCTCCCGGTCGGCAGCGTCATCGTATCGATGCAGCGGCATCCTGAGCAGGTGGCGGCGCTGGTCATCGGCCATCGCGCCGCCACGGTTATGATGGCGGCCGGTCCGCTGCTTGCGGCCTTGTCGCTCTGCTTCGTCTCCTGGCAGGCGGCGCTGCTGCTCGTCGGCCTGACGCCGGTGATGGTCCTGTTCTTCGCGCTGGTCGGCAATGCCATCCGCCGGCGCGCCGATGCGCAGGAACGCGCCTTCGGCCGGCTGGCCGGCCAGTTCGCCGACCGCATCCGCACGCTGCCGACGATCCTCGCCAACCATGCAATGGTGGGCGAAGCGGCAAAGCTTGCCCGACGCCTCGAAGACTACGCCGGCAGCACGATCGGCCTGCTGCGTATCGCCTTCGTCAATGCCGGCATCATCGATTTCTTCGCCTCGCTCTCGATCGCGCTCCTCGCCGTCTTCCTCGGTCTCGGGCACCTGAAGCTCGCGACCATCCCCGGCTTCTCCAATCTCGAGCTCTGGCAGAGCCTGTTCATCCTGATGATCGCGCCGGAATATTTCGCGCCGTTTCGGCGCTTTTCGGAGCAGTATCACGCCAAGGCGGAAGGGCTCGCGGCGGCTGCGGCGCTCGACCGGCTGCTCGACGCCAAACCGGTCGCGGCGAAGGCTCTGCCGGTGCTCGATCGTCTGGCGCTCTCACTGCCGGCGCAAGGTCTCGTCGCCATTGTCGGCCCCAGCGGATCGGGCAAGTCGACCCTGCTGCGCCGGCTCGCCGGCCTCGAACAGCGCGGAATGTCGGGCGCCGACGGGCTCGCTGGCGAGGAGATCGCCTGGGTCTCGACCGACAGTTTCGTGCCGGAGGGAACGCTCGCCGAAGCCATCGCCTGGAACGCCGGCGCCATGACCCGGGACCGGCTGGAGGACGCCGCCGGCGCGATCGGCCTGCTCGACGACGCGCTTCTGCCGGGCGGCCTCGATGCCAGGCTCGACAAGGGCGGCGCCAACCTTTCCGGCGGCCAGCGGCTGCGCATCGCGGTCGCTCGCGCGGCGCTTGCGGGGCGCGCCGTGCTGGCCGACGAGCCGACGGCAAAGCTCGACCGCGAGACTGCCGAAGCGGTGCGGCGCACGCTGCTTGCGATGTCACGGTCGCGACTGGTCGTCGTGGCCACGCATGACCGGGACCTATCTGCCGCTGCCGACCTGACGGTCGATCTCACCCACGACGATGCCATCGAGGTGGCGGCATGAACACTGCACTCCAATCCTCGAGCCGGAACGTGTGGCGGCTGGCGGCGGCCTTTGCCTTCGCGGCGCTCTTCTGCGCCATATTGCTCGGCGGCGTTTCCGCCTGGCTGCTGGGATCGGTGGCGATCGTCGGCCTATCCGCTACCGCCCTGACCTTCAATTTCCACATGCCGGCGGCTTTCATCAGGCTGTTCGCCATCGGCCGCACGGCGGCCCGTTACGGCGAACGCCTTGCGGGCCATAAGGCGGCGCTCGCCGATCAGGTAGTGCATCGTGTCGAGCTCTTCGCCGCGATGGCGGCGGCGCCCGCGGTGCGCCGGGCCGGATGGCAGCTCGGCGACGACGCACGGCTTGCCGACTATCTCGACGATGTCGAGGACCTCGACTACGCGAAGCTGCGCGCCGGCTTGCCGGCGCTGACGCTGGGCTGCGGGCTCGCCGTGCTGGTCGCCGCGTCGGCGATGCTTGCGCCTTTGTCCCTCTTGCCGATCGTCCTCTTGGTGCTCGCCATTCTGTTCGCGGGGAACAGGGTGGCCAAGGCTGGCGCCATGGCATGGGAGCGCGCCAGGTCGCTGCGCCGCGATGGCGCGAGCCGGCTTGGCGCGGCCATGGCGTCAGCCGTTCCACTCAAGGCGGAGCGTGCTTGGAGCGGTGAATGCGCCGAAGCGCTTGCCGCGTTGTCCCGCGCCGACGGCGCGCTGCTTGCGCTCCGCCGGCTGCAGGCTGGGCTCGACATGATCGGCGCGGCCTTCGGCCCGGCAGCCGGCATCAGCGTGATGGCGGCTGCCTGGCATGCCGGCAGGCAAGGCACGGAACTGCTCCTGCCCATGCTGCTTGCCTTCTCCTGGCTGGCGTTCGGCGAAACCATGAACGGCGCATCGCGCATGCTGGTGGCCATGTTGCGCCGCAACGCCGCCGGGGCGGAGATCGGTCAATGGACGCGCGTGGCTTCGGCCGGCAGGCCCGAACTTGCGCCCGGAGAGGTCGAACCTCGACTGCTTCGGCATGGCGCCCTGCAACGCCGCGCGCCCGACGGCCGGGCGATCGGAACGCCCATCTCCGTGCTCCTCGCAAGGGGTCAGCCGACGGTGCTTGTCGGGGCAAGCGGCTCGGGCAAGACCAGCCTGTTGAAGCAGATCTCCGGCTGGATCGGCGAGGATGCTCTTGCCGCGGGCGACCGCATCCTGTCGGCAGGCGAGCGGCGGGCGCTTTCGGCACTCGTCTTGCACGACGCCGTCATCCTGGAAGACACGGTGCGCGCCAACCTCTTTGCCGGCGACGTCCCGGACGCCGCGCTTTGGCGGGCGCTCGAAGCCGTCGAGATGGATGGCCGCATCCGCGAGGCTGGCGGGCTGGATGCCTGGATCAGGCAGGACAGCTTCTCGCTCGGCGAGGTGCAGCGCATCAATCTTGCGCGCGCTTGGTTGTCCTCCCGGCCGCTCGTGCTCCTCGACGAACCGACCGAGCATCTCGACAACGCGCAGGGCGAGCGCATTCTCGGGCGGCTGCTCGCTCGCTTGAGCGACAGGATCGTCGTGGTCTCCACCCATCGCGCGACGCCGCCTGGCGACGCCCGCACCGTCGAGCTGCAGCCGTAATCAGGCCGCCGAGCTGTCCTGCTCCGCGGCGTTCGGATCGCCCGGCGCCGTCGCCCAGGCGAGTTCGACCAGCGTCACCGTTCGCCGGCCGGCGCCGTCGATCTGGCAGACGATCAGGCCCTGCTCCTCGATATAGTCAAGCAGCCGGCGCGCGCGGCGCAGCGAATGCGAGCCATAGGCCCGGGCAATCGCCGCGTCGCTCGGACAGGGCCAGCCCTCCTTGGCCGCGCGGGCGATCATCATGAACACGCCCTGCATGTCCTCGGGCAGAAGCGAGGCGCGTACCGAAACGTCCCGCCACGCATCGTCCTCGGCCATGTCGGAGCCGACGCCGGCGCGGGCGCGCGTCAGCATGCGGCGGAATTCCGAAAGGTCGGGCACGACCGAAGCCAGGCCTTCGATCCGGCAGCGGACCACGAACTCCTGGTAGAGCACGCCGATGACGCGGAAGCCGGCGTCGGGCTCGGCAAGGATGGCGCGCAGGATGCGGTCCATCCGCTGGCGCCGCTCGGCGAGGTCCTCCGCGCTCGGCTGCGGCTCGGCTGGCTCGGGACGGATGTCGAGCGGAGCGGCCTTGGCCGCCATCAATTGATCGAGCAGGTCCGGCGAAGGCCGGCGCTGTGGTCGCACCGTCTCCGGCGGCGGCGCCGCCAGGATGATCGAGCGCGCATCCTCCAGCGCCGCCTCGGGCAGCGGCATCAGCCGTGGCGTGCCGTTGCGAGGGCTCGTCTCGGTCGATCCGATCCGTACGCTGAGCGGGCGACGCGACAGCGCGGGCCCGAGCGCCATGAAATGCCCGCGCTCCAGATCGCGAAAAGCTTCCGCCTGCCGCCGCTCCATGCCGAGCAGGTCGGCGGCGCGCGCCATGTCGATGTCGAGGAAGGTGCGGCCCATGAGGAAGTTGGAGGCTTCCGCCGCGACGTTCTTGGCAAGCTTCGCCAGCCGCTGCGTGGCGATGATGCCGGCAAGCCCGCGCTTGCGCCCGCGACACATCAGATTGGTCATGGCGCCGAGCGAAAGCTTGCGCGCTTCGTCCGACACCTCGCCGGCGGCGGCCGGCGCGAAGAGCTGCGCCTCGTCCACCACCACCAGCATCGGATACCAATGGTCGCGCGCGACTTCGAACAGGCCGCCGAGGAAGGCGGCGGCGCGCCGCATCTGGTTTTCGGCATCGAGCCCTTCGAGGTTGAGCACCGTCGAGACGCGGTGGATGCGCGCCCGCTCGCCGGCGGCCTGCAGGCCGCGCTCCGTATGCTCCTCGGCGTCGATCACCAGATGGCCGTAACGCTCGCCGAGCGATACGAAATCGCCTTCGGGGTCGATGATGGTCTGCTGCACCCAGGGCGCGCTCTGTTCGAGCAGACGGCGCAACAGATGCGACTTGCCGGAGCCCGAATTGCCTTGCACCAGCAGGCGGGTCGCCAGCAGCTCCTCAAGGTCGAGGGCCGCCGGCGCGCCTGCCGTCGTCTGCCCCATCTCGATTGCAACCGTCATAACTCGACTCGGATAGTCTCCCTGCGCGGGAGGGGCTTAGCAACCGGAGGGCTGTGCGTCGAGCATGCGTCATGATCCTCGGCGCGGTGTTCCACACTTAACGTATGTCGCCCAAAAGCGCGCAGCAGGTTTTGGAAAAATCACATGCGCAAATACAAAGACTTAAAGCGCGTCGCCTGATCCTTTTCAGCGCAACGCGCTTTGACGGACAATGGCGGTAGGCTGTCGCCAATCGCACTGGTAGGACCACCATTTCGCTGGCGCTATCCACCGATTGGCGTATCATTCTCGCCCGGAGGGTTCATGGCAGGAGGAGGCCAATGAACGTCGCTGCGGAAGTGCCCGTCATGGATCCGACGGCCCAAGATCTTGTTTCGTCTGCTCTTTCGAAATTTCGCGCCGGCGACACGATTTCGACCCGGGCGATGCTCGATATCATCCATCAATCGGATCCCGCCTGCGAGGACACCGACGACCATCTGGTCGAGCTGATCGTCATGGCCGCCGTTGGTAAGACCATGGGCGTCGTCTTCGATCACCGCTCGCCCGATGAGCAGTTGCCGCGCATTTCCTAGAAGGCCCAGTTCGATCAGGTTAGCTGGGATAGCCCCCTAGCTTCCCAGCGGATGCGGCATGTAGCCGACGAAACCGGCGATCCTCCAGCGGCCGCCGACCTTGCGGCAGAAATAGAGCGTCTGCCATTTGAGACGGTCGACGCCGCCGTCCGCCTTGGCGACGGAACCGTCGAACTTCTTGTGCAGCACGGCGCGGTCGCCGTCGACGTCGATATCGCGCATGTTGGTGACGCGGAACAACGCCTCGCGCAGCGGCTCGGCGAATTTCGTCGCCGCGGTCTCCTTGGCCTGGCGCAGCCATTCGTCGCGATAGACTTCGAGCCTCGGGAACTGCAGCCGCCAGGCGTCGGCATTTTTGAGGAAATGCGCATGCATGCCGAAGAAGCTCTCCGCGATGAAATCGTCCTCGACCATCGACCAGTCCTGGCTGAGAAAGGCATCGATGTCGCGCCGCACCAGCATTTCCCAAAGCGCATGGCGATCGACATCGCCTTCGGGAAACGGATTCTTGTCGAAGGTCATGCTGGATCTCCCCTCTTTTGTGCGTGCCGTCGGTATCCTACCGATTGCAGACCCGGCTTCGCGGGGCAAGATGCTCAGGGATTTGTAATTAAGCAACATGGATTTCGAAAAAATGTTGCTTTCCAACAGGGGGCACTATGAGGATCACGCCGACAGGCGTAGAGGGCTGTAGGAATAGCTTATCCAGTCGACAAGAGGAGGCTCACTTTGCCCAAGCAGTGCTTTGGAAAATCGCATGTCCCGCTCTCGCCAGCCGTCCGCGCCGGCGATTTCGTCTATGTCTCCGGCCAGGTGCCGATGGGCAGCGACGGGCTGGTGGTCAAGGGGGGCATCGCCGAGCAGGCCGAGCAGGTGCTGCAGAACGTCAAGACGGCGCTGGCGCTGGCCGGCTGCGCCATGGACGATGTGGTCAAGACCACCGTCTGGCTCGAGGACGCCCGCGATTTCGGCGTCTTCAACACGGTCTATGCCAGGCATTTCCCGAATGACCCGCCGGCGCGCACCACCGTCGAGTCCCGCCTGATGATCGACATCAAGATCGAGATCGAAGCGGTCGCCTATCGGCCGATATGATCGCGAAGGGACAAGAGGAGGCATCCTGATGCAGTTCGATCTGCTGATCAAGGGCGGCCGTGTGATCGACCCGGCCTCCGGGTTGAACGCGCCGCGCGACGTCGCCATCGCCGATGGCCGTGTCGTGGCGATCGAAGTGGCAATCGATGCGGAGGCCGCCGGTGCGGTCGTCGATGCGAGGGACTGCCTCGTCACACCCGGCCTCGTCGACCTGCACAGCCATGTCTACTGGGGCGGCACCTCGCTCGGCGTCGACGCCGACAGGCTGGCCGCCAAGAGCGGCACCACCACCTTCATCGATGCCGGCAGTGCCGGCGCCGGCAATTTCCTGGGCTTTCGCCACCACGTTATCGAGCGCTCGAAGGTCCGCATCCTCGCCTATGTCAACATCTCGTTTGCCGGCATATTCGGCTTCGCCCAGACCGTGTCGGTCGGCGAATGCAGCGACCTCAGGCTCTGCGAGCCCCGCGAGACGGTGGCGGCGGTGCGCGAGCACGCCGACGTCATTGTCGGCGTCAAGGTCCGCTCGGGCCGCCACGCCGGCGGCACCAGCGGCATCGCGCCAGTCGACCTCGCGCTCGAGGCCGCCGACAACGCCGGCCTGCCGCTGATGGCGCATATCGACGAGCCGCCGCCCGGCCGCTCGGAAGTACTGCCCAGGCTGCGTCGCGGCGACATCCTCACCCACTGCTTCCGGCCGTTTCCCAACGCACCGGTCTTTGCCTCCGGCGCCGTGCGGCCGGATATGCGGCTGGCCCGCGAGCGCGGCGTCATCTTCGACATCGGCCACGGCATGGGCTCTTTCGATTTCGAGGTCGCAAAGGCCATGCTCGCCGAAGGCCTGGCGCCCGACGTCATTTCGAGCGACGTGCATCTCTACTGCGTCGATGGCCCAGCCTTCGACATCCTCGTTTGCATGTCGAAGCTCATGGCACTCGGCATGCCGGTGGTGGAGGTGTTGCGCGCTGCGACGCAGCGCCCGGCCGAGGCGATCGCCAGACCAGAGCTCGGCAGCCTGAAGGTCGGTGGCATCGGCGATGTCGCGGTGCTCAGGCTGCAGCCCGGCCGCTTCACCTTCGTCGACGCAGTCGGCGCCTCAATGGTCGCGGACCAGCGGCTGGTCTCCAACGGCATCGTCATCGGCGGCAAATGGTGGCCGAACGAGGCGCCCGACCACGACGAGACGGAGCGCTTCGAGGCGCATGCGCATCACACGCATGTCGAGGTTGCGGCGGGGCATTTTGGGAGGTGATTGGCCAATCTCCCCCTTGTGGGTCCCTTGTGGGGGAGATGCCCAGCAGGGCAGAGGGGGGCGCGAAGGAACGCCAACCTTAGTGGTTTTGCGGCGAACCAAGGACCAACTGACGACGCAATTGCAATCCATTGATAGGCTGGCGGGACAGCGCCCCCCTCTGGCCTGCCGGCCATATCCCCACGAGGGGGAGATCGGCAGCTTCACCTCCGTGCGTTGCTCGGCTCGCCGTAAACCGGCGTCGCAATCCCCTCCATGCGCGCCTTGAGCTGCAGCGCCACGAACTTCGAATAGAAGCGCGACAGCGCCAGGTTGCCGCCATGGAACCACAGCGCTTCCTGTGCCGTCGGCTTCCACATGTTGCGCAATTCGCCCTGCCAAGGGCCGGGATCGCCCTTGACGCCCGAGCCGAGGCCCCAGCACGGACCGACCTTGTCGGCGACCTCGCGCGACACGATTGCCGCCACCGTCTCGTTCATCGACTGGTAGCCGGTGCAGCAGACGATCGCGTCGACCGTAAGCTCGCTGCCGTCCTCGAACAAGATGCCGCTCGGCGTCAGTGACTTGATGTCGACGCCGCTTTTCACCGCGATCTCGCCATTCAAGATCAGCTCGCAGGCGCCGACATCGATGTAAAAGCCCGAGCCGGTGCGGTAGGCCTTCATCAAGAGCCCGGTCTCGTCCTCGCCGAAGTCGATGGCAAAGCCGCTGTCGCTGAGCCGCCTGTAGAAATCCGCGTCGCGCTCGCGGATGACGTCGTAGAGCGCCCGCTGGCCCTTCGGCACCAGCGCGAACGGCGTCGAGGCGACGATCATGTCCGCCTTGTCGGTGGTGATACCCCGCGCCAGCGCTTTCTCCGAAAAAATCTCGAAGCCGATCTCCATCAGCGTGTCGGACTTCACCACAGTCGTCGGCGAGCGCTGCACCATGGTGACCTTGGCGCCGGCCTCCCAGAGATCGACGCTGACATCGTGGCCTGAGCTTGCGGCGCCGATCACCGCGACACGTTTGCCGCGGAATTTCTCGCCGGTGGAATACTGGCTGGAATGCAGGAGTTCGCCCTTGAAGCTTTCGGCGCCAGGCAGCTCGATCCGCCGCGGCGGTCCGTAGGCGCCGGTCGCGAAGACGATGTGCTTCGGCTTCAGCGTGATGCGCTGGCCGACGCGGTCGACCACCACCGTCCAGACCTTTTCCGCCTCGTCATACGCCGCACTGATGCATTTGGTGGCGACCCAGTAATTCAGCTCCATGACGCGGGCATACATTTCCAGCCAGTCGCCCATCTTGTCCTTGGGCGTGAAGACCGGCCAGTTTTCCGGGAACGGAATGTAGGGCAGATGGTCGTACCAGACCGGGTCGTGCAGCACGAGCGAGCGGTAGCGGTTGCGCCAGGAATCGCCGGCGCGCGCGTCCTTCTCGACGATCAGCGCCGGAACGCCGAGCTGCCGCAGCCGCGCGCCCAGCATGATGCCGCCCTGGCCACCGCCGATCACCAGGCAATAGGGCTGCTGGTGCACGCCAAGCTCGCGCGCCTCGCGCGCTCTTGCTTCCGCCCAGGTCTCACGCTCGGGATCGGCCTTGTGACGGATGCCGAGCGGCCGGGCCGGTCCTTTCTGCTCCTCGAAACCCTTGAGTTCGCTCATCGCCGTGAACAGTGTGCGGCAGCGGCCATCCTTGAGCCGCAGGATCCCTTCTCCGCGCGCGACCACTGTCTCGAAGCTGAACCAAGCCTCGATGATGCCGTCATCGACGCTCGCTTCGCCGGACAGGCGCCAATGCGACGGCTGCGCCGACGGCAGCGTGGCCTTGAGCGTGGCGCGGATCGCCGCCTGGCCTTCCATGGTCTTGATGTTCCATGTGAAGGTGAGCAGATCGCGCCAGTAGCAATCCTCAAGGAAAAGACCGGTCGCCGCCTCGATGTCGCCGGCCTCGAGCGCCCGGCCGAACGAGCCGAGCCAGGTAGCCGCCTGTTGCGATGGTGCGATATCGAGCATTTTTGTCCTTCCGGCTGGCCTCGCATGGCTGCAGGCTTTGTTCAGCGTCCCCGAGTTTAGCATATTTGCGATTGTCCGCTGCTGGCCATAGGCAATCGCCGATGACCAGCAGCGTCTCTGCTGACGCCGTCGCCGCACCCTTCATCAGCCCTTTGTTTCGAGAGCGTAGACCAAGCCGGGCTGCACGATCCACTCACCGGGCCGCAGCGAGTCGACATCGTATCGTCCATCGGCAGCGCGTGTCGCGACACCGACATAGCGATAGCGGAGGCCGCGGTCGTCGACCACGATTTCGGAGATCGGATGATCGGCCAGCCGGCCGACAACCTTCCCTTCGTTCCTGAGATTGGCAAGGACAAAGTATTCGGTCGGGATAGTTCGACTGAGCCTCGGCGCAACTCTGAGGGATACGAAGGTCATTTCGAATCTCGAAAAATGCCCGCGGGAACGCCGGCGAGGTCCGCGGTGCAGATCTAAATAGGCGTCCGCCGCATGAATTCGAGAGGGGATTCCGGGGCAGTTTATATATGCGTCTTTATTCGATGCGCCCGAGGGCAAACTGCCTGGGTTGAAGGCGGCGAATTACGCAAGAGCTGCGGAAGGCGCGGGCCAACCTTTATGAAATTCCTATATCTTTCCTCTCGGCCTCGTCTCGAACCTTTATGGCGATCGGGTCCATATTCCGCCCGAAAAAGAAGCTTTGGCCAAAATCAAGGCCGGATGGCACGCGCCCTCTGCAGTTTCTCAGCCCACCGATCGTGGCTGAATGTTCAAGCAAAACAAGGAATGCTTCCAATGGACATTATTGTTCTCGGGATCGGGATTTTATTCTTCGCCCTGTCCTTAGCCTACGTCAGAGCCTGCGACAGAATCTGAGCGAAGGGACCGGACCATGCTTCTCGATTACATCCTCGGCGGCGCGGTGACCTTGTTCCTGCTTGCCTATCTCACCTATGCGCTTATTCGCCCCGAGCGCTTTTGATCGTACGGGCCTGCGGGAAGTCACATCATGACAATATACGGCTGGATACAGATCCTTCTCTATTGCGGCATCCTTGTCGCGCTCGTTAAGCCGATCGGCGGCTATATGTACCGCGTCTTCAACGGCGATCGCACCTTTCTTTCACCGGTTCTCGTCCCGATCGAGCGCGGACTCTATCGCCTTTCGGGGACGAACGAGAAGGAAGAGCAGCACTGGGCCGTCTATACGACCGGCATGCTGCTGTTCCATCTTGCCGGCTTCCTGCTGCTTTACGCGTTGCAGCGGCTACAGGGAGTTCTTCCCTACAACCCCGCAGGCATGACCGCGGTTGAGCCCGGCCTCGCCTTCAACACCGCCGCCAGCTTCATCACCAACACCAACTGGCAGAATTACAGCGGCGAAAGCACGATGTCCTACCTCGTGCAGATGGCCGGCCTCGCGGTCCAGAACTTCATGTCCGCTGCGGTCGGCATCGCCATCGCGGTTGCTTTGATCCGCGGCTTCGCTCGCGCTTCAGGCAGGTCGATCGGCAATTTCTGGGTCGATCTGACCCGCTGCACGCTTTACGTGCTCTTGCCAACCTGCATCGTGCTGACGCTCGTCTATGTCTGGCTGGGCATCCCGCAGACGCTCGGGCCGTATGTGGATGCCACCACGCTCGAAGGCGCCAAGCAGACCATCGCGGTCGGACCGGTGGCTTCGCAGATCGCCATCAAGATGCTGGGCACCAATGGCGGCGGCTTCTTCAACGCCAATGCCGCGCATCCGTTCGAGAATCCGGACGCGATCTCCAACCTGATCCAGATGCTGACGATCTTCGTGCTGGGTGCTGCCCTCACCAATGTCTTCGGCCGCATGGTCGGAAACCAGCGCCAGGGCTGGGCGATCCTCGCCTCGATGGGCGTGCTGTTCATCGCCGGCGTCATCGTCTGCTACTGGGCCGAGGCCGCCGGCAATCCGCTGGTCCATGCGCTGGGCATCGACGGCGGCAACATGGAGGGCAAGGAGACCCGCTTCGGCATTGCGCTCTCGGCCCTGTTCGCGGTCATCACCACCTCCGCCTCCTGCGGCGCCGTCAACGCCATGCACGACTCTTTCACCGCGCTTGGCGGCATGATCCCGATCATCAACATGCAGCTCGGCGAGGTCATCGTCGGCGGTGTCGGCGCCGGTTTCTACGGCATCCTGATGTTCGTCGTCGTCGCCGTCTTCGTCGCCGGCCTGATGGTCGGCCGCACGCCCGAATATCTCGGCAAGAAGATCGAGGCCAAGGAGGTCAAGATGGCGATGCTCGCCATCCTCTGTCTGCCGCTGGCGATGCTGATCTTCACCGCCATCGCAGTGGTCCTGCCGAGCGCCGTGGCCTCGATGGCCAACGGCGGGCCGCACGGCTTCTCCGAGGTTCTCTATGCCTACACTTCGGCGGCTGCGAACAACGGCTCGGCCTTTGGCGGACTCACCGGCAACACGCCCTGGTACAACCTTACGGGCTCTATCGGCATGCTGATGGGCCGCTTCCTGGTCATCATCCCGGCTTTAGCCATCGCCGGCTCGCTGGCCGCGAAGAAGACCGTGCCCGCTTCGGCCGGCACCTTCCCGACTGACGGCATGCTGTTCGTCGGCCTGCTGGTCGGCGTCATCGTCATCGTCGGTGGTCTTACCTTCTTCCCGTCGCTCGCCGTCGGTCCGATTGTCGAGCACCTGGCGATGATCCATGGGCAGACCTTCTGAGATGACCATGCCCGGGTTCAACGACATACGTCTGCATGACCGTCACCATCCGGTGACGGAATGCCAGATGACGGAAGGGACGGAAGACCCCGTCCTTTCCCCACGCTCTCCACCTTCCTCGGCATGGCAGCCGTGCCGTTCGTGCTGTGGCTGCTGGCTTCCGGTCTTCCGCCCCTGTTCCCGACGACCGAGCAGCCCGCGCCGTCCAACACAATCGATCCTGGAGCTTCGAAATGAACCAGCCCAAATCCGCGAGCATTATGGATGCCCGCATCCTGGTGCCCGCCATCGGCGGTGCCTTCCGTAAGCTCGATCCGCGCACGTTGATGCGCAACCCGGTGATGTTCGTCGTCGCCATCGTCTCGGCGCTTACGACCGTGCTGTTCGTCAAGGACCTGGTCACCGGCGGCCGCGATCTCGGCTTCACCCTGCAGATCATCATCTGGCTGTGGTTCACCGTGCTGTTTGCCAACTTCGCCGAAGCCGTCGCCGAGGGCCGTGGCAAGGCGCAGGCCGACTCGCTGCGCAAGGCGCGCACCGAGACCCAGGCCAAGCTGCTCACCAATGGCGATCGCGGCAAGTTCAAGCTGGTGCCCGGCACCAGCTTGAAGGTCGGCGACATCGTCCTGGTCGAGGCCGGCGACATCATCCCCTCGGACGGCGAAGTGATCGAAGGCGTGGCCTCGGTCAACGAGGCCGCCATCACCGGCGAATCCGCGCCCGTCATTCGCGAATCCGGCGGCGACCGCTCGGCCGTCACCGGCGGCACCCAGGTGCTGTCCGACTGGATCCGCGTGCGCATCAGCGCCGCCTCCGGCCACACCTTCCTCGACCGCATGATCTCGCTGGTCGAAGGTGCGGAGCGCCAGAAAACCCCGAACGAGATCGCGCTCAACATCCTGCTCGTCGGCATGACGCTGATCTTCGTGCTTGCCACCGCGACGATCCCGAGCTTCGCCTCCTATTCGGGCGGCTATATTCCGGTCACTATCCTCGTTGCTCTCTTCGTGACGCTGATCCCGACCACGATCGGCGCGCTGCTCTCGGCCATCGGCATCGCCGGCATGGACCGGTTGGTGCGCTTCAACGTCCTGGCCATGTCCGGCCGCGCCGTCGAGGCCGCCGGCGACGTCGACACGCTGCTGCTGGACAAGACCGGCACCATCACGCTCGGCAACCGCCAGGCGACCGAGTTCGGTCCGGTCAAGGGCGTCACCGAGCAGGAATTGGCGGATGCCGCCCAGCTCGCTTCGCTCGCCGACGAGACGCCGGAAGGCCGCTCGATCGTCGTTCTGGCCAAGGAGAGATACGGTATCCGCGCCCGCGACATGGCAACCTTGCACGCGACCTTCGTGCCCTTCACCGCGCAGACCCGCATGAGCGGCGTCGATGTCGACGGCTCGTCGGTGCGCAAGGGCGCGGTCGACGCGGTGCTGGCGCATGTCAACCAGGCGGCGTCCGAGTCCCACGGCGCGCGTCCGACGAGCGACACCATCCGCGACCTGCAGGCCATCGCCGGCGAGATCGGCAAGGCCGGCGGCACGCCGCTGGCGGTCGAGCGCGACGGGCGTCTCCTCGGCGTCGTCCATCTCAAGGACATCGTCAAGGGCGGCATCCGCGAACGTTTCGCCGAGCTGCGCAAGATGGGCATCCGCACTGTGATGATCACCGGCGACAATCCGCTGACGGCGGCAGCCATCGCCGCCGAGGCCGGCGTCGACGATTTCCTTGCCCAGGCGACGCCGGAGAACAAGCTGTCGCTGATCCGCGAGGAGCAGGCCAAGGGCAAGCTGGTCGCCATGTGCGGCGACGGCACCAACGACGCACCGGCGCTCGCCCAGGCCGATGTCGGCGTCGCCATGAACACGGGCACGGTGGCCGCGCGCGAGGCCGGCAACATGGTCGACCTCGACAGCGATCCGACCAAGCTGATCGAGATCGTCGAGATCGGCAAGGCGCTCTTGATGACGCGCGGCTCGCTGACGACCTTCTCGATCGCCAACGACGTGGCCAAGTATTTCGCCATCATCCCGGCGATGTTCGCGGTCTTCTACGTCGCGCCCGGCCAGTCGGCGGGGCCGCTGCAGGCGCTCAACATCATGCATCTGGCGACGCCGCAAAGCGCCATCCTGTCGGCCATCATCTTCAACGCGCTGATCATCATCGCGCTGATCCCGCTATCGCTGAAGGGCGTGAAATACCGCGCCATCGGCGCCGGCGCGCTGCTCACCCGCAACCTGCTCGTCTACGGCCTCGGCGGCATCATCGTGCCTTTCGTCGGCATCAAGGCGATCGACCTGATCGTCACGGCCCTCGGCCTCGCATAAGGATCCATTCCGATGTTCAAGCAACTCAGACCCGCGATCGTCATGATCGTCTTCTTCACGGTGCTTACCGGCCTCATCTATCCGATCGGCATGACCGGCATCGCCCAGGCGCTGTTTCCCAAGCAGGCCAACGGCAGCCTGATCGCCAAGGACGGCAAGGTCATCGGCTCCGAACTTATCGGCCAGGCCTTCGCCAGCGACCGCTATTTCCACGGCAGACCCTCGGCCGCCGGTGACGGTTACAACGCCGCCTCTTCCAGCGGCTCGAATCTCGGACCGACCAATGCAAAGCTGATCGAGCGCATCAAGGGCGATGCCGAGAAGCTGAAGGCGGAGAACCCGAACGCGCCGGTTCCGATGGATCTGGTCACCACTTCCGGCAGCGGTCTCGACCCCGACATCAGCCCGGAGGCTGCCTATTTCCAGGTGCCACGGGTCGCCAAGGCCCGGGGTCTCGATGAGACGAAGGTCAGGTCGCTTGTCGACAGCCATGTCGAGGATCGCGAGTTGGGCTTCATGGGTGAGCCGGTGGTCAACGTGCTTGCCCTCAACCTCGCGCTGGACGACCTGAAGTAGTCAGCACCGCGCCGGGGATCGACACGATCCCCGGCACAATTCATGATTGGACTTGATGCCGGACGACAGGACCAACCCCGAGAACAGACCATCTCCCGACGCGCTGCTCGAGCATGCCGAGCGGGAGGGCCGCGGCCGTCTGCGCATATTCCTCGGCGCAGCCCCAGGCGTCGGCAAGACCTACGAGATGCTGATGGCGGGCCGCGCCCGCCTCGCCGATGGCATCGACGTCGTGATCGGCGTCGTTGAAACGCACGGCCGCAAGGAAACCCAGGCGCTGGTCGACGGCTATGAGGTGATCCCGCGCAGAGAGGTCGAGTACAGGGGGCGCACCCTCGACGAGATGGATATCGACGCCATCCTGAAGCGGCATCCGGCACTGGTGCTGGTCGACGAGCTCGCGCACACCAATGCGCCCGGCAGCAGACATCCCAAGCGCTACCTCGATGTGCAGGAAATCCTGACGCGGGGCATCGACGTCTACACCACGCTCAACATCCAGCATGTCGAAAGCCTGAACGATGTCGTGGCGCAGATCACCCGCGTCCGGGTGCGCGAAACCGTTCCCGATTCCATCATCGACCGGGCCGACGACATCGAGGTCATCGACCTCACCCCCAACGACCTGATCAAGCGGCTTCACGAAGGCAAGGTCTATTTCCCTCAAACCGCCCAGCGCGCGATCGAGAACTATTTTTCGCCGGGCAATCTGACCGCACTCAGGGAGTTAGCGCTGAGGCGCACCGCCCAGCGTGTCGACGAGCAGTTGCTCAGCCACATGCAGTCCCACGCCATCCCAGGGCCGTGGGCTGCCGGCGAGCGGGTTCTGGTCTGCGTCGACTCACGTCCCGGCGGGGCAGCTCGCATTCGCTACGCGCGCCGGCTCGCCGATCGTCTTCGCGCCCCCTGGACGGCGCTGCATGTCGACACGCCGCGCCTGGCCGGCATGTCCGAAGAGGACAAGGACCGGCTGGCGACGAACCTGCGCCTTGCCGAGCAGCTTGGCGCCGATGTGACGACCATCCCGGGTCAGAACGTCGCCCAGGACATCGTGCGCCACGCGACGGCGAACAACTTCACCCATATCGTCATCGGCAGGCCGACCCGCTCGCGTTGGCGGGAACTCATCGAGGGTTCGCTGACCTACGATCTGATCCGCAATGCCGGCGACATCAGCGTCCATGTCATTTCGGGCACGGAGCGCAACACGGAGATGCCTTCGACAAGGGTGAAGGCGGCCACCGAGGGGAGACAGTTTCAGGTTTGGCCCTATCTGCTTGCCACCGCCTATGTTGCCGGTGGGCTGGCCGTAAGCTCGGTTCTCGATCAATTCCTCGACGTCCGCAATCTCGCGATCGTGCTTCTGCTGTCGGTGCTGACAGCGGCGGTGACCAGCGGACTGTGGCCGGCGCTCTATGCCTGCTTCCTGAGCGCGCTTGGCTTCAACTATTTCTTCCTCGAGCCGCGCTACACGCTGACGATCAGGGACCCGGAGAGCATCGTTGCCTTTGCCGTCTTCCTCGTCGTCGCCGTTATCGCCAGCAACCTGACGGCGCGCGTGCAGCGGCAGGTGGTCGCCGCCCGTTCGCGCGCGCGGGCCACCGAAGACATCTATTCCTTCTCGAAAAAGCTCGCCGGCGCCGGCACGCTCGACGACGTGCTTTGGGCCACCGCATTCCAGATCGCCTCGATGCTGAAAGTGCGCGTCGTGCTGCTTCTGCCTGAGAACGGCGCCATCACCGTCAAGGCCGGCTATCCGCCGGACGACACGCTGGCCGAGGCCGACATCGCGGCGGCCCGCTGGGCCTGGGAGCATGATCGCCCGGCCGGCCGCGGTGCCGACACGCTGCCCGGCGCAAGGCGGCTCTACCTCCCCTTGCGGACAGGCAGAACGGCGGTCGGGGTGATAGGCCTCGACAATGACAAGCAGGGCCCGTTGCTGACCCCCGAGCAGCAGCGCCTGCTCGATGCGCTTGCCGACCAGGCGGCGGTCGCCATCGAGCGCATCCAGCTTGTCGCCGATGTCGACCGCGCCAGGCTGGCGGCGGAGGCGGACCGGCTGCGTTCGGCGCTGCTCACCTCCATCTCCCATGATCTGAAGACGCCGCTTGCGGCGATCATGGGCGCGGCGGGCACGCTGCGCGAGTTCGCCCCGGCATTGCCCGAGGAGGATCGGGCCGACCTTCTGGCGACGGTGCTGAACGAATCGGAGCGGCTGAACCGCTTCATCGCCAACCTGCTCGACATGACCAAGATCGAATCCGGCGCGATGGAGCCCAACTATGCCTTCCACTATCTCGGCGATGTCGTCGGATCGGCACTCAACCGGGCGCACAAGATTACCGGCGAGCATCGGATCGAGACCGATATTCCGCCCGACCTGCCGATGCTGCGGCTCGATCCCGTTCTGTTCGAGCAGGCGCTTTTCAACCTGCTCGACAATGCCGCGAAATACGCGCCTCCGGGCTCGGCCATCCGCCTGCAGAGCTGGGTCGACAACGGGTCCGTCATCCTGCAGGTCATGGACGAGGGTTCAGGCATCCCGCCGGACGACCTCGAGCGGATTTTCGACACCTTCTACCGCGTGCGCAAGCGCGACCAGGTCCGCGCCGGAACCGGCCTCGGCCTGTCGATCAGTCGCGGCTTCATCGAGGCCATGGGCGGCACGATCTCGGCGGCGAACCGGACCGACCGGCCGGGCGCGATCTTCACAATCAAGATGCCGGTGCCGGCGGACTTGCCCGATATGAGCGACGCCAGGATGGACCAGACGGCATGACCAATCAGAACGTCAGCATCCTGATCGTCGACGACGAGCCGCCGATCCGCAAGCTGCTGCGCGTCGGCCTCGGCAGCCAGGGCTATGCAATATCCGAAGCGCCGAACGCCAAGGCCGCGATCGAGCTCATCGGGACGGAGACGCCCGATCTCATCCTGCTCGACCTCGGCCTTCCCGGCATGACCGGCCTCGAGCTGCTCGGCAAATGGCGCGGCGACGGCCTCGACATTCCGGTCGTCATCCTGTCGAGCCGCACTGATGAGGCCGGCATCGTCACGGCGCTGGAACTCGGCGCCGACGACTATGTGACAAAGCCCTTCGGCATGAACGAGCTTATCGCCCGCATCCGCGTGGCGCTGCGGCACAAGTTCCAGCAACAGGGCGAGAAGCCGGTATTCCAGACCGGCGATCTTTCCGTCGACCTCGTCAAACGCATCGTCAAGGTCGAGGGCAAGGAGGTGAAGCTGTCGCCCAAGGAATACGACATCCTGCGCATCCTGGTTCAATACGCCGGCAAGGTGCTCACCCACCAGTTCCTGATGAAGCAGATCTGGAACGACACGACCGACGTGCAGTATCTCAGGGTCTATGTCCGCCAATTGCGGCAGAAGATCGAGAAGACACCGGACCAGCCGCGCTACATCATCACCGAGACCGGTGTCGGCTACCGTTTGCGCGAAACGGAGTAGTCCTTCCAGGATTCTCTTTGGCAGGACGTTCGATTACCTGACCGCCTGCGCAAGCTCGAACCATGGCATATCCGGACGAGCGTCCTATATTACAGCAAGGTTCTGTCTTTCACATGAAGGAAGCGATGTCGCATCCTCGTTTATCGGCGGTTTTGATGTCGGCGGCTCTGGCAATTGCCGTCCTGTCGGGCACGGCTTCAAATGCCTCGGCGCAGGTGGTCATCCCGACGAATCGGGACGTCCTGATCCAGCAGAACGAGCTGCAGACGCTCCGGAACCAACTGCAGCGGCAGCAGTACCAGCAACAGCAGCAGCTCTATCGCGAGCAGGACCGGCAGATCGTGCCGACGCCTCGCCCTGAAGTGCCGGTCGTCAAGCAGAATTGCCAATCTCAGGTGATTGGCACAACCATTTCACGGGTTTGCCGCTGACATTCCGTATCTTTCGGTTTATTTAGCCGACTTAATTGCCGGCAAATGCCGGATTGCAAGGGCGGTCGTTTTGGGGTTTGCAGGGGCAGGGTTCTGCCGTGCGCGCATAACGCGCCGGGCGAATGCCGCTCTCATCGGATTTGGGATGGCAACAGCCAAGAAGAAGGCAGTACGCAGGGCAAAGAAAGGGGAGCGGATCCGCCAGGTGGCGGCCATACCCTTTCGTTTGCGCCAAGACGGCAACCTCGAGGTGCTGCTGGTCACCTCGCGCACGACTAGGCGCTTCATCGTTCCCAAAGGCTGGCCGATGAAAGGCAAGACCGGGCGCAAGGCGGCCATGATCGAGGCCCAGGAAGAGGCAGGCGTGCTCGGCAAGGCGCTGAAGCAGCCCGCCGGCACCTATTCCTATTGGAAACGCATGGCCAGCCGTTTCGTCCGTGTCGATGTGGTCGTCTACCTGCTCGAGGTCACCGGGGAGATGGCCGACTGGCGGGAGGCCGCGAATCGGCAACGGGCCTGGCTGCCGCCGGCCGATGCTGCCTTGCTCATCGACGAACCGGAGCTTTCGACGCTGCTCGGGGATTTGACGGTTCCCGCAGCCGTTCAAGCCTAATAAGAGCTCCCTGCTCGGAGTTGCCTGGAAGGGTCGCGCCGGCACAGGCGCGCCCGACATGGCCGGCTACTCCCGTGACGAGGATCATCCTGCCGCTCCTCCCGCTTGACTCACATATATCTACATGGTTATAGATCGATCAATAGCCATCGAGTTATCGATCCAGATGCCGAATGCGCATGATATGCTCTTCCGGACGCTTGCCGATCCGACAAGGCGTGCCATTTTCGAGCGTCTATGCCGCCAGGGCGAGCAGACGGTGGGCGCGCTGACGGCGCAGGCCGGTGTCTCGCAGCCGGCGGTGTCGAAGCACCTGGGCGTGCTCAAGGAAGCCGGGCTGGTGCGCGACCGCCACGAGGGCCGGCAGACCCACTACAGCGCGCAGCTTGCCGCCCTGGCGCCGCTGATGGACTGGACACGCGAGATGGCAGGCTTCTGGGAGAGCCGCTTCGACGATCTCGAGGATCTGCTGAAGAGGATGGATCAATGAACGATATGCCGGCCGAAACGCGCTCCGTCGTCGTGGAGCGCGAGATTTCTTACCCGCCGGAAAAGATCTGGCGCGCGCTGACCCAACCGCATCTCATCGAGGAGTGGCTGATGAAGAACAACTTCAAGCCGGTCGTGGACCACCGTTTCAATCTCAGCGCGGACTGGGGCGGCGTCCAGTGCCAGGTCCAGACGGTCGAGCCCAACAAAACGCTCTCCTACACCTGGGACACCAAGGATCTGGAAAGCGTGGTAACCTGGACGCTCACTCCGACGAGCACCGGCACCCATCTGCGCATGGAGCAGACAGGCTTCCGCGCGGATCAGCAATCCTACTACCGGGGCGCCACCGTCGGCTGGCAGAGGTTCCTTACGGCCCTGGAAGAGGTCCTGGCGCGGATCGACTGAGAACCCGTCGGAAGGATTCAGAAAGCAGACATTTTTGGCGGGTGGCAACCTGCAGGCGTAAGCGATGGAGAAATGCAATGAAGATCAAGCTGACCAGCGTCTATGTCGACGACCAAGAGAAGGCGCTTGGTTTCTACACCGGCGTTCTCGGCTTCACCAAGAAAGCCGATTTCACCAACGGCCCGTTTCGCTGGCTAACGGTCGCCTCGCCCGAAGACCCGGACGGCACCGAGCTGCAGCTGGCGCTGAACGACAATCCGGCGGCGAAGACCTACCAGCAGGCGATATTCAAGCAGGGCCAACCGGCGCTGATGGTGTTCACCGACGACATCAAAGGGGACCACGAGCGCATCACGGCGAATGGCGGCAGCTTCGCCATGGCGCCGACCGAGGTTACCGGCTCGACCATCGCGCAGCTCAACGACACCTGCGGCAATCTCATCCAGATCACGCAGCTGGCGCGCTGGTGAGCAGCCCAATCCGTTCAGATTCATTTCCATGGAGGCAACATTGGACTGGAGCAAGTGGATTCGCCAAATTCATCGCTGGCTTTCGATCATCTTCACCGCGACCGTAATCGCCAATTTCGTTGCCATGGCATTGGGCGAGCCGCCCGCCTGGGTGGTCTATTCGCCGCTCCCGCCGCTCTTCCTACTGCTATTCAGCGGCCTCTACATGTTCGTGCTGCCCTATGCCGTCAGATGGCGCGGTGAGCCAGCGCGCGAGCGCATAGGATCGGCCTGATGGCGAAGGCGAAATCGCCGAAGGTTGCCGCCAAGCCCTCGGACGCGAAGCCCGTCCTGCTTTCTGGCGGCAACCCGCAGATCGCGAAGGGCTATGGCAACGCTTCCGTGCAGGCCTATATCGCGGCGATGCCGGGCTGGAAGAGCGACGTCGGCCGCCGGCTCGACCAGCTCATCATGCAGGCCGTTCCTGACGTGCAGAAGGCCGTCAAATGGAATTCGCCGTTTTACGGGATGGAAGGCGAAGGCTGGTTTCTCGGCATCCACTGTTTCACCAAATACATCAAGGTGGCCTTCTTTCGCGGCAAGTCGCTCGAGCCCGTGCCGCCCGGCGAATCCAAGAGCAAGGACACGCGCTACCTCAATATCCACGAAGGCGACCCGCTGGACGAAGCGCAATTCGTCTCTTGGGTGAAACAGGCGAGCCGGCTGCCGGGCGAGCGAATGTAAGCGCTGGCGGCGGTCCGTGGTCCCGGCTAGAAGATTTGCAGGGGCGGCTTCCATCCGGCCTTCGGGGAGAACAGACATGGAAAAAACCGGCTCACAGGCAGGCAAGTCTCCTTCCGAGCTGATCGATGGACGCATCGAGGAATTGGGCGATTGGCGCGGCGAGATGCTCAGCCGCCTGCGCGCCCTGATCAAGGAGGTCGATCCCGAAGTCGCCGAAGAGTGGAAATGGCGCGGCGTGCCGGTCTGGGAGGACGCCGGAATGATCTGCACCGGCGAGACCTACAAGGCAGTCGTCAAGCTGACCTTCGCCAAGGGGGCGGCGCTGCCGGATCCCGCGGGCCTCTTCAACTCCAGTCTCGAGGGCAACACAAGGCGCGCCATCGACTTTGGCGAGGGCGAGGAGATCGACGAGGAAGCGTTCAAGGCTCTCGTCCGCGCTGCCGTGGCCCTGAACAGGTTGAAGGCCAAGCGCTGATCAGCCGAGATTGCCTCCGGCGGGCCGCTCCAACAGGATCGTCGGCTTGTCGTGATAGGTGGTCCGCAGGATTTCGCGATATCCGTTCTTTTCCGCCACCTTGAGCGACGCGCCGTTTTCGGGATCGATGATGCAGACGGTCCTGGCCCGCCCGAACACCGCGTCGCCCCAGGCGACGATCCGCCCGACGACCTCGCTGGCAAGCCCCTGGCCGTGCGCGACCGAAGCCAGCGCCCAGCCCGCTTCCGGCACGCCTTCGATCGAGGGCTCGATGTCGCGCTTGAGATCATGGAAGCCGGCCTCGCCGATGAAGCGGCCTGTTGCCTTGTCCTCGATCGCCCAGAAACCGTAGCCGAGCAGCGACCAGAGCCCGGCATGACGCAGGAAGCGCAACCAGCTTTCCTCGCGGGTGCGCGGCTTGCCGCCGATGAAGCGGGTGACCCCCGGATCGGCCCACATGGCGACATAGGCCTCGAAATCATCGAGCCGGTGCGGCCGCAGGATGGTCCGCGCCGTCTCCAGGATCGGCACGCCGGCTTCAATCTTCATGGTACTCACCCCTGTTGAGGCGGAAGCGCTTAGCAAACCAGCATGTTAGAACAAGGGCCAGGATGACCGGAGCCATCTTCCAGAGGCAAGCAAGATGACAGGCACGCAGACGCTGGAGAGGCGACTTTCAGCCGTGCCTGGCCATGTTCATGTAGACGCCGCCGCGCGCCAGGCGGCCATCAGTCCCAGCTCCGCGAGTACGGCTCGAACGTCTTCAGGCATCGGATTGAGGGCGCGCTTCAGTCGGCTCATGGTTCCAAGCAATAGACTGTCGGCAGGTGGCGTCAACGACGCCTATGGTTAGCTTGCGCATATGGGATTTTTGCCTCGCGATGCTACTCTGCAACCGCTGAAAACGGATTCAACACTCGCGCTCTTCGATCGAAGGAAGAAACATGGACACTACCGACCTTCTGCTGGCGATTGCCCATCATCTTTTGGTGTTCTCGCTGGCCGGCATCATCGGCGCCGAATTCGTGCTGGTGCGCGGCGACTTGGGCGCGGCGACGCTCAAGCGCCTTGCCGGCGTTGACCGCCATTACGGCATCATCGCCACACTGATCGTCATCGTCGGCATCTGCCGGGTGGTCTTCGGGCTGAAAGGCTGGGAATTCTATGTCTACAACTGGGTGTTCTGGGCAAAGATGGCGGCCTTCATCATTGTCGGCCTGCTGTCGATCGTCCCCACTGTGCGCTTCATCTCCTGGAACAGGCAGGCCAGCGGCAACCCGTCCTTTGCGGTGCCGGCAGCCGAACGTGCCTCGGTGAAGAACTACGTCCGCGCCGAGGGCTTCATCTTCCTGCTTATTCCGGTCTTTGCCGCAGCGATGGCGCGTGGCTACGGTTACTGAGCCATTCCCGGAAAGCCGTCCGGAATTGCAGCAAAGACTCTAAATCTCCGCGGGAAAAGCCTCCTTCAAGGGCGCGATCGGCACTAGCGGCGCCGGCACGTCGGTGGTCTTTTCCTTGGACTTGCAGATGTCGGCAATCACGCAGGCCGGGCAGTCGGGCTTGCGTGCCTTGCAGACATAGCGCCCATGCAGGATCAGCCAGTGATGCGCGTGGCGTATATAGTCGGCCGGGATGACCTTCAAGAGCCCTTGCTCTACCTGTTCCGGCGTCTTGCCCGGCGCCAGCCCGATCCGGTTGCCGATGCGGAAGATATGCGTGTCGACCGCCATCGTGTGCTGGCCGAAGGCGACGTTGAGCACGACATTGGCGGTCTTGCGCCCGACACCGGGCAGCTTGACCAGTTCGTCGCGATCCTCCGGCACCTTGCCACCATGCTCGTCGATCAGCGCCTTCGAGAGCGCAATCACGTTCTTGGCCTTGTTGCGCCAGAGCCCAATGGTGCGGATGTAGTCGCCGACCTTGGCCTCGCCGAGCGCCAGCATCTTCTGCGGCGTGTCGGCCACCGGAAACAGCGCCTTGGTCGCCTTGTTGACGCCGGCATCGGTCGCCTGTGCCGACAGCACCACCGCGATCAACAACGTGAAAGGGTTGATATAGTCGAGTTCGCCCTTCGGCTCGGGCCGCTGCACGGAAAAGCGCCGGAAGATCTCGTGCACCTCGCCGGGTGTGTAGAGCGAGCGCGGGCCACCTTTCCGGGAAGGCGCCCTTGCCGTCGCGCCGCCGCCCGAGGCGGACGCTGATGGCTTTTTGTCGGATTGGGAATTTTTGGACTTGGGGGGCGCCATTCCCCTCCTATAATATGACCCTATGAGCGACACAAACGCCTCGTTCGATGCCGACGAGCCATTCTTCCAGGCGTTGCTGACGCCCCATCGTTCGCTCGGCCGCACCGGTTTTCTGATATTGATGGGCGCGCTGCTGTTCGGCTGGGCGGTCACTGGGGTGATCTTCCTGGCGCACGGCGCCTGGCCGGTTTTCGGCTTCTGCGGGCTGGATGTGCTCGCCGTCTACATCGCCTTTCGCGTCAACTATCGCGCCGCCCGCGCCCGCGAGGAGATATCGGTTTCGCGCACCAGCCTCGACATCCGCAAGACAGCGCCTTCCGGCCGTTTCGAGGACCATCGCTTCAACCCGTTCTGGGCGCGCTTTTCGATCGCCCGTCATGCCGAGATCGGCATCACCAAAATGGCCGTCGAAGCGCAAGGCAGGAGCGTCTCGATCGGCAGCTTCCTCAACCCGGACGACCGCGAAAGTTTTGCGACGGCCTTTTCGCGCGCTCTGGCGACCGCCAAGGCGCGCTGAGGGCCTCCCTCGCCCCGGTCAGACTTGCCTTTTCGCCGGCCATGATTGTCCCCTTCGGTTCGGAGCCGACCCTGTCTGGATAGGGCGGATGAAGGCAAGTTTCGGGTGGTGGCCAAGCGCAGGAAGAACGATATTCGCGGTCAAGGAGATATTGCCATGGAGATATTGCCATGAACGCTCAGATGACCATGAATACGCAGATGAAACCGTCAGCGATCCTGCAGAACGACATCACGCCCGAAGGCAGCGACTACGAAATCGTGCGCCGCGCCATCGAGAAGATCAGCCTCGACTATCGCGACCAGCCCTCGCTCGAGGTTCTGGCCGAGGCGGTCGGCGAGACGCCGACCGGCCTGCAGAAACTGTTCACGCGCTGGGCCGGCCTGTCGCCCAAGGCCTTCCTGCAGGCGGTGACGCTCGATCACGCGCGCAGGCTGCTCGATTCAGGCATGCCGCTTTTGGAAACCTCGTTCGAGCTCGGCATGTCGGGACCTGGACGGCTGCATGACCTGTTCGTCACCCATGAGGCGATGTCGCCCGGCGACTACAAGACCCGCGGCGCCGGCCTCACCATCCGCTACGGCTACCACATCTCGCCCTTCGGCATCGCGCTTATCATGGTCACCGACCGCGGACTGGCCGGCCTCGCCTTCTGCGACGCCGGCGGCGAGCGGGCTGCCTTCGCCGACATGTCCGGCCGCTGGCCGAACGCTTCCTATGTCGAGGACATGTCGGCCACCCGGCCTTATGCGGCGCGCATCTTCGACCCGACGCTGTGGCGGGCCGACCAGCCGCTGCGCGTGGTCATGATCGGCACCGATTTCCAGGTGCGCGTCTGGGAGGCGCTGCTGCGCATCCCAATGGGCAAGGCTTGCACCTATTCCTCGATCGCCGCCAGCATCGGTGCGCCAGCCGCAAGCCGGGCCGTCGGCGCGGCTGTCGGCGCCAATCCGATGTCCTTCGTCGTTCCCTGCCACCGGGCGCTGGGCAAGTCCGGCGCGCTCACCGGCTATCACTGGGGTCTGACGCGCAAACGCGCCATCCTCGGCTGGGAAGCAGGACAGGTGGCTTCCTGAAAACCTCGATTTTTCCGCACACTGTTGCGAAAAACCGCCGATCGTAATATCTGCAAGTGTAATCGAAAGAAATTCGCCAGCATATACGGACAATACAACCGAAAACAACCTCTGGTTACTCAATTTGTATTGCAGGCTGCTTGCTAACGCCATTTCAGTTAACGCTAAATTAACCATGATGAGATGGTCGCAAGCCTGCTGGCCGCCGGCGCCGGCCAGACGGCATCGGCCGCCACCGGAAATGTCCTCTTCAACGGCACCATCACCGCCACTTGCACGCTGACGGTCAACGCCAACGGCACCATGACCGTCAGCAGCAACCTGCAATCGCTGAGTTCCCACAATGCGGGCGGCTCCGCCGGCAGTGTCCAGGTCGACACCACGGGCGGCGTTTCGCTGAGCGTCGACCCGGTGACCGCCACAACCGTGCCGGCGAGCGACACCACCGCCACCACCTGGACGCCGACCTTTGCCACCACCGGCGCGCAGACGATTGCCGAGACCGGCACGGCGACGGCGCTCACCGTGCCCGGCACGTCGACAGCCGCGATCAATCTTACCGGCACCAAGAGCGGCACCAACCGCTTCTCGGCCGGCGGTTACCAGGCAACGGTGACCGTGCGCTGCGAATAACCCCTCTCGCCAATGGAGCGGTCGTTGACAAAGGTTCGGATCTTCATGGCGGCGCTGGCCGCAACCCTTGCTCCCTTAACCGCGACGGCCCAGTCGATGACGCCCATGCGCGGCGAGGTGAGATCCTTCACCGATGCCTTCGCCGTGCGGGTCTTCCCAGGCAACCCTTACGACCAGCGCATCCGTGTCGAGGTCCACGTCTACGACCAGGACTTCCAGCCGATCAATGCCGAGATCTCGCCAAGCGCCTTCCTTCTGGCCGGACAGGCGTCGCGTCCCGTTCTCGTGATCGTTCCGTTCGACGGCGCGACCGACCGTAAAGTGCGTATCTGTACCGAGAGTATTCCCTTTCCAGGGGAGCAGACGCAGATAAGGGCACAGATATGTGGAAAGTTCTTCGGGCATCGCAGGTCCTGACCCTTTCGCTGCTGACCGCCTTGGCGGTCGTGAGTCAGGGGCTTGCCGAGGACATCCTGAATCTGAATCAGAACCAGACGGGCTTCAGCTTGCCCGGCGTCAGCCTGCCCCAGGGGCAGGACGAGGTCCATGCCAGCGACGGCACGACCTGCCGCTCAGCCGTTTCCGGCAGCGGCGCCTATCTCGACCTCGGTGTCATCCGGGGCGACAACACCAGCAGCCAGTCGAACAGCGACATCGCCACCTACGGCCGCGTGGTGATCCCGATATCGGACGGACGCCGAAGCGCCTCGATTGCAGCCGCCTCTACGAGCTCGAGGTCGAACGACTGCAGATGGAGTTGCGGCTTTTGAAGATGGGACTGGCCTCGGATGGCCAGACAGCGAGCACGACGAACACGGCTGCCGCGGCCGCAGCAGCTCCCCAGGCAACATCAGCCGGATGGGCCAACGAGGGCTGGACCATCAGAGGCACGAAAGGCAATGAGACGAAAAAGCGGAAGAAGTAGCCGCGCCCTGCTTGGCGCAGCTGTGCTGGCGGCTTGCTGTGTGCCCACTCAGGCCGCGATCGTCGGCACCTGCACGATCGTGATCGGCGCCTCGGGAACGATGAAGGCGAACCCGGCGATCAACATATTCGGCTCCAAACAGGCGGGCGGATCGAGCGCAACCGCCACCATCACCGCGAACTCGGTGCTCTGCACCTTGTTCAACCTGATCGACTGCTATTCCGTCTCGGCGCCTGCCCCGCTCGCCTTCACCTCGGCGCCGAGCGGCGGCGACACCAACGTCACTTTCGACACCCTCTTCCGCCTAGACGGTTCGGCGGTCGACATTCCCGGCAGTTCGCCGGAACGGGTGATCAACGGAACCCACTCCATCGAGGTCGATCTTACGGCAACGAAATCGCCCGGCATCTTCCCGGCGGGCAACTATCAGGGCACGGTCACGGTGCGCTGCGAATGATCCTGTGGGCCAGGCCTCGCGCACGGCCGGCATGATCTGGCAACCGGCGGTCTTTGCCGCTAGCCTCCCGCGCAATCAATTGTGTAAAAGCATATACTTGGAGCGGGTCGGCCTTCGATCGAAGGCCGACCTCCTCCGGCAGGAGGCGCTTCTTGATCATCATTGTCGGTTCGATCAACCTTGACCTCATCGCCAATGTCGACCGCTTGCCGGAACCTGGCGAGACGGTCCGCGGCTCCGGCTTCGCTACCGCTCCCGGCGGCAAGGGCGCCAACCAGGCGCTGGCCGCCGCCCGCGCCGGCGCTGAGGTGCGCATGGTGGGCGCCGTCGGCAAGGATAGTTTTGCAGGGGAGGCGCTGGCGCTGCTGAAAGCCGGCAATGTCGATCTTTCCGGCGTCGGCGAGAGCTTCGCCTCCACAGGCACGGCGCTGATCCTGGTCGGCGCCGACGGTGAGAACGTGATCGCGGTGGTGCCGGGCGCCAATGATTCGGTACTGCCGGGCGACATTGCCAAAGCCCATCTGAAAAAGGGCGACGTCGTACTTCTGCAGCATGAAATCCCCCTGCAGACGGTGGAAGCAGCACTCGATGCAGCACGCTCGGCGGGCACCGTGAGCGTGCTCAACACCGCGCCTTTCCGAGCCGAGGCCGCAGGCTTTCTCGGCAAGGCCGACTACGCCGTCGCCAACGAAACCGAGTTCGACCTCTATGGCGAGGCGCTTGCGCTCTCCGGGCGCGACCGGCAGGCTCGGATGCGCGACTATGCCCAAAAGACCGGCAGGACCATTGTCGTCACCCTCGGCGGCGACGGCGTGCTGGCCGCCGCTCCCGACCAGTTCCTCACCGTCCCGGCACTGAAGATCACCCCGGTCGACACGGTCGGCGCCGGCGACACCTTTTGCGGCTATTTCGGCGCCGGCCTGTCGTCGGGCCTGTCGCTCGAACAGGCGCTTGTCCGCGCCGCTGCGGCCGGCTCGCTCGCCTGCCTGAAGCCGGGCGCCCAGCCGGCGATCCCGCTGGCAAGGGACGTCGACGCGGCCTTGGCCGCGCGGTGACGGCGATGCGTCCCGTAACCAAGCATGCCGTGCCGCCGGCCGGCGACATCTGCCGCCTGTCGGCGATCGATCTTGCCCAAGCCATCCGGCAGCGGCACCTGTCGGTGGGCGAGGTGGTCGGCGCCTTCCTGGACCGCATCGAAGCGGTGAACCCGCTGGTCAACGCGATCGTGTCGCTGCGCGAGCGCGACGATATCCTCGCCGAGGCCGACAGGGCCGATGCGCATCTGGCTCGCGGCGGCGCGGCCGGATCGCTGTTCGGCCTGCCGATCGCGATCAAGGATCTGGCATCGACCACGGGCCTGAGGACGACCTTCGGCTCGCCGATCTTCGCCGATTTCATCCCGCAAGAAGACGATTTCTTCGTCGAGCGAATCCGCAAGGCCGGAGCCATCATCATCGGCAAGACCAATGTTCCCGAATTCGGACTGGGCTCCAACACCTACAATCCGGTCTTCGGCCCGACGCTCAACGCCTTCGATCCGGCGCTCACCGCCGGCGGTTCGAGCGGCGGCGCGGCGGTGGCGCTGGCGCTCGACATGGTGCCGGTTGCCGACGGCAGCGATTTCGGTGGTTCGCTGCGCAATCCGGCTGCGTACAACAATGTTTATGGCTTCCGCCCCTCGCAGGGGCTGGTGCCGGCCGGCCCCGACATCGATGTCTTCCATGCGCAGATGGGCGTCGAAGGCCCGATGGGCCGGAGCGTCCGCGACATCGCGCTGCTGCTCGACGAGCAGGCGGGCTATCATCCAAGGGCGCCATTATCGCACAACAAAGAGGGCTCCTTCCTCGAAGGCCTGCGCTCGAAAGCCACAGGCGGCCGCATCGCCTGGCTCGGCGATCTCGGCGGCCGCCTGCCGATGGAACCCGGGATCCTCGAGCTTTGCGAAAGCGCGCTGGCCCGCTTTGCCGAGGCATCCTTCGTCAGCGAGGCGCTGGTTCCAGACGTCGACTTCGAGGCGCTGTGGCAGGCCTTCGTGACGCTCCGCCAGGCAAGCAGCGGCTGCGGGCTGAAGGCGCACTATGACGATCAGGAAAAACGCAAGCTGCTGAAGCCGGAAGCGGTCTGGGAAGTCGAGCAGGCGATGCGCCTCAGCGCGCCGCAGGTCCACGCCGCCTCGGTCCGGCGCTCCTCATGGCATCGGACGTTGCTGTCGCTGTTCGAGCGCTTCGACCTGATCGTCCTGCCGACGGCGCAGCTCTTTCCGTTCGACGTGACCATCCATTGGCCGAAGGAGGTCGCTGGCCGCACCATGGACAGCTATCACCGCTGGATGCAGGTCTCCGCCTTCGCCACCTTGGGCGGTTGCCCGGCGCTCAATGTGCCTGTCGGTTTCGATGAGACGGGTCGGCCGATGGGCATGCAGCTGATCGGCCGGCCGCGCGGCGATTTGGCGGTGCTCCAGGCCGGCGCCGCCTATGAGACGATGCTGCCCTGGCCGGCTGGCGCCGCCTGACGGCCACCTAGCCGGCGCGCTTGCGCCGGCGTCAACTCCGTGCATTGATCGCGCTCCGCCCCGTCGGCGCCATCCTGTTCGAGGGAAGATCATGTCGCTGGAACTTTACGCCACCTATGTCGTCGCCTGCATCGTCATCGTCCTTGTGCCCGGACCGACGGTGACGTTGATCATCGCCAACAGCATGCGTCACGGCTCGAAGGCTGGTCTTGCCAATGTCGCCGGAACCCAGGCCGGGCTCGCCATCATGATCGCCATCGTCGGCATCGGCCTCAACACGCTGATCGCCGGCATGGGCCACTGGTTCGAATGGGTGAGACTGATCGGCGCCGCCTACCTGATCTGGATGGGCGTGCAGATGTTCCGCTCGAAAGGCAAGCTGAACCCCGATGGCTCGGCGAGGAAGCCGCGCGGCGGCTTCTTCCTGCAGGGTTTTTTGGTGGCGATCTCCAATCCGAAGACGCTTGTCTTCTTCGGCGCCTTCTTCCCGCAGTTCATCGCGCCCCAAGGCAATTATACCCTGCAGATCGTTGTCATGGGCCTGACCGCGATGGTCTTCGCCGCAATGTCGGATTCCACCTATGCGCTTGCCGCCGGCCGCGCCGGACGGCTGCTGTCTGCCAGCCGCGTCAAGCTGATGTCCCGGATCAGCGGCAGCTTTCTGGTCGGCGGCGGGCTGTGGCTGGCGTTCTCGAAGGCGAAGTAAGCGCCTCCCCTTCTCCCCTTGTGGGAGAAGGTGTCGCCGAAGGCGACGGATGAGGGGTGTTCCAGGAAACACCAGCGTCTCACTCCGTCCAACACCCCTCATCCGTCTCGGCGCTTCGCGCCGATCCACCTTCCCCCACAAGGGGGGGGAAGGAAGGGTGCCCTACAGCCGCCCCAGCCTCTCGACCAGCAGCGCAAAGAAGGCGTCGTGGTCGATGTCGCGCATCACCATGGCGTTCTTCTCCCGCTTGGTGACGCCCCACCAGTCGATCACCGTCATGCCCATGGTGAGCTCGGAGGAGGTCTCGACGCTGACGTTGCAGCGGCGGCCCTTGAACAGCTCCGGCTTCAAGAGATAGGCGATCACGCACGGATCGTGCAGCGGGCCGCCGTCGGTGCCGTATTTCTCCTCGTCGAAACGCTCGAAGAACTCCAGCATCTCGGCGGTCGCGATGCCGACCCTGGTGCCGAGATCGCGGAAAGCCTTGGTGCGCTTGGCCGTGGTCAGCGCCTTGTGGGTGACGTCGAGCGGCATCATCACGATCGGAATGCCCGACTTGAACACCACGTCAGCCGCCTGCGGGTCGACATAGATGTTGAATTCGGCGGCGGGCGTGACGTTGCCGCCCTCGAAGAAACCGCCGCCCATGAGCACGATTTCCTTGATGCGCGGCGCAATCCGCGGCTCGCGGATCAACGCCAGGGCGATATTGGTGAGCGGCCCGAGCGGGCAGAGTGTGATCGTGCCCGCTTCCTCGCGCATCAGCGTCTCGACGATGAAATCGACCGCGTGTTGCTGCTGCAGCGGCATTGTGGGTTCGGGCAGCTGCGGCCCGTTGAGGCCGGTCTTGCCATGCACTTCCTCGGCGGTGACGAGCTCTCGCGCCAGCGGGCGGATGGCGCCGGCAAAGACCTTGACGTCGGGCCGGCCGGCGAGCTCGCAGATCTTGCGGGCGTTCTTCTCGGTCAGCTTCAGCGGCACGTTGCCGGCAACGGCGGTGATGCCGACGACCTCCAGCTCGGAGCTGCCGAGCGCCAGCAATATAGCGACGGCATCGTCCTGGCCGGGGTCAGTGTCGATGATGATCTTTCGTGACTGGGGCATTTCAATTCCTTTGTGGGGAGTCTTTTTGGGCGGGGTTTTGATGGCTTGAACTTGATCGCGCGGCGGACCATATCAAGACAATCGGGAAAAATGCCATCCGGGTTTTTCCAGTTTATGTCGCTCTTGAGAGGACAGTGTAACATGAGCCGAATGACGCCCTTCTCCAGCCCGCTTCTGCTGGGTTTTGACGCTATGGAAAAGACGCTGGAGCGTTTGGCGAAGTCCGGCGACAGCTACCCTCCGTATAACATCGAGCGCCTGGGCGCCGCTGACGGCAAGGCCGAGAGGCTGCGCATCACGCTCGCCGTGGCGGGGTTCGCCGAGAGCGACCTCGATGTCACCACGGAGGAAAACCAGCTGATCGTGCGCGGCCGTCAGACCGATGATACCGAGCGCGAATTCCTTCATCGCGGCATCGCCGCGCGCCAGTTCCAGCGCTGCTTCGTGCTGGCCGACGGCATGCGGGTGATCGGCGCGGAGCTGAAGAACGGCCTTTTGTCGATCGATCTCGATCGGCCTGAGGCCGAGCGGCTGGTACGGAAAATAAACATATCGGTGAAAGACTGATCTTCGCCGATGGCTCTATGCGGGACGGCCGACATGGCGTTCTCGCGGCAAGGAGGCTTGAAATGACCAGAACTGACGAAACTCTGACCATGACCAGTGGCGAATTCGCCCATTTGGGCGAAGGTTCGGTCGCTTACCTGAGGAAAGTATCGAGCGACGATCTGCGCGGCCGCTTCCCTGGCCTCGCCGAGATCGCGCCCGGCCTGGAACTGTGGGCGCTGTTTGCCGCCAACGGCCAGCCGATCCTGCTTTCCGATGCCCGTGACCGGGCGCTGGCGGGTGCGTTGGAGAACGATCTGACCACGGTCGCCATTCACTGACCCTGGTCATTGCCCGAATTGGAGAGGGCCGCTCTCGGCGGCCCCTAAAGGTTTTATCCCAAAAACCAGGTTTTGGCCAAAAGGCCAGGCTTCACCCTGAAGGCTTCAGGCTGCGTGCGAGGCCTGCGTATCCGACAAGAGCGCGTGGATTGCCACCGCGTCGCGCGTTCCCCTGATTTTAGCCACCGTGTCGGCATCGCGCAGCACCCGCGCGATGCGCGACAGCGCCTTGAGATGGTCGGCGCCGGCGCCTTCGGGCGCAAGCAGCAGAAACACCAGATCGACCGGCTGGTCGTCGAGCGCCTCGAAGTCCACCGGCGTCTCCAGCCGGGCGAACACACCCGCAATCCGCTTCACGCCGGCAAGCTTGCCGTGCGGAATGGCGATGCCGTTGCCGACGCCGGTGGAGCCCAGCCGCTCGCGCTGCAGGATGGTGTCGAACACTTCCCGCTCCGGAATCCCGGAGATCGCCGCCGCCCTCTCCGACAGCAATTGCAGAAGCTGCTTTTTGGAATTCGCCTTCAACGCCGGCATGATAGCCGAGACGCTGATGAGATCGCTAAGATCCATGCTTGAAAAATCCCTTGCTCGCCTGCCGCGCCGGTCGTCGTCCCCCTCGCGCGGCCGACTTTCTTATCCCTGGGCGACTTTGGTCGTCGACGGATCGATCCAGCCGATGTTTCCATCCGGCCGGCGGTAGACGATGTTGAGATGGTCGTTTCCGGCGTTGCGGAAGACGAAAACCGGGCTGTCCTTGGTATCGAGCTCGATGACGGCCGATGCCACCGACATGGTGCGAAGCGTCATGGTCGACTCGGCGACGACGACCGGGGCGAAGTCCTCCGGAATGTCTTCTTCATCGTCGGCGAGCGGCGCCATCACCGTGTAGGCGATATCGGTGGGCTCGCCATTGCCGTTGCCGGAACTATGCGACTTGAGCCGGCGCTTGTAGCGCCTGAGCCGCGTTTCGAGGCGATCGGCGGCGGCCTCGAAGGCGAGCGTGGGATCCTGGGCGTCGCCGGTCGCCTGCAGCGAGGCGCCGGAATCGAGCCGGATCATGCAATCGGCCGAGAAGCGCGACCCCGCTTTGATGACCGTGACATGTCCTGAAAAACCTCGGTCGAAATACTTTTCGATCGCTTCGTTGACACGATCGTTGATGCGCGTGCGGAACGCATCGCCGATGTCCATGTGTTTTCCCGAAATGCGCAGATTCATCTGAAAACTGACCTTCCTTGCTCAGGCTTCAAACTGTGTCGAGTTTATACCCGTGGTGCGCGCGCACAAGCTTTGCGGCGGCACGCGCGCCGATTTTAGACCCGAACTTTCCGGTTGATCACAAGTCGCCTCTTGGCCGTCCGAGGCCTTCGCTTTGACGGACCCTTTCGCGAGCGGGCATCACGGCCCGGCTCATGCGGGCGGGCTTCTAGACACTTCATTGCAGCTTGTCAATGAAGCACGAAAACTGTGGAAATCCGCCATTCCCCGAGCCAGCACCAAACTAGGTCAGGCCGGTTGGATATCAACTCCCCTTAGCGTCCGGCGTTGGCCATCGCCCGCTTCTCGCGCCGCCGCTGCACCGATGAGGGGATGTTCATGCCTTCCCGGTACTTGGCGACGGTGCGGCGCGCAATATCGACGCCGCTTTCCCGCAGCATGTCGACGATGGCATCGTCTGAAAGCACGTCGGCGGGCCTTTCCTCGTCGATCAGCTGCTTGATGCGGTCGCGCACGGCTTCCGAGGAATGCGCTTCCCCGCCTTCCGCCGAGGCGATCGAGGCGGTGAAGAAATAGCGCAGTTCGAACACGCCGCGCGGCGTCAGCATGTATTTGTTAGCGGTGACGCGGCTCACCGTCGATTCATGCATGCCGATCGCGTCGGCCACGGTGCGCAGGTTGAGCGGCTTCAGGTGACGCACGCCGTGAACGAGGAAGGCATCCTGCTGGCGCACGATTTCGGAGGCTACCTTGAGGATCGTCTTCGCCCGCTGGTCGAGGCTGCGCGTCAGCCAGTTGGCGTTCTGCAGGCATTCGGACAAGAAATCCTTCTCCGCCTGGTCCCTGGCATGGCTGGAGACGCGGGCAAAGTACACATTGTCGACCAGGACGCGCGGCAGCGTGTCGGGATTGAGCTCCACCGCCCAGCTGCCGTCGGCGGCCGCCCGCACCTCGACATCGGCGACGATCGCGTCGCTCGCCCCGCCCGAAAACGCCGTGCCGGGCCGCGGATCGAGCGCCCGGATCTCGGCCAGCATGTCGAGAAGGTCTTCCTCGTCGACGCCGCAGATGCGCTTCAGCGTTTGGAAGTCCCGTCGCGCCAGAAGCTCGAGGTTCGCCAGCAGGGCCTTCATCGCCGGATCGAGCCGGTCGCGCACCATAAGCTGCAGCGACAGGCATTCGGCAAGGTCGCGGGCAAACAGGCCGGCCGGCTCGAGGCTCTGGCAGACGGCCAGCACACGCGCCACCGCCGCCTCGTCCGTGCCGAGCCGCGCAGCAATGTCATCCAGGTCGGCACGCAGATAGCCCGCCTCGTCGAGGCTGTCGGCAAGCTCGCCGGCAATCAGGCGTTCTGCGGGGTCGGTGAAGGCAAGCGCGATCTGCTCGCCGACATGTTCGCGCAGCGTCACCGTGGTCGCAGCCATCTCGCCGACATCGAAGCCTTCCGACGAAGCGCCGCCGGCGCTGCCGCCGGACGCCGACTTCCATTGTGCCGTGAGGTCCGGCCCGAGTTTGTCGCTCGTCCCGGGATCGTCGGGAAACAGGTTTTCCAGCGAAGAATCGAGCTTTTGCGAGATCGCCTCGGCGCTCCATTCCGTCTCGCGTTCGAACCAATCGTCTCCGGCAGCGGGTTCCGAAACAGTCTCGGCCTTCTGCGGCTGGTCGCCGCCCGCCTCGTCCTGCGGCTCGGCCCGCTCCAAGAGCGGGTTGCGCTCGATCTCCTCGTCGATGAAGCGCTCGAGCTCGACATGGGTGAGCTGCAGCAGCCGGATCGACTGCATCAGCTGGGGCGTCATCACCAGCGATTGGGACTGTCTGAGCTGCAGTTTGGCCGCCAGCGCCATGGTCGAATTCAAACGCCTCGTCTACGCTTCGGAGTACAGTTTTCCGGTCGGGCATAGAAACTGGCCCGGCTTTTGCTTGTCAAGCCAAACGCTAACAGAAGCGGCTTACCGGAGCGTTATCCGGGAGCAGCTTGCCGAGAATCTCGTCAAGCCGGGCGAAAATTCGGGCAGGAAACCGGACTTTCCACCCTCAGAGGGTAAAGCCCTCGCCGAGATAGAGACGCCGCACATCGGCATTGGCGACGATCTCGTCAGCCCGGCCATGTGTCAGCACCTGGCCGGCATGGATGATATAGGCGCGGTCGATCAGGCCAAGCGTCTCGCGCACATTGTGATCGGTGATCAGCACGCCGATGCCGCGCGCGGTAAGATGGCGAACGAGCTGCTGGATGTCGGCAACCGCGATCGGATCGATGCCGGCGAAAGGCTCGTCGAGCAGCATATAGGCCGGCCGCGTCGCCAGCGCCCGTGCGATCTCGAGACGGCGTCTTTCACCGCCCGAGAGCGACAGCGACGGCGCCTTGCGAAGGTGGCTGATGTGGAATTCCTCGAGCAGTTCGTCGAGCGTGCGCTCGCGCTCCTTGCGGCTCTTTTCCACCACCTCCAGCACGGCGCGGATATTCTGTTCGACGCTGAGACCGCGGAAGATCGACGCTTCCTGCGGCAGGTAGCCAATGCCGAGGCGGGCGCGGCGGTACATCGGCATCGAGGTGACGTCGAAGCCGTCGATCTCGATCGTCCCTTCATCCACCGGCACGAGACCCGTGACCATGTAGAAACAGGTGGTCTTGCCGGCGCCGTTGGGGCCGAGCAGGCCGACGGCCTCGCCGGCGCGCACGCCGAGCGTAACCCCGCTCACAACTTTGCGGCCCTTGTAGCTCTTTGTCAGGCCCTTGGCGATGAGGGTGCCCTTGAACTTCGCCTTGTCGACGCCGACCATTGCCGGCGCGGCCGGTTTGCCGGCAGCCCGTCCGGGCAGACGGGCCAGCAGCGACGATACGCCGGCCATTAGTTGTTCGACGCTCCCTGCTGGGTCGTGCCCTTCTGGGGCGTCCCTTGCTTCTGCGGCGTGATCGACATGATGACGCGACCGCTGCTGCCGCAACCGTCGACATTGGCAAGGCCGCTCTTCATCTGCACGGTAAGCTTGCAGCCCTTGAGCACATTGTCGCCCTGCGACAGCACGACTTCCTTGCCCTGCAGGGTGAGCACCTGCGTCTTCATGTCGAAAGTGCCGGTATCGCCGGTAGCGATCTGGTCGTTCGATTTGATGTAGACTTTGTTCTCGACCACGAGGTGGTCGATGTTGGCGGCGCCCGTCATCGCAGATGCGCCGGCCGCCGCGCCCTTGGGGGCGTTGGGATCCTTGACGTAGTAGACCGTCATCTTGCCGGCCTTGAGCAGCGTCGGCCCCTGGTTGACTGTGACGTTGCCGCTGAAGATCGCCGCGCTGTCGGCCTGACGGACCTCGAGCTTGTCACTTTCGATCTGGATCGGCTGATCGCCGGAGAGCTTCAGGCCGGACATCTGGCTGGTCGCGCTCGACTGCGCGAACGAAGGCGCCGTTCCCAAGAGCAGCAACGCTGAGGCCGCGCCCAGAAGCCATGCGGAATTACTGCGACGCATTCTGCTCTCCACTCTTAGCCTCTGCCGCCTTCAGGCTGGCCGGATCGATGTTGACGCGCACCCGGTTCTCGAAGACCACGACCCTGCCGTTTTCCTCGACCGACATCGAGTCGGCGGTGATGCGCGACCCGCCACGGCTGACATCGACCGGATTGCCCGTCTTCATAGAGCCTTTGCCCATGTCTAGGAAGACCGATTTGAACTTGGCGACCAAGCCGTCGGTGGTCGTTACCGAGACATCGCTGGTCAGGTCCATCGTGTTGGCGCCGCGGTTATAGATGCCGTGCGCGGCATTGACGGCCACGACATTGTCAGTCGCAACCGGCAACTTGGCGTCGATGCCTTCGAGATCGATGATGTCCTGCTTGCCGACATCCTGCGTCGCCCTGGTCGCGGTCAGCGAATAAGGCAGCTTCTGTTTGGTGAAGCCGTTGAGCTTGGGATTGGCCATCACCAGCTTGCCGTTCGAAAAGGCGCTGCCTTCGGCCTGCACCGAGATCGACACCGGCGCTGCGAGGTAGGAATAGACCGGAAAGGCGATCGCGATCGCGGCCGCAAGCAGCGGCACGGCGAACTTCAGCACGCGCACGCGGCGCGAATGCCGCTGCGCGCGGTCGAACGCGTCGCCGCGCGTGCCGCTTTCGCCAGCGGCAACCGACGCCATCTCGGCATCGCTTGTTTCGTCAGATCGCGCCAACATGACTGTTTCTAATGAGCCCTTGCCCCCGCCAAACACCGCCTATAGGTGGTATGCCGGCCCCCGCACGCAAGCACAAGCGGAGGAAAACTGCAAAAATGTGACGGCTGCTACCGCACGACTAGGACGAATTCGGCCGAACTGCCAGCCTTTCATAGCAGATAGGGACAGGCTGCGTTAATTTTTCGTGAGGCCGTCATCCGCGTCCATCGTTCGCGCTGGAGTTGACAGGAAACGGTAGCCCAGCGTGGGCGGTTGCTTTAAAAGCGTGCTTTCCCAGCGACTGTGAGGCTGACAATGGCAATGAGAGCCGACGACCTGATCGACCGCCGCCGCTTGCGCCGCAAGCTGACGTTCTGGCGCGTGGCCGCGTTTGTGGTTCTGGCGGCAGCGCTGATCGCCTTTTCGGCATGGATCTACGGTGAAGATTTCACCGGGCAGGCGGTCGACCACATCGCCAAGGTCAAGATCGAAGGCACCATCACCGAGGACGAGGAACTGATCAAAAGGTTGGAGACGATCCGCAAGTCCGCAACGGTGAAGGGCGTCATCCTGTCGATCGATTCGCCAGGGGGCACCACGGTCGGCGGCGAGTCGATCTATGAGGAAGTGCGCAAGCTTGCCGGCGACAAGCCGGTGGTTGCCGAGGTCGGCACGCTGGCGGCGTCCGCCGGCTACATGATCGCAAGCGCGGCCGACCACATTGTTGCCCGCAAGACCTCGATCGTCGGCTCGATCGGCGTGCTGATCCAGTATCCCGACGTGAGCGGCCTGATGGACAAGCTCGGCATCAAACTCGAGGAAGTGAAATCCTCGCCGCTGAAGGCTGCGCCCTCGCCCTTCAAGCCGACCAATGACGACGAGCGCGCCATGGTGCGCAAGCTGATCCTCGACAGCTATGACTGGTTCGTCGGCATTGTCGCGGAGCGGCGCAAAATGACGCATGAGCAGGCGCAGGCGCTGGCGGACGGTTCGATCTTCACCGGTCGCCAGGCGCTCGGCAATCATCTGGTCGATGCCGTCGGCGGCGAGACCGAGGCGATCGACTGGCTGGCGAGCAAAGGCGTCGACAGCAAACTCAAGGTCGTCGAATGGAAAAGCACAGAGGGGCGCAGCTACCTGTTTCCGAGGAGCATGACCAAAGCCGTCGCCAACGCGCTGGGCCTGCCGGACGCCGGCGGCGATGTCATTCACGAGCTCGGCGCAGACCGCTTGTTCCTTGACGGTCTCGTTTCGGTCTGGCACCCTTGACAAGCTGTTGGGAAGAACCAAAAAAGCAATAAAATCATCCTGATAATTTGACCGCAGTGGTTTACGGGGAACGTTCTCATGATCAAGTCCGAACTTGTGCAGATCATTGCCGCGCGCAACCCGCACCTTTTCCTGCGCGACGTCGAAAACATCGTCGGCGCGATCTTTGACGAAATCACCGACGCCCTTGCCGAAGGCAACAGGGTCGAGCTGCGCGGTTTCGGTGCCTTTTCGGTGAAGAACCGCCCTGCCCGCACCGGCCGCAACCCGCGCACCGGCGAGTCCGTCGAGGTCGAGGAGAAGTGGGTGCCGTTCTTCAAGACCGGCAAGGAGTTGCGCGAAAGGCTGAACGGCGGCAAATAGGCGTCGCGCCGGCGGGTCCAAACGACGTGTCGGCGCTTCAAGCATGTCTCCCGAAAATGGAAACCGGTTTCGGGACAAAGACATGCGCGCTTTTAGATGCTCTCCATGGAGATCTGATGCTCAATCGCTTCGTGCTCGTCGTGGTCTTCGTGCCGCTGGCCGTCATCCTGATCGCGCTCGCCGTCGCCAACCGCGGACCGGTCGCCTTCACGCTCGACCCGTTCCATCCGGGCAATCCGGCGCTGACGCTGAACTTGCCGCTCTTCTTCTTCCTGTTCCTGGCTTTAGCCATCGGCATGATCGTCGGCAGCATGGCGACCTGGGTGAAGCAGGGCCGCTATCGCAAGCTCGCGCGCCAGCGCGGCCTCGAGGCCGAGAACCTGCGCCAGGCGGTGAGCCGCGCGCCGGCGGCGCCGAAAGGACCGGCGCTGCCCAAGCCGACGAACTAAAGCAATTCCAGGAAAAGTGTGTGGCGGTTTTCCGTCCGGAATTGCGTGAAAACAAACACTTCAGCGGCCACTCACTTTCGCGGAGTTTCACATGCTGACCATTTCGGCCGCCGAGGTCGATCATGCGCTCACCTTTCCCGGGCTGGTCGAGACGCTGCGCACCGCCTTCCGCGAAGGCGCGGTGCAGCCGGTGCGCCACCATCACGCGGTCGAGCGGCCGGACGGCGCCGCCTCGACGTTGCTGCTGATGCCGGCCTGGACCGATTTCAACACCGCCGGCACCTCGGCGGGCGGCCATATCGGCGTCAAGATCGTCACCGTGTCGCCGGACAACAACGCCATCGGCAAGCCGGCGGTGATGGGCCTCTATCTGCTGCTCGACGGCGTGACCGGCGAGCCGGAAGCGCTGATCGATGGCCAGCGGCTGACGCATTGGCGCACCGCCTGTGCCTCGGCGCTCGCCGCATCCTACCTCGCCCGCGAAGACGCCTCGCGGTTGCTGGTGATAGGGGCCGGCGCCTTGTCGCCCTTTCTCGCCAAGGCGCATTCGGCGGTTCGGCCAATCAAGTCGATACGCATCTGGAATCGCACGCCGGCCAATGCCGAAAAGGTGGCAAGCGCACTGCGCGCCGAAGGTCTTCCAGCCGAGGCTGCAGGCAATCTCGAAGCCGAGCTTGGCGAGGCTGACATCGTCTCCTCGGCTACCATCTCGACCACGCCGCTGGTCAGAGGCGCGCTGCTGAAGCCGGGCGCCCATGTCGACCTGGTCGGCGGCTTCACGCCGCAGATGCGCGAAAGCGACGACGACGCGATTGCGCGCGCCCGCGTCTATGTCGACACCCGCGCCGGCGCCACCAAGGAAGCCGGCGACATCGTCCAGCCCCTGGCCTCCAGCCTGCTGAAGCCGGAGGCGATCGTCGCCGACCTGCATGAACTTGCGCGCGGCGAGAAGGAGGGCCGGCAGAGCGACGGCGAGATCACGCTGTTCAAGTCGGTCGGCGCCGCTCTCGAAGACCTCGCCGCAGGCATCGCCGTCTACAAGGCGCTCAAATAGCTGCTCTAGCCAGCCTGGCCCCCATCACTTCGCCGATCAGCAGGAAATCGTGCTCACTGATCTCGAACAGCCCAAACCGCAACTGATAGCCCCAGTTCGGCTTGCCGGCGGTGAAATCCAGCTGGTCGAGCAGAGGCTTGATCGGCGCTTCCTTGGCATCCGACCAGTCGACATCGCGCCGCGCCGGCTTGAAACCGGTGCCCATGATGCCCTGATAAACCTCGCCCTCCCGCACAGTGCCGAGGGCGGTGAAGGACTGTAGTCCGTCCTTCTCGCCCAGCACCGTGCTCGGTGAGTAATAGGCGATGCCGTCGCCCGGCTTGATCCGACGCAGCGGCGCCGCCTTGCCGTGGTTCACCTGCATGAAGCCACTCTTGCGGCCGATCCGCACATGCTCGGCCGATGCGACAGCAACCCAATAAGCGCTCATCCCTGTGCCCCCTCGAAAGGCCAGTAGACGCGCATGCGGTGACCGTCGGGATCGAGCGCGACGAATGTGCGGCCGAAATCCATGTCGGTCGGCGCCTGCAGGATCTTCAGGCCGCGCCCGGCCCAGTCCGCATGCGCGGCGTCGACGGCAGCCGCATTCTCGACCGCAAGCACGAGCTCACCGCCTCCGCCCGCCGCGGCGGCGGCCGGCTCCACGGTGTGTCGCGACCAGAGCCCGAGCTTGAAGCCTTTGTCGAGCACGAACATGGCGAAGATCGGTGAGGCCTCGACCGGCTCATGTCCCAGCAGCGAAGCGTAGAAGGCGCCGCTCTTCTCGGGGCTGTCGACATAGAGGATGACGAAATTGGGCGTGGACATATCTGTTCTCCAAGGTGTCTGGACCTTGGTGAACGTAGATCATGACACTGTCAGATTCTGGCAGCAGCCGTCACCCGGCCGCGTCTTTCGGTGCGTTCTGGCCCGGCTTATCGAGGGTCGCTTTCCATTCCTTCAGCATCGCCTGGCGGCGGCGTGGATAGCGAATATCTGCAGCGGTGAGATGAGACATGCGATCGGCGCGGAAATGCCGGAAATCCTGGCGCGTCTCGCACCACGCCACCATCACCCGCACCTTGTCGAAGAAGCCGAGCGCGAACGGCCAGACCATGCGCTCCGACGCGGCGCCACCGGCATCGCGGTAGAGGAAGCCGAGCTTGCGCTCGTTGCGGATCGCCTGCCTGACAATGCCGAGATCGATCGCCTCAACGATCGCTGAGCTCGGCCCGACCAGCAGTGTCGTGGCGTCGAGATCCTCGCGCAGATCGTCCGGCAGCACCGCCGCGATCTTGGACAGCGCGTCTGTTGCGGCCGCTGCCAGCCGCTTGTCTGGCTGCTTGGCCACCCAGCGGGAGCCGAGCACGATCGCCTCGATCTCCTCGTCGGTGAACATCAGCGGCGGCAACATGAAGCCGGGTTTCAGCACATAGCCCAGCCCCGCCTCGCCTTCGATCGGCGCACCCTGTCCCTGCAGCGTCGCGATGTCGCGATAAAGCGTGCGGATCGAGATGCCCATCTCGCCGGCGAGCGTGCGGCCGCTCACCGGCAGGCGGTGCCGGCGCAGGATCTGGATGAGATCGAGGAGGCGTTCGGAACGGGACATGACCGGAGATTTGCCCGTTTCTTCGGGCGAGGTCCATCGCTTCGCGACCGAACAGCGCCGGACCATCCGGTTGCGAAGGCGGAGGGCCTATGCCAAAAGCAGCCTGCCGTTCCGGAGATTGTTCTTGAAGTCCTTTCGCGACCGAAACCGCGACAACCGCCCGCGCCAGCCGGCGAAACCCGGTCCCAGCCAGTCGCAGCGCGGAAGTAGTGTCGCGCCTGCCAACCGCCAGGAGGCAAAACCAGAGCCGCGCCCCCTCGTCCGCCGCGAGGGCATTTTGCCCGCCGAGCGCCTGCCGCTGATCCTCGAGGTCGCGCCCAATGCCGATTATGCACTGCTGGACAGCGGCGCCGGCGAGAAGCTGGAGCAGTACGGTCCCTACCGCATCGTACGCCCCGAGGGCCAGGCGATCTGGCAGCGGGCGCTTCCCGCGAAGGAATGGGAGCGCGCCGACGCCATCTTCACCGGCGACACCGACGAGGAAGGCATCGGCCGATGGCGCTTTCCCAAGGCGCCGCTCGGCGAGACATGGCCGATGAAGCATGACGGCATCGATTATCTCGGCCGCTTCACGTCCTTCCGCCATGTCGGCGTCTTTCCCGAGCAGGCCTCGCACTGGGACCACATGGCCGGGCTGATCGCCGCCGCCAAACGCCCGGTCAAGGTGCTCAACCTCTTCGGCTATACCGGCCTTGCCTCGCTGGTGGCAGCGCGCGCCGGCGCCGAGGTCACCCATGTCGACGCCTCGAAGAAGGCGATCGGGTGGGCCCGCGAGAACCAGGAAATGGCCGGGCTTTCCGATAAGCCGATCCGCTGGATCGTCGAAGACGCGGTGAAATTCGCCGAGCGCGAGGAGCGCCGCGGCAGCCGCTACGATATCGTGCTGTTCGACCCGCCCGCCTATGGCCGCGGCCCCAAGGGCGAGGTCTGGCAATTGTTCGAGGACCTGCCGGGGCTCACCGACCTCTGCCGCTCGATCCTGACGCCGAAGCCTATCGCCGTGGTTCTCACCGCCTATTCGATCCGCGCCTCCTTCTTCGCCATCCACGCCTTGATGCGCGATACCTTCGCCGGCATGGGCGGCACGGTCGAATCCGGCGAGCTGATCATTCGCGAGAAATCCGCCGGCCGCGCGCTGTCGACCTCGCTGTTCTCGCGCTGGGTGGCTTGAATGGTCCCGCATGATGGAGCCCGACCTGTAGGCCAGGTCAAGGAAGTCACCAGCCTCGCCAATCCGCTGGTCAAGGACATCAAGGCACTCGCCCTGAAGAAATTCCGCGACCAGCAGAACGCCTTCATGGCCGAAGGCCTGAAGCTGGTGATCGACGCGCTCGACCTCGGCTGGTCGATCAGGACGCTGGCCTTCGCCAAGGCGGGGCGCGGCAATGCGGCTGTCGAAAAGGTCGCGGCGCGCACGGTCGCCGCCGGCGGCACTGTGCTGGAAGTCTCGGAAAAGGTGCTCGCCGCAATCACCCGCCGCGAGAACCCGCAAATGGTCGTCGGCGTCTTCGCGCAGCAGACGCTGCCGCTGAAGGAAATCCGCGCCACGGACGGCGATGTCTGGGTCGCGCTCGACCGCGTGCGCGACCCCGGCAATCTCGGCACCGTCATCCGCACCGTCGATGCCGTCGGCGCCAGGGGCGTCATCCTGGTCGGCGACACCACGGACCCGTTCTCGCTGGAGACGGTGCGCGCCACCATGGGCTCGATCTTCGCCGTGCCGGTCGCCAAGGCGACGGAGCAGGCCTTCCTCGCCTGGCGGCGCGACTTTCCGGGCCTGGTTGCGGGAACGCATCTCAAAGGTGCGGTCGACTACCGCTCGGTCGACTTCTCGCGCGGGCCGGTGTTGCTCCTGATGGGCAACGAGCAGCAGGGCTTGCCGGACAGTCTTGCCGAGAGCTGCGACCGGCTGCTCAGGATCCCGCAAGCCGGCCGCGCCGATTCGCTCAATCTGGCGGTTGCCACCGGCGTCATGCTGTTCGAGATCCGACGCGGCGCGCTGAAGCTCGACCCCGCCACCGACACCCGATGAGGACTGCAAAGTGAAATCCTGGTCCCCCTATGCCGTGCTGGCGGTTGTCGCCATTGGGCTCGATCAGTGGATCAAACAGCTGGTCGAGAACGGTCTCTCCTTCCAGGACAAGGTCGATCTCCTGCCGTTCCTGGCGCTGTTCCGAACCTACAATACCGGCATCGCCTTCTCGATGTTCTCGTCCTTCGGCGACACCGGCCTGGTGGTCGTCGCCGCGCTCGTCGTCGCCTTCGTGCTCTATCTGGCTGCACGCACGCCGCCCGGCCAGGTCATTGCCCGTATCGGCTTTGCCCTGATCGTCGGCGGCGCGCTTGGCAATCTGATCGACCGCGCCATATACGGCCACGTCATAGACTACATCCTGTTTCACACACCGGTCTGGTCCTTCGCGGTGTTCAACCTCGCAGACGCCTTCATTTCCGTCGGGGCAGCACTAGTTGTCTTCGACGAGCTGATCGGCTGGCGGCGGGAAACCAAGCCCCAGGATCCAGGCAATTGACCTCACGCGGCCATCGCCGCAAATTTGTTTCAAGAGCAATTCCAGGAAAAGCGTACTGCGGTTTTCCGTCCGGAATTGCGTAAAACAATCGCCAGAACCGAGGAGACAAAAGTGTCCGATACCTTCAAAGCCATCCTCGTTTCGCGCGACGCCGAGAAGAAGCAGTCGGTCGAAGTCGTCGACCTCACCGAAGCCGAGCTGATGGAAGGCGATGTCACCGTCGCCGTCGATGCGACGACGGTGAACTACAAGGATGGGCTCGCCATCACCGGCAAGGCCCCTGTCGTGCGCCGCTGGCCGCTGGTGCCCGGCATCGATTTCGCCGGCACCGTCATCTCCTCGTCCCATCCCGACTGGCGCAAGGGTGACAAGGTGATCCTCAACGGCTGGGGTGTCGGCGAGACGCATTACGGCGCCTATGCCGGGCGCGCCCGCGTCAAGGGCGACTGGCTGGTGCCGCTGCCCGAGGGCATGAGCCCGCATGATGCAATGGCCGTCGGCACCGCCGGCTATACCGCGATGCTCGCCGTCATGGCGCTGGAGCGGCACGGCATCGTGCCGGATCGCGGACCGGTGGTGGTGACGGGTGCGGCCGGCGGCGTCGGCTCGGTCGCCATCTCGATCCTCTCCACCCTCGGCTACCACGTCATCGCTTCCACCGGGCGCAATGCCGAAAGCCCGTATCTGATTGGCCTCGGCGCGTCGGAAGTGATCTCGCGCGAAGAGCTCAGCCAGCCGGCCAAGCCGCTCGCCAAGGAACGCTGGGCCGGCGGCGTCGATTCGGTCGGCACCCACACGCTCGCCAATGTGCTGTCGATGACCTCCTATGGCGGCGCGATCGCCACTTGCGGCCTGGCCGGCGGCATGGACCTGCCCGGCAGCGTTGCCCCTTTTATCCTGCGCGGCGTCTCGCTGCTCGGCATCGATTCCGTCATGGCGCCGAAACCGGTCCGCCTCGAGGCATGGCGCCGTATCGGCACCGATCTCGACTTGAAGAAGCTGTCGACCCTGTCGCGCTCGATCGGCTTCGACGGCATCATCGGCGCCGCGCGCGATATCGTCGAAGGCAAGATCAGGGGCCGCGTGGTCGTCGATATGTAGCGCAATTCCAGGAAAAGTGTTCGGCGCGTCTCCATCCGGATTTGCGCCAAAACAAGTCAAAACCGCCGCAATCCGCGCCAAACACTAAAATTCGAGCGATCAGCCGCAATCTTCCATAATTTCTGTCTGGCAAGGTTTGCCGCATGTTCGCGGACTCCGACATCAGGCAGGACAGCAGGGCCGCCGGCGACGACGGGCCGGAGCTGGGCGCGCCGAAGCGGCAGGTGCTTGCCGCGCCGCCGCTCGTCCCGGCACTGGAAGCGGACAGCCATGAAGGCCTGCCATTCCTCTTGGTCGTCGCCATTACCGTGATGGCCGGGCTGGCACATCTCACCGGTGCGTCGACGTTCATCACCGTCGGCCTCTTGGCGACAAGTCTCGGCGGCCTCGCCATGCATCTGCGCAACCGGCGCACGGAGCGCCGCACCGCGGCGCTTCTCGACGAGACCGCCGCCCGCAGCCGCGCCGAGATCGAGACGCTCGCCGACCGCATGTGGGAGATGCAGGAAAGCGAGGAGCGTTTTCGCGGTCTGATCGATGCGCTCGGCGATCTCGTCGTCCATCGCGACCGCGACGGTCACATCGTCCACGCCAACAAGGTGTTCGCCTCGCTCGTCGATGTCGACCCGCGCGACCTCGCCGGCAAGACGCTTTCCGAGCTCGGCATCGATGTCGGCGTCGTGCCCGACGCCGCCTTCGCGGACCACGAATGCCTGAGCTCCACCGATGTAGCCATCCGCACGCCGAACGGGCCGCGCTGGTTCTCCTGGATCGAGCTGTCGGTGCGCGACAAGGATACGGGCGCGGTGTCGCACCGGGCGATCGCCCGCGACATCACTGCCCGCAAGCGCGCCGAATCCTCGCTGATCACCGCCCGCGAGCGGGCCGAATATGCCAGCCAGGCCAAGTCTCGCTTCCTCGCCACCGTCAGCCACGAAATCCGCACGCCGATGAACGGCATCATGGGCATGGCGAAGCTGCTTGCCGATACCAACCTTTCGCCGGAGCAGCGCACCTATGTCGGGGCCGTCTCCACATCGGCGAGCGCGCTGCTTGCGCTGATCGAGGACCTGCTCGACTATTCCAAGATCGAGGCCGGCCGCTTCGATCCCGAGCCGCAGCCGACATCGCTGCGCGAGATCGCCGACAACATTATCGAGCTCCTGGCGGCGAAGGCCTTCTCGAAGAACATCGGCCTCGGCTGCCATGTCGAGCCCGATGTGCCGCAGATGGTCACCGCCGATCCCGGCCGCGTGCGCCAGGTGCTGCTCAACCTCATCGGCAATGCCGTCAAGTTCACGGATGCCGGCGGCGTGCTGCTCACCGTCGCGCGCGTCCGCACCGAAAGCAGCGACCGCATCTGCTTCACCGTCGCCGACACGGGGCCAGGGCTGCGTGAAGAGGACATGGAGCGCATCTTCGAGGAGTTCGAGCAGTCGGACGGCACCTCGACCAGGGTGCATGGCGGAGCGGGTCTCGGCCTTGCCATCTCCAAGCGCCTGGTCATCGCCATGGGCGGCACGATCTCGGTTGCAAGCCGGCTCGGCGAGGGCTCCGAATTCGCCTTCGACCTCCCAGCGACCGCTGCGACCGAGCCGCCGCCGCATCGCCAGAACATCCTGTCGGACCAGCGCGCGGTGATCGTGTCGAAGAACGCGGTCGAGGCAGATGCCATCGCGCGCACCATCCGCGCCCATGGCGGCGCCGTCGAGATCACCGCAACGCCGGACCAGGCGGCTGCGTTTGCCGCCGGATGCAACGTGCTTCTCGTCGATGCCGCGCTCGAAAACAGCGACGGCCGTCTGCTCAGGCGCCTGCGCCAGAGCGGCTTTGCCGACTGCCAGGCCATCACACTGATCGCGCCCACCGATCGCGGCATGCTTGGCGAGTTCCGCGCCAGCGGCTACGCGACGTTCCTCGCTCGGCCGGTGCGCGGCGAGACGCTGCTGCGCGTGCTGTTGACCAGCCATGTGGCGGCGCCCGCCGAGCCGCAGCCGGAACCGCGCGGCGCCCCGTCCCGCCGCCGCGACCAGGGCCTGTCCGTGCTGATCGCCGAGGACAACGACATCAACGCCATGCTTGCCCGCGCCACGCTTCTCAAGGCCGGGCATCGCGTCAAGATCGTCGGCAACGGCAAGGCCGCAGTCGAAGCCGTAACCGACGCCGGCCTCAAGCACCGCTTCGACGTGGTGCTGATGGACCTGCACATGCCAGTGATGGACGGGCTGGACGCAATCGCCGCCATCCGCCGCCACGAGGAGGCGCTTGCCGTGCCGCCGATACCGATCATGGTCCTTTCGGCCGACAGCCAGGAAAAGACCCGCCACAGCGTGCTCGCCCACGGCGCCAGCGGCTTCGTCACCAAGCCTCTCGACCCCGATGCGCTCGTCCAGGCCGTCGAGGCCCAGGTCGCGGCGTAACGAATTTTTTAGGCTTGTCGAACGCCTTGGATTGCCTGGCTTTCGCGTCCATAAGATAGCCGGTTGAGGGTATTGCCCAGCCGACGAAGTATTGCCGGCCCCGCCGTATCACGGTACTGTCACAATCCTGTTGCACCTACACCGTATCCCCGTGCCAAGAGGGATGGCTCGAAGGAGAATCACTCGTGCATACAGTCATGCCTGAATGCGATACTCGGTCGAACGCCAGCGCCCTGCTCGCTACGCGTGCTGTCGACGCTGTCGCAAACGGCGCAACGCTGGGCCGTATCGGTAACCTTGAAGTGCGGCTCGCCCGCAACGAGGCCGAGATCGCTGCCGCCCAGGAAGTGCGCTACCGGGTATTCTATGACGAGCTTGGCGCGAGGAAGGATCTGTTCCAGGCGCAGGACCGCCGCGATGCCGACCGTTTCGACCCGCTCTGCGATCATCTCCTGGTTTTCGACACCTCGCTTCCCGGTCCCGAACACCGCCGCATCGTCGGCACCTACCGTCTGCTGCGGCAGGAGATCGCCACGGCCGCCGGCGGCTTCTATTCCGAGGGCGAATTCGAGCTGACCAAGCTGGTCGCGCGCCATCCGGGCCAGCGCTTCCTCGAGCTCGGCCGCTCCTGCGTGCTTCCTGAATACCGCTCCAAGCGCACCATCGAGGCGCTCTGGCAAGGCATCTGGGCCTACATCAACCATTACGGCATCGGCGTGATGACCGGCTGCGCGTCCTTCCACGGCACCGTGCCGGCCGCGCATGCCGAGGCGCTCACCTATCTCGCCCATCATTGCCGCACCGACCAGGCCTGGGATGTCCGGGCGGTGGCCGGCCGCTATTGCTCGATGGACCTGATGCCGATCGAGGCGGTCAACGCCAAGGCGGCGATCGCCGCCATGCCGCCGCTGGTCAAAGGCTACCTGCGCGTCGGCGCCCGCATCGGCGACGGCTGCGTCATCGACCACGAATTCTCGACGGTCGACGTTTTCGTCGTCATGCCCGTCAAGGAAATCGGCGCCCGCTACGTCAACTATTATGGCGGTGAAGGCCAGCGCTTCGCGGCATGAGCCTAGCGAATAGCGAATAGCGAATAGCGAATAGCGAATAGCGAATAGCGAATAGCGAATAGCGAATAGCGAACGAAATAGATGTCGGCGAGTGATTACAACAGCCCTATTCGCTACTCCCTATTCGCTATTCGCTCCTTCACGGAATATCCTCCGGCCTTCGGCCGGGCCGGCTCTTATAGGCCGGAAACGACCAGCCGAATTTGAGTGCGCCGCCGCGCACCAGGAAGGCGGCGGCGAAGCCGAGCAGGCTCGAGGCAAGCGCCGGCAGGCCGGCAAGGTCGCCAAGCGTGAAGAGCGCAGCACCGGCAAGCGCCGCCGTGACATAGATTTCGGGTCTCAGCAGTACGGAAGGCTCGCCGGCGAGCAGGTCACGCAATATGCCGCCGAAGGTGGCGGTGAGCACCCCGGTGATGACGGAGACGACGGGCGAGCCGGTGATCGCCAGGCCCTTTGCGGCCCCCATCACCGCAAAAGCGGCAAGCCCGATGGCATCGAGCCAGAGCAGCAGCTTGTAGCGGGATTCGACGCGATGGGCGCTGAAGAAGACGAGCACCGCCACAACGGCGCAGATCAGCACATAGCCGCTGTGGGCGACCCAGAATACCGGCAGGTTGAGGATCACGTCGCGCAAGGTTCCGCCGCCGATGCCGGTGACGCTCGCCAGGAACAGGAAGCCGATGATGTCGAGCTCCTTGCGTGACGCCGCGAGCGCGCCCGTCGCCGCAAAGACGGCGACGCCGGCATAATCGAGCAGCTCGATGGGATTCATGAGGGTAAGGGAGTAGGGCAGTAAGGGAGTAGGTGAGTAGGGACCATAAATAGCACAAGCCGGATGAAATGTACGGCCGCTATCCCTACTTCCTTACTGCCCTACTCCCTTACTCCCCTAATTACGCATCCTTCTCGGCCTGCTCGTTCACCGGCCCTGGCTCGACCTTCGCCTCGGCGGCGGCCTTCGGGCCGCCCTTGGAGACGCCGACCATCGCAGGCCTCAGCACCCGCTCGCCGATCGAATAGCCGGGCTGTACCACCTGAACGACAGTGCCGGCCGGGACGTCGGCGTTGGGCACTTCGAACATCGCCTGGTGGAAGTTCGGATCGAACTTCTCGCCTTCGGGCGCAAGCTTCTTCACGCCGTGCCGCTCCAGCGCCGACAGCATGGCGCGTTCGGTGAGGTCGACGCCCTCGATCAGCGCCTTGAAACCGGCATCGCCGGAGGCCTTGGCCTCGGCCGGAATGGCGTCCAGCGCGCGGCGCAGATTGTCCGACACCGACAGCATGTCGCGTGCGAAGTTGGCCACAGCGTAGGTGCGCGCGTCATGTACGTCGCGCGCGGTGCGGCGCCGCAGGTTCTCCATCTCGGCAGCTATGCGGAGCGCGCGGTCCTTCAGTTCCTCGTTTTCCTTCAGCAGCCGCACAAGCGCTTCATAGTCGCCGTCGACGCCGCCTTCCGCACGTTCGCCGGAAGCCTTGGCGCCGGAAGCTTGGGTGGCTTCGATTCCCTCGGGCGCGCGTTCGTCTTTTGCCTGGTCGCTCATCGCCATTTCCCGTCATTCGGATTGGTTCGGATTTGCGCCCGATATCGAGGTTTGATGGTCAAAAATCAAGGGGTAAGCGCCATCGGCGGCCTGCCTCGGATCGTTCCAGATTAATTCAAATTTTACCTTACCGGACGGCTTTGCTTGCCTTCAAGGGCCAATGCGGGAACCATTGCCGGGCTGCAGGAGTTTCGAAGCCGACACAGGATTTTGGGACTATGAACGGTACCAGTGGCGAGAGGCGCGCCAAACTCGCCCACGACATCAGGCGACAAATTGGCACGGAAGCGACGAAGCGCTTTCTGCGCACGCTGCCGGCATTTCGCTTGGAAAAAGAGGTGCCGAAGCGGCTGACGGACCTGCTCGACCGCCTGGAAGGGGCCGAGGCGGCCAAGGCAGGCGGCGAGCGGCGTTAATAGCCGCATGCCGCCCTTGATGAAGCTAGGCTGCGAAGAGTGGGGAAAGAGCTAGAGCAATTCCAGGAAAAGTGTGAAGCGGTTTTCCGTCCGGAATTGCGTGAAAACAAAGAGATAGAGTGGTTCGCCGTTTCCGTGAAACGGTGAACCGCTCTAACGCATGCCGCCCAAAAGTGCGTAGCGGTTTTGGGCGACATGCGTAAATACAAAAACTTAAAGCGCGTCACCTGAATCCGTTTCAGCGCGACGCGCTTTTAAGCTGCCTTGCGCTCGTCGCGCATCAGCGCCTCGCCATGGTGGATCTCCGTGCCGAGCACCTTCAGGCATTCCCGCATGAAGGCGGCAAGGCCGGGCCATCCCTTGGCCGAAACCAGATTGCCGTCGACGTGCGCACCGGTCGGGGCAACGTCGATATAGGTGCCGCCGGCGAGCGTCACTTCGGGCTCGCAGTAGTGCAGCGCTGCCACTTGCCTACCGCGCACCACGCCGTCGACGGCAATCAGGATCTGCACGCCGTGGCAGATGGTGAAGATCGGCTTGCCGGTCTCGTGGAAATGCCTGACCAGCGCCTGCACGCGCCTGTCGATGCGGATATATTCCGGCCCGCGCCCACCCGCCGCGTAGACCGCGTCATAGTCGGCGGGATTCACCTCGGCGAAAGTCTTGTTGAGGATGTAGTCGTGGCCGAGCTTCTCGGTATAGGTCTGATGGCCCTCGAAGTCGTGCAGCGAGGTCTTGAGCACGTCGCCAGCCTTCTTGTCCGGGCAGACGACATGGACGGTGTGGCCGACCGCATGCATTGCCTGCTCAAAGACGAAAATCTCATATTCCTCGCTGAACTCGCCAACGAGCATCAATATCTTCTTGCCTGCCATGCCGGTTCCTCCCTTAGCTGGCTATTTATTTCGGGGTCCAAAATAATAACCCCATCCTAAGGGCAAGACGGCGGGAGGGGAAGAGCAAATCGCGCAAGTGGTCTGACCAGATGGATTCGATCCCGCGATTGCGTCCCCGAGTCAGGCTCGGCAGAGGCAAAATCGAAGAAGCTGGTCCTACCAAGCATCGAAAGATCAGGCAGCCGCCCGGATCATGTCCGCGGCCTTCTCGGCGATCATGATCGTCGGCGCATTGGTGTTGCCGCCGATCAAGGTCGGCATCACCGAGGCGTCGACCACGCGCAGCCCCTCCAGCCCGCGAACCTTGAGCTTCGGGTCGACCACGGCCATGTCGTCGACGCCCATCTTGCAGGTTCCGGCAGGGTGATAGATCGTGTCGGCACGCGCCCTGATATGCGCCATCAGGTCGGCGTCGCTGGAAGCGCCGGCGGTGTAGATTTCCTTATGGCGATACTTTGCCAATGCCGGCGCCTCCAAAATAGCGCGCATCATCCGCACCCCCTTGAGCAGAAGCTCGGCATCGCGCCCGTCCTCCAGGAACCGCGGATCGATGCGTGGCGGCGCCAGTGGATCCGCGCTGGAAAGCCCCACCTCGCCGCGCGAATAGGGTCTCAGCACGCAGACATGACAGGAAAAGCCGTAGCCCATATGCAGCTTGCGGGCATGGTCGTCGACGATGGCGATGCAAAAATGCAATTGCAGGTCGGGACGCTCGACCGCCGGATCGGATTTGAGGAAGGCGCCGGCTTCGGCATAAGGCGTGGCGATCATGCCTGTGCCATCCTTGCGCCAGCGCAGCATGTGCTTGACCAGCCCCGGCATGCCGCGCAGGCCGATCCCCATCAAATCCGTCTCCCGCGACCTCCAGGCTAAGATGAAATCGAGATGATCCTGCAGGTTCCTGCCGACGCCGGACAATTCGTGGACGAGCGGAATGCCGTGCGCGGCAAGCTCGACTGCCGGACCGATGCCGGAGAGCAGAAGCAGTTGCGGCGAGCCGAAGGCTCCGCCGCAAAGGATCACCTCTCGTCTCGCTTCCGCCAGGGCCTCGTTCTTGCCGATACGATATCGCACACCCTTGGCGCGCTTGCCGTCGAGCACGATGCCTGTCGCGTGTGCGCCGGTGACGACGGTGAGGTTCGGCCGCCCGACCGCCGGATGCAAATAGGCGGCGGCCGCCGAGCAGCGCTCGCCGTTGCGGCGCTCGCCCCAGAACTGCGTGACTTGGTAAAGCCCCGCCCCTTCCTGCTCCGGCCCGTTGAAGTCGTCGTTGCGCCTGATCTGGTTTTCGCCGCAAGCCTCGACAAACGCTCTTGCGATCGGGCGCGGCTCCTGCTGCTCGGCAACCCTGAGCGGCCCCTCTCCGCCATGCAGCGCATCAGTGCCGCGCTGGTTGCCCTCGGCGCGCCGGAAATAGGGAAGCACCTCATCCCACGACCAGCCGTCGCAGCCGAGATCGGCCCATTCGTCATAGTCGCGGCGATGACCCCGCGTATAAAGCATAGCGTTGATGGCGCTGCAGCCGCCCAATGCCTTGCCGCGCGGCTGATAGCCCCTGCGGCCATTGAGACCTTCTTGCGGCACGGTCTGGAAGGCCCAGTTGTTGATCTTCGGCCTGCCCGGCAGCAGCGCGATGATGCCCGCCGGCGCGCGGATGAGCAAATCCTTGCCGTCGCCTCCCGCTTCGATCAGGCACACCGTCTTCGATGGATCCTCGGAAAGCCTGGCGGCAAGTGTGCAGCCGGCGGAGCCGCCTCCGGCGATGACATAGTCGTAGCGCATGGTCCCCTCCCCGGCGGATGTTTCCGTCCGTTCTTGGAGAGAAGACTTGCGCGAATGCCTTGTAAAGATGCCGCTGCGTCAGCCGGGGCGCTTGCGCCGCCAGGAATATTTCGGCCCCTTGGCCTCCGGCTCCACGGCCGGCTGGTAATAGACCGGCAGCCCGCCGGTGCGGCCTTCCTCCAGCCGCTTCAGGAGCACCGGATTGGAGACTTCGAACTCGTCGAAGCCGAGCCTCAGCATATGCGGCAGCTGGTCGACCAGCACCTGGCCGGTGGCACGGACTGCGCCCTTGAAGTTATGCCGGGTGCGCAGGAGCTCGCCCTTGGAGAAGGAGCGCCCGTCATTGAACGCCGGGAAGGCAAGCGCCACCAGCGACAGCTGGTCGAGCAGGCCGACGATCTTGTCGAGCTCGTCGCCGGGCAGCAACAGCACGCCTATGCGCTCCTTGGCCGACCTGCGGGTGTCGTCATCGAGCGCGAGGAAGGCTTGCAGCGGCAGGATGAAGCGGCCATTTCCGGCAAGCGCCTCGGCGCTCTCGGAGTGCGTCCAGTCATCCTCGCGAAAACCCTTCGGGGTCCAGAGTCGGGTTTCCGGTTTGGTCAGTTCAGTCATCAAGGAATTCCTAAAGCTCAAAGAACGCCCAGGGCGTGTTGAGATTTAGGTCAGGCCGAACCGAAAACGGTGGCTTCCGAGAACCGGAGCGGAGCGTACTATAGTACGTGAGCACCGGAAGCGCAGGAAACCGCCGTTTGCAGGCCGGCCTCACCTGAATATCAACATACCCTAAAGCGATGCGTCGGTCAGCGATTTCTCCAGCCCCGACAGGTGGATGCCGCACTCGGTCTTGGCGTGCCCTGCCCAGCGGCCGCTGCGCGCATCCTCGCCGGGCTGCACCGGCTGCGTGCACGGGAAGCAGCCGATCGAGAGATAGCCATAGGCGACCAGTGGATTTTCGCGCAGTACGTGGGCGCGCATGTAGTCGGCCTGGTCCGACGTCGTCCAGTGCGCCAGCGGATTGATGCGGATGCGCGTGCCGACCGCCTCGAAAACCGGAAGTGCCGCGCGCGTCGAAGCCTGGAAGCGCTTGCGCCCGGTGAACCAGGCGCGGAACGGCTCGACGCCGCGCGCCAACGGCTCGACCTTGCGCACATTGCAGCAGGCGTCGGTGTCGGTCTCATGCAGCCGGCCGGTCGGATCGACGCGTTCGAGCGCCGCCTCGTCCGGCTTGATGACCCTGACATCGGTCAGGCCGAAATCGGCGACCAGCGCGTCGCGATAGTCCAGCGTTTCCTCGAAATGCTTGCCGGTGTCGAGGAAGATCACCGGCAGCGAGCGGTCGATCTCGGCGATCATGTGGAGCAGCACCGCCGAATCCGCGCCGAAGGACGACACGGCGGCGATCTCGCCACGGAAGGATTCGCGCAGCGAGCGCTCAATGATCTCGATCGGCTTCAGATGGCCGAGCAGCGCGTCGAGCCCCGCCGCTTCCGCGGCAACGCCGGCCTCGACGCCGCCGATCCGGTCAAGCGGCCTTGGTTTCGCCAGCATAGAGCGCCTCCTTGAACGGCGCGGGACCGACACGGCGGTAGGCGTCGATAAAACGTTCATCGGGATTGAGCCGAAGGCCGAGATAGGTTTCGACGATCTGCTCGATGGCATCGGTGATCTCTTCCGAGGAGAAGCCGGGGCCGACGATCTCGCCGACCGACGTGTTCTCGTCGGCCGAGCCGCCGAGCGTCACCTGGTAGAGCTCGGTGCCCTTCTTCTCGACGCCGAGGATGCCGATGTGGCCGACATGGTGGTGGCCGCAGGCATTGATGCAGCCGGAGATCTTCAGCTTCAACTCGCCGATCTCGCGCTGCCGCTCCAGCGAGGCGAAGCGGCGCGAGATTTCCTGCGCCACCGGGATGGAGCGTGCCGTGGCCAGCGCGCAATAGTCGAGACCCGGGCAGGAAATGATGTCGCTGATCAGGTTGGAATTGGCCGTCGCCAGCCCGATCTCGACCAGCGCGTCATAGACCGCCTTGAGGTCGGCGCGCGCAACATGCGGCAGGATGACATTCTGCTCGTGGCTGACGCGCAGCTCGTCGAAAGCGTATTTCTCCGCGATGTCGGCGACCGCCTCCATCTGGCTGTCGCTGGCGTCGCCGGGTACCTCGCCGATGCCCTTGAGCGAGATGGTCACCGCCGCATAGTCGGGGTGGCGATGCGTCACCACGTTCTGGTCGAGCCACTCCGAGAAGCTCCTGGAATCGAGTCGCGCCTGCTTGACCAGCGCATCGCCCTCCGGCCGGTCCGGCAATGCCGGCGGCGCGAAATAGGCATTGATCGCCTGGATGTCGGCGTCAGGTAGCTTCAGCTCAGCGTCCTTCAGTTCCTGCCATTCGGCTTCGATCTGGCGGGTGATTTCCTCCACGCCGGTCTCGTGGACGAGGATCTTGATGCGCGCCTTGAACTTGTTGTCGCGGCGGCCATAAAGGTTGTAAACGCGCAGGATCGCCGTGCAGTAGGACAACAGCTCGGCTTCCGGCAGGAAGTCGCGGATCTTCTTGGCGACCATCGGCGTGCGGCCCTGGCCGCCGCCGACATAGACGGCAAAGCCAAGCTCGCCGGCCGCGTCCTTCTTCAGGTGCAGACCGATGTCGTGCGTCTGGATGGCGGCGCGGTCGCGCTCGGCACCGGTCACCGCGATCTTGAACTTGCGCGGCAGGTACGAGAACTCCGGATGCACCGAAGACCACTGGCGCAGGATTTCCGCGTAGGGGCGCGGATCGGCGACCTCGTCGGCGGCCGCACCCGCGAAATGGTCAGCGGTGACGTTGCGGATGCAGTTGCCGCTGGTCTGGATGGCATGCATCTCGACACTCGCGAGATCGGCGAGGATCGCCGGGATGTCGGACAGCGCCGGCCAGTTGAACTGGATGTTCTGGCGCGTGGTGAAATGCCCGTAGCCCTTGTCGTATTTGCGGGCGATATGGCCGAGCATGCGCAATTGCCTGCTGTTCAGCGTGCCGTAGGGCACGGCGATGCGCAGCATATAGGCATGCAGCTGCAGATAGACGCCGTTCATCAGCCTGAGCGGCCGGAACTGGTCCTCGGTGATCTCACCGGCAAGCCGGCGCTGCACCTGGTCGCTGAACTCTGCGACGCGGGCCTTTACGAAATCGTGGTCGAACTCGTCGTAACGGTACATGCTTCGTCTTCCGGGGCGCGTCCGCCCTCTTCCTTGAACTATGCCGCCCGGGCCGGTGGGGGGCTCGCCTGCTTGCCGATATCGGTGCGGATGGTGGGACCCGCGGCGCGGATCTTCTCGCGCAGCCGCACCGGCTCAACCAATCCGTTGACCACGGTGACGTCGATCAGGTTCACGTCGACCACCTCATTGTTGGCGGCCGCCGCGGCGCCGATCGCTTCCAGCCGGTCTTCCGCCGCCTTGTCGTGGGCAAGGTCGGCATGGCCGATTGTTTCCGCCCAGCCGCCGTCGGCGTACCAGACGGCGATTCCGTCGGAGAGCCTGTTCGCGGTCAGAACCTTCATTGCTGAACTCCCTCGGCCGTAACACTGGCCGTATCTTCATGCATATGTGCCGCGAGCGGCTCGGATCGGTCGAAATTGGCGCCGGCGACAGCGTCGCCGATGATCGTCATGACCGGGCCGGTCAGATCGGCACGAGCTTCGAGCGACGGCAGGTCGGCCAGCGTGCCGTGGAAGCGGCGGCGGTTGCCGAGGCTGGCATTCTCAACGACGGCGACCGCCGTGTCGGGCGACAGCCCCGCTTCGATCAGCCGGCCGGCGACCTCGGCGGCAACCGAGCGGCCCATATAGACGGCGACGGTTGCCCCGGAGATGGCGAGCCTTGCCCAGTCGGGCAGCGAGTTGCCCTTGAGGTCGTGCCCGGTGGTGAACACCATCGAGGACGTCACGCCGCGCAGCGTCAGCGGCAGTTCGAAATCGGCTGCCGCGGCGAAGGCGGCAGTGACGCCCGGAACCACCTCATAGGCGACGCCCGCCTCGCGAAGTGCCGCCATTTCCTCGCCCGCCCGGCCGAACACCAGCGGGTCGCCGGACTTCAGCCGCACCACGCGTTTACCGGCGCGGCCGAGCTCGATGAGCAGCGCGTTGATCTGTTCCTGGCTCTTGGAATGACAGCCCTTGCGCTTACCGACGGGCAGGCGCTCGGCATCGCGGCGGCCTATGGCGACGATCCCTTCCGGCACCAGCGCGTCGTAGACGATCGCGTCCGCTTCCATCAGCAGCCGGTGGGCACGCAGCGTCAAAAGGTCCTCCGCGCCCGGGCCGGCGCCGACCAGCGCGATATGGCCCGCTGCCGGCGCGTTGGCGGCAAGAAGGTCGAGCGCCGCATCATGCGCCCTGGCGAACTCTCCGGCTTCGATGGCCTTGGCCGGAGCGCCGGCGAAGAAATCGCTCCAGAAGCGACGGCGGCGATTGCCCTTCGGCAGCCGCTCGGCAGCAGTGCGCAATGAAGCCGCCAGGGCCGCTAGCCGGCCGAGTGACGGCGACAGCATGCGGTCGATGCGTACGCGCAGCATCTGCGCCAGGACCGGCCCGGCGCCCTCGGTGCCGATGGCAATGGCCACTGGCGCCCGGTTCACCAATGCCGGGGTGAAGAAATCGCAGAGTTCCGGCCGGTCCACGGCGTTGACCGGGATGCCCAGCCGGCGTGCGTCCTCCACGACGCGGCGGTCGAGCGCCTCGTCGCCGCTGGCGGCAAACACCATGGCCGCGCCTTCGAGATGCGCGGCATCATAGGCAGCATCGACATGAACGGCACGGGCGGTCGCGATGAAATTCAAAAGTTCGGGATCGGCATCGTCGGCGATGATGCGCAGCGTCGCGTTTGACTGCGCAAGCAACCTGGCCTTGGCAAGCGCTCCCTCGCCGTTGCCGACGATGGCCACAGCTTCGCCGTCGACCCGGATGAAGACGGGGAAGGCATTGAGCTTGGCGTTGGCTTGCGACATGGCGATAGCAAATACGATAACAGTCTGGCAGTTTTATGCGGACGCGGCAAAAACCAGAAGGCAAGCACTCGCGCATCCCTCGATGGCAGGCAATCGCTTTTTCGCAACTGCGAAAGGCAGGAGAAAAAAATTCTATGCCGGAGATCAAGGCGGCCAGACGCCTTGCCGGCACCCATTGATCTGGCATATTTTTTAGCGCCGCTCGGCCAAGGCGGCAAAACGGTTTTTTCTAATTTCTACTAAGTTAGTAGATTAAAGCTGTATCCTCGCCGAGCGGCCGCTCGATACGCCTTGCAGCAGACGATCGAGCAGTCGTGGTCGGCTGGAACAATCGGGCTCGGCGGCACGTTTGGCTAGCGATCTCATCCCTGCCGGCAGACCGCATTTTTGAAGCCTGATCGACAGGCCCGCAAGCTGAAAAGGAGGAGCACCATGAGCATTACTCTGAAACGTGGCCTTTGGGTCATCGTAGCAGACGGCGAAAAGGCGCTTTTCCTTCGCAACCGGGGGGACACCAGACATCCAGACCTGCAGGTCGTCCAGGAGATGGAGCAGGAAAACCCTGCCACTCGTGAGCAAGGCACGGACAAACCGGGCCGATACAATGAGGCGGCCGGCCCCCGCAGCGCTATCGAGGAAACCGACTGGCACCGTATCGGCAAGGAACGCTTTGCCGACAATATAGCGGGGCGGCTCTACAAGCTTGCGCACCGGGGCGCGTTCGAGGAGGTCGTGCTGATCGCGCCGCCCCAGGTGCTGGGCGAGATCCGGCTGAAGCTGCACAAGGAGGTCTGCGACAAGGTGAAGGCGCAGATACCGAAGACGCTGACGAACCACACCGTCTCCGAGATCGAGAAGCTGCTCCAGGCGGCCTGAGCCGGACTGCGAAAGGCCGCCGAACGCATCGGGGTTGGGCGGCGACCGACCGCGCGGCAGCCGATTGCGATTTCTTTGCGGTTTCTTCCTCAGTGCCGTTCTCGGCACGGATTTCTGCGTGACAGCGGTTGCGTCATCGCCTCGCCCTCCACCATATTGCCGAAGGCGACAGCCTCGGCGAGCGCCGACCGATATCGAGATCTTCGAAAGGCGCCCCATAGACAATGCCGCATGACACGCCCCTTATCGCCACCATCGTCGCCGGTTTGGGGCTTGCTTTCGTCTTTGGAGCTTTGGCTAACCGTTTCCGCATCCCACCGCTCGTCGGCTATCTGGTGGCCGGCGTGCTGGTCGGGCCGAACACGCCAGGCTTCGTCGCCGATGCCGGCCTCGCCAACGAGCTCGCGGAGATCGGCGTCATCCTGCTGATGTTCGGCGTCGGCCTGCATTTCTCGCTGAAGGACCTGCTGTCGGTTCGTGCGATTGCCGTGCCCGGCGCCGTCGTGCAGATCGGCTTTGCCACGCTGCTCGGCGTCGGGCTTGCCTGGCTGCTCGGCTGGTCCTTGGGCGCCGGCCTGGTCTTTGGCCTCGCATTGTCCGTCGCCTCGACCGTGGTGCTGCTGCGCGCCATGCAGGAGCGGCGGCTGATCGAGACCGAGCGCGGTCGCATCGCGGTCGGCTGGCTGATCGTCGAGGATCTGGCGATGGTGCTGGCGCTGGTGCTGCTGCCGGCTTTGGCCGGCGTGCTGGGCGGCCAGCCGCAGGCCGTCGACCATTCGAGCCTGCTCTCGCTGCCTGCGAGCTACGGCATATGGGGCGTCGTCGGCGTGACATTGGCCAAGGTCGCAGCCTTCGTCGTCGTCATGCTGGTCGTCGGCCGCAGGGTCATCCCCTGGACCCTGCATTATGTCGCCCATACCGGCTCGCGCGAGCTGTTCCGGCTCTCGGTACTCGCCATCGCGCTCGGTGTCGCCTTCGGCGCGGCAAAACTGTTTGGCGTCTCGCTGGCGCTCGGCGCCTTCTTCGCCGGCATGATCATGAGCGAGTCCGAGCTCAGCCACCGCGCGGCCGAGGAATCGCTGCCGCTGCGCGATGCTTTTTCGGTGCTGTTCTTCGTCTCGGTCGGCATGCTGTTCGACCCGTTCAGCCTCCTCAGCAACGGCCTGCCTATACTTGCTACGCTTGCCATCATCGTCATCGGCAAGTCGCTTGCCGCCTTCGTCATCGTCATCGCCTTCCGCCATCCGATCGCCACGGCGCTGATGATTTCGGCGAGCCTTGCCCAGATCGGCGAATTCTCCTTCATCCTGGCCGAGCTCGGCGTCGGGCTGAAGCTGCTGCCCGAGCAGGGCCGCGACCTGATCCTCGCCGGCGCGATCCTGTCGATCCTGCTCAACCCGCTGATGTTCATCTTCGTCGACCGGATGAAGCCGTGGCTAGAGAAGCGCGCCGGCAAGGCCGCCGCGCCCGAGGAAGCAGGACCGATTGGCCCAGCGACGGCGCCGGGTCAGGTGGCTTCGGTAACGGCTTCGGAGAAAGAGGACGGCCCGCCGCTACGGACCGCGCAGACCGACCATTCCATCCTGATCGGCTATGGCCGCGTCGGCAGCCTCGTGGGTGCTGCGCTGAAACAAGCCGCCCTGCCCTTCCTGGTCATCGAGGATGCCCAAAAGACGCTGGCGAAACTCAAGGCGGACGGCATCGAAACCGTCGCCGGCAATGCCGCCGATGCGGACGTCTTTTCGTCCGCCAATCCGGAAGGCGCGACACGGCTGATCCTTGCCATCCCCAATGCCTTCGAGGCCGGACAGATCGTGCTAAGGGCCCGCGCCGCCAATCCGGCGATAAGCGTCATTGCGCGAGCCCATTCCGATGCCGAGGTCGAGCATCTGAAGGGGCTCGGAGCCGACACCGTGATCATGGGCGAACGCGAGATCGCACGCGGCATCGTCGAAGAGGTGATTGGACGCAAACCGCCAGCCGCTGAGCCATCAGCCGCCTGAGCCGGACCTGCACGGTCATGCGTGTTGGTCGCACTGGCCGACTGGCGACAGGCTGCACGGCCGATCTCAGCCGACCGTCCGCAGGCGATTGATCACGCCACGAATTCAGAGCCGCCGTTTTGAGCGATACTGCCCAGGTATTTTGCCGGAGACTTCCCAAGCGCCTTCTTGAACATGGTGATGAAGGCAGTGACTGAACCATAGCCGAGATCGCCCGAGACCTGTTGAACGCTCGCACCGGCGGCCAATTCTCGAATGGCGACGATCAAGTGCAATTGCTGGCGCCAACGCCCGAAGCTCAAGCCTGTCTCCTTTGCCACGAGGCGGGCCAGACTGCTTTCGCTGAGCGCAACGCGGTTGGCCCATTCCGCCAGCGTGCTGCGGTCGGCAGGGTCTTGCGCCAACGCTTCGGCGATCTTCCTCAAGCGCGGCTCGGATGAGATCGGCAGATGCAGCTGCTGGACCGGCATGCGCGGCAACTCGGTGAGCAGGACCCTGGTCAAGAGCTCGCCCCTCGCGTCGCCCTGCCCGAAGTCGGACAGTTCGACGATCAGTTCGCGCAGCAGCGGCGAGATCGACAGCGTGCAGCACCGCTCCGGCAAGTCGGCAGCACCGGGCTCGATGTAGACGAAGAAAATCCGGGCGTTGGCGGTTGCAATGTTGCTGTGCTCCATGCCGCTCGGAATCCACACACCGCAATGCGGCGGCACCATCCACAGGCCGCTGGGAACGCGGCATGTGACGCCGCCTCCCAATGCGAAGACGAGCTGGCCTTTGCGATGCCAATGGTCGGGCACCTCCGCCCGGGTCTCGGTGACATCGACGCGCACGGCAATTGCCGGCGCATCGACTTTATCGACGTCGAAATCGAGCCAAGGCCAGCGAAGAGGTTGCCTCATGATTGACGGCTTTTAGCGATTAAACGCCATGATAGCTAAATTCATCAACCTTGGAAGCCGATAGGCTCCGGTTTGCGCGTGGCAGGCAACAGCTGATCGTGTTGACGCTGCGCACACCCATCCCTCGGCCCGTGATCTTGACGGGTCTTTCGAGTGGGCGGCTTGCCCTGCCTTCCAGGAGAAGCCGGCTTCCCACAAACCAGCAAGAAGGTACGTCCCCATGCTCGCCCTGGTCACGTCTCCCGACAGCGCCACCGGCCTGAGGCTCGCCGAGTTCGAGGAACCTCAGCCCCTGGCGAACGAGGCGCTTGTCTCGGTCCACGCAACCTCGTTGAACCGCGGCGAACTGCGTCTGCTCGCCATCCGTCCGAATGGCTTCATACCCGGCCAGGATGTCGTCGGGGTTGTTGAACGCGCGGCAGCCGATGGTTCCGGACCCGCCGCGGGCACCCGGGTTGCGGCTTTGGTCGACCAGGCCGGTTGGGCCGAACGCGTCGCCGTTTCGACCGACCGTCTCGCCATCCTGCCGGATGGCATCAGCTTCGTGTCCGCAGCCACCCTTCCGGTGGCGGGCACGACGGCGCTAAGGACGTTGCGCCATGGCGGCGACCTCGCCGGCCAGCGGGTCCTGATCACTGGTGCAAGCGGTGCGGTCGGTCGTTTCCAGATCCAGATCGCTCATCAGCAGGGCGGCTTCGTGACCGCGGTCGCCGCCGCCCGTCACGACGAGGATCTGCGGGGGCTGGGAGCCAGGCAAGTCGTCGAGTCGATCGAGCTGGCCGAGGGTCCGTTTTCGTTGATCACCGAGTCGGTCGGCGGCGAAAGCCTCGCACACGCGATCGAACGCGTCGCGCCTGGCGGGACCATCGTCATGTTCGGTTCGAGCAGCGGCGAGCTGACGCCGATCGGATTCCGCCAATTCGTTCCGGGTCACGAGGGCGCGAGGCTCCAGACCTTCGCCTACTACACGTCCGGTTCAGGCATTGGCGCCGACATCGCCTCGCTGCTTGGCTTAGTCGCGGCCGGCCGGCTGGAAACCCGTGTGGCCTTGACCGCACCCTGGACAGACATCGGCCAAGCGCTCGACGCACTGCGCCAACGCAGCATCAGCGGCAAAGCTGTTCTCACGATATCCAGATGAGCACAGTTAGCCTGGCCGGCTCACACGTGCTGGCCGCCATTGATATGGATTTCCGAACCGGTCACGTAGGACGCTTGGCCGGAGCAAAGGAAGAAGATGATGTCGGCGACTTCCGACGTGGCGCCGAGGCGCCTTAGCGGGATCGTCTCGACGATCCTGTCGGTGCCCGGCGACAAGATCGCCGTGTCGATCTCGCCCGGCGCGATGGCGTTGACGCGGATGCCGTGCGGGCCGAAGTCATGCGCCATCTCGCGTGTCAGCGAACCCAGCGCGGCCTTCGATGTCGCGTAGGCGGTGCCGGCGAACGGATGCACCCTGGTGCCGGCGATCGAGGTGACGTTGACGATCGAGCCCTTGGCCGCGGCGAGTTCCTTGAACAGGCCGCGCGCCAGCATGATCGGCGCGAAGAAATTGACCTGGAACACGTCGCGCCAGACATGCATCGGCGTGTCGATCGAGTTCATCCTGCCGCCGTCCTTGAGCTTCGGCGAGATGCCGGCATTGTTGACCAGCGCATGCAGCTGTCCGCCATGCGCCTCCAGCCGGTGACGGATTTCCGAGATCGCGATGCCGACATCCTCCTGGTCGGCAAGATCGACCTTGATGTGGTCTTCGGGGCCGGCCGGCCAGGGACAATCCTCTGCGAAGGCCTGGCGCGAACAGGTAATGACGCGCCAGCCTTCGCGCGAGAAGCGTTTCACCGTCGCATGGCCGATGCCGCGGCTGGCGCCGGTAAGCACGATGGTTTTTCTGGTGTCGGTCTCGGCCATGGCTTTGGTCTCCGGCCGGACATGTAGCCGAACGCGCCAGCCATTGCGAGAGGCGAAGTTGCCGCTCTAACCGCCGCTCAGGATATCGAGGATCGAAGTCCGGCGCTTTTTCGTCGGGCCGCCGACATCGCCGGGCGGCACCGGATGCCCGACCGACGCGGTGGTGCCGCCGTCGCTCGGCATATCGAAGCCGTTGGCATCGACGGTCTGGGCCGGACGAGCCTGTCGTGCAGGCGCAGGCGCCGACTGGCCGACCGGGGCGGGCGGCGCCGACGGCGGCTGCGAGGCATCGCTCGACGGGATCTCGTCCGGCACGATCGTATCGGGCGGCGTCGACTTCCAGGTGCCGGGCAGCGGCCGGACCGGCACGCCCTCATGCGCCGCCACCATGAATTCGTGCCAGGCCTGCGCCGGCAAGGCGCCGCCGGTCACTTTCTTCATCGGGCTGCCGTCGTCATTGCCGAACCACACACCGGTTGTGAGGTTGGCGGTGTAGCCGACGAACCAGGCGTCGCGTGAATTCTGGCTGGTGCCGGTCTTGCCGGCCGAGGGCCAGTTGAAGGCCGCCTTCTTGGCGGTGCCGACCTCGACCGTGCCCGTCATCATCGAGTTCATCATGCCGACGATGTCGGCCTTGAGGACGCGCGGCGCGCTGCCGCCATTGTTCTCGTAGAGCACCTTGCCGCTGGCCGTGGTGACGCGGCGAATGAAATGGATGTCCGGCTTGTAGCCGCCATTGGCGAACGGCACATAGGCCGCGGTCAGCTCGAGCGGCGTCACTTCCGATGTGCCGAGCGCGATCGAGGTGTTCGATTGCAGATCGGATTGGATGCCCATGCGATGCGCCGCCTCGACCACCGCGTCGGGTCCGACTTCCATGGTAAGCTGCGCCGCCACCGAGTTCAGCGACTTCGCCAGCGCGGTGGCCAGCGTCACCTTGCCATAGTATTTGCCGCCGTAATTGTCGGGCGTCCACTTGCCTATTTTGATCGGCGCGTCGTTGCGCACGCTGTCCGGCGTGCGGCCGGCTTCCAGCGCCGCCATGTAGACGAACGGCTTGAAGGCCGAGCCCGGCTGGCGGCGCGCTTCCGAGGCGCGGTCGAATTGGCTGGTCGAATAGTCGTAGCCGCCGACCATGGCGCGCACGGCGCCGGAATCGTCGATCGACACCAGCGCTCCTTGCGTGACGTTGAGCTTCTTGCCGCTCTCGTCGATCAGCCGGCGGATCGACTGCTCGGCGAGCTTCTGCAGGGTCAAGTCGACGGTCGTGTCGATGACGATGTCGCCGCGCACGTCGCCGATCAGGTCCGGAAGCTCTTCCATCACCGTGTCGGCGACATAGTTCTCCGAGCCGGTCCAGTAGGACGGCGCGCGCGTCGCCGGCGCGCTCAGCGCCACCTTGTACTCTTTGTCGCTGATCTTGCCTTCCTCGCGCATGGCGGCGAGCACGAGCTGCGCGCGCTCTTCCGCTGCCTTCGGGTCGCGCGCCGGCGACAGCCGCGACGGCGCCTTGAGCAGACCGGCGAGAAGTGCAGCCTCCGACAGCGAGACATCGCGCGCGCTCTTGCCGAAATAGCGCCGCGAGGCGGCTTCCACGCCATAGGCGCCGGATCCGAAATAGACCCGATTGAGGTACATTTCGAGGATCTGGTCCTTGCTGTGCTTATGCTCCAGCCACAGCGCGAGCAGCACCTCCTGCACCTTGCGCTCCAGCGTGCGGTCCGGCGTCAGGAACAGGTTCTTGGCCAGCTGCTGCGTCAGCGTCGAGCCTCCCTGCGAGAAATGGCGGCCGAGCAGATTGGTGACCATGGCGCGCGTCAACCCGATCGGGTCGATGCCGAAATGCGAATAGAAGCGGCGGTCCTCGATGGCGACGACGGCCTCGGGGATATAGGGCGACATTTCATGCAGGCCGACGGCCTCGCCGCCCGACATGCCGCGATTGGCGATCAGCCCGCCGTCCACCGAGACGATTTTGATGTTGGGCGCCCGGTCCGGGATCGACCAGGTCGTCGCCGCTGGCATCTTGGCGCCGTAGTAGACGACGACGCCGGCCACGGCGATGCCGCCCCAGATGCAGAAGACGAAACACCAGTAGAGCAGCCGCCCGAAAATGGAAAACAGCCCGCGACGGCTGCGATCTCGGCCGCGCGATTTCGCCCTGGCGGACTTGCGTTTCGCTGCGGATTTGCGATTTGCCGGCACGACGCGATCCTCCTCGCTGACCGAAAAGCCGTCGGAGGATTTCGCGCGCGGCGCGCCCTCGAAGCTCGGTTCGATGCGACTGTCTCTGCGGTTCGCCATGCGCTGTGCTTGTCTGTCCCCGGTGCCGATGGCGCTCGGGTTGCAGACTAGATGCGGCGGTTTAAAGGCGCGTTAAAACAGGGTTTATGCAGCGTTTTGAAATTCCTTAGGAATTTCTAAATCCGCTACGGGCGTTACCGCTGCTGTTACCGATCTGTTCACGGCGCTTAAGCCTAGCCTCCGAAACTCGCGTCTCATGAAGCGCCGCCACGATCGCGAGCGCTCTTGTTGAAGGCGGAACGCGGTGCTTCGAGGGCGCGATCGAATAAACCGCGCTCACCAGACGGGCGCCATAAGCTCCGGTTCCAGGCAGTACGAAAGGGGGTTGGCACGCAATCGTGTCTATCCCCGCATAATGCGATAGACAGTTGCGTCACCCTCCACACCTCGAAGAGGCGCGTCAAAGGCCACGACACTATGGCCGGCAAGCATTTCGCTAACCCCGGGCGCGGAATGGAGCGCCTCGGAAATGCAGATCTGTCCGGCTTCCGCCAAGGACTGCACGCGCGCGGCGACATTCACGGTCTGGCCGAAATAGTCGAGGTTGTCGTTGAGCGTCACGGCGATCGACGGTCCACAGTGGGCACCGATCTTGAGGATGATCCCCGGCCCGTCATGGTCGCCGTTGAAGCGATCGATTTCTTCAAAGATGTGGAGCGCAGCCGCAATCGCATCCGACGGCTGCGAGAACACAGCCATCACCGCATCCCCAATCGTCTTGACCACCGCTCCGGAATGTTGCCGAACCGCCGCGTTGACCAGAGCGAAATGCTCGCGGACCAGTGCATAGGCGTTGAGGTCACCCAGGCGCTCATACATGGCGGTCGAACCCTTGAGGTCCGTGAACAGGAAGGTGATCTGCCGGATGCCGAGCCCCTCCTTCTCGTCGACACGTTCGGACCGGAAGAGCTGGCGAAAGGTCTGCCGCGCAAGCAGCGCTCCACCGGAAACATAAGGGTCGAAATCGAGCGCCGGCTTGGTGGTCAGCGCGACAAGCTCGGGCGGCCAGTTGATGGCAAGCAACGAACCTCGCGCCGCCCCCCTATTCGCTACCTCAATGACAATCGGACCAGGTGGCACAGCGGGCAACGCCGGCAAGAAGCGTTTGCCGTCATAATCGATCTTCAGAAGTGTCGGCGCCAACACCGGATCGCCCGATATTGGCACAGCGAATGCGGCCTGCGTCTGAACGTTGACGCCCGCAAGGGCGCCCGGTCCCAGGTCGGCGCGGAGCACTGTGGTGGTGCCGGGCGGCAGAAACGTCATGCCCCGAACAAAGCCGCGCAGAACGTCAAGGAAGCGAACCTCTTGCCCCGGCAGCCGCCCGTCATGTTCGAAGTGGAGCTTCCAGTGAAAATCCTCGACAGGCAGCGTCTCGGGATCGTGGTACGGCAGGCGCCTCAGCTTCGGCGATATCGAGAAGGTGACCTCGATGAAGTCGTCGAGGTCGGTGTCGCCCGAAACGTCGCACAGGCCACAGACGTAGTGGGTCTTCAGCGTGCGCAGGGCGCCGAAACTATCGAGCACCATGCCGGACTGGGGACAGAGCACATCCCAGCTCATGTCGAATAGCCCACAGCGGGCGGCGTGAAGGAAGAGGTCGATTGCTTCAGTCTCGGCGATTGCGCGGTCGCGAGCAAAGGTCAGCGGATTGACGCGATAGAGTGAGTGGTCGTCGGCGCTCCTGATCAGCGTCTCGAATTTCGAGATGACGCGCGGGCTCCAGGCTCGCGCCTGCTCCACCTTGGTCATCTTGCTTTCGAGAAGACGATCGTTGACTACCGTCACGCCGGATCCTCAAACCTGCCTCGCCACAGCCTACTAGAAAACCGGCGCGCTGCGAATGGATTGAGTCCTTTGCCGTACGATGGTCTTGACAGAGCGGTGCTGCCATCCGATGCCGTCATCCGTTTTGACATTCCGAAGCTCGATGATCCAGGACAATGCTCCGGTAAGCGTTGTGGTACCGATGGCCAATGCCAAGCAAACCATCGGCGGATCGGGTTCGACGGCCTATGCCAGGCGCAGGAGACTGTTTGGACTTAGCGTCCCTGAAAACCGTTTCCTTTGGCAGGAAGTCGCCGGCTATGTTTTGGGACTCTTGTTCTACCTTCGAAGCAGGCGCGGGTAAGACGCTGTGGCGCATAATCCCTTGGTTTCAATCGTGGTTCCTGCGCACAATGCCGAGGCAACGCTGGCGCGCGCACTCGATTGCCTCGTCGATCAGGAAATAGCGGATTGGGAGGCGATCATCGTCGACGACGCCTCCACGGACCGCACCCCCGCGATCATCGCTGGTTATGTGGAGCACGATGCCCGATTTCGCACGTTGAGCTCTTGCGCGTCTAGCGCCGCCGGCGCGCGCAATAGCGGCATTTCGATAGCGCGCGGCCAATGGCTCATGTTTCTGGATGCGGACGATTGGGTGGATGCCAGCTTTCTTGCGAAAATGCTGGCCGCACTGAAAGCCGCTCCCGATGCCGTGGCCGCCTATTGCGGTTCTCGGCGAATAATGCCCGATGGCGAACTCACCCCGTCGAGCATCGCAACGGAGGTTGCGATCCAGCCCTTCGAAACATTCGCCCGCCGGTGTGCCATCTGCACTCACGCGCTGCTGGTCGACCGGGAGACAATTGTCGAGTTGGGCGGTTTCGACGTCTCGCTGCACACTTTCGAGGACTGGGATCTGTGGCAGCGCCTCGCACGTCTAGGCAAACGTTGGGTGATGGTCGATGAGCCGCTCGCTTTCCATCGGGTCAGCCCCAACTCGCTCTCCCGCAATTCGACGCAGATGCTGGTAGATGCGGAAATCGTGATCGCCCGCGGCTTTTCTCCTGATCCGAGGGTCAAACACCCAGCATCGGCTCACGCCAATGGAGCGATCGAGGCGAACGGCCGCACCGCTGCCGAAGCGCTCGGGTGGTTCGCGTTGTGGAGCGCCGCGTCGGATTGCGGCCGCGGTTTGCGCTCAATCAACCCGCAGTTCCTGCGCGCGCTCCCGGCAGGACGTAAATGGATGCGTGAAATCGCCAGGGTGGCCTTAGATGGCCTTATGCTAGGAAGCCTATCGGTGCCAGCCCAATTGGCTGCCAGGTGGGACAGGTTCGGCGGCCCCCTCACCGAGTTGGTCATCGAACTCGGCAAGATCTGGGGCGATCCCGTAGCGGGACGCCGCGTCCAATACCACCTTGAGCAAATGCTTCTCGACTTCGACGACCTCGCCGCGCCGCGCAAACTGCGGCAGACACTCGGAATTCGCGTCGACGCTCGAAATCCGACCTCGATCGAACTTCCGGAAGGAGTCGATCAAATTTATGCCTATCTGATGATGGATGGCCGGATCGCGGCTCGCGTCCAGTTCGGCGTGCTCGGGAAAGTGACAAGGCGTCATTGGATTGAATTGATCCTGAATCTCGTGCCCCCCGAGCGGCTTGCACCGCAAAAGGGCGCCGGTGCCGACACGTCAAACATGTTTGCAGCCGAGGCATCGTTGTCCATATCCGATCGGGACAGCCACGTCGGCAAACTCGCACGATTGGCCGCTGAGGCGCAGGAGCTGGTTCGGTCGAGCGCCGAACCTGCAGAGCCTCTTGCAGCGCCGCGCCGTAAACCGGCCGCGGATGGGCACGATAATGATCGCACGTCGTTCTGGAATCGCCATTTCGCGACCGAGGACCCCTGGCACTACGGTTCGCCCTATGAGCAGGAAAAATATGAGCGGCAGCTCGAAATTCTGCCTGCCGGCCCCATCGGACGGGCGCTTGAGCTGGCCTGCGCGGAGGGCCACTTCACGCGGCAACTGGCGCCGCGAGTGGGCCATTTGACCGCAACCGACATCTCCGCCGTGGCCATCGAGCGGGCGCATGACAGATGCAGCGATCAGCCGAATGTTGACTTCGGCGTACTGGATTTCTCTGCGGACACGCTTCCGGGTGAGATGGATCTGATCGTCTGTTCGGAAGTGCTCTACTACCTGGACGATCTCGCGGAGTTGCGGCGCATCGCCAAAAAATTTGTTGAGGCGTTGGCGCCTGGCGGCAGCTTCATCAGCGCACACGCATTCGTGCTCCGTGACAATATTGAAAGGACGGGCTTCGACTGGAACACATTCGGTGCACAAGCGATCTCAGAGACGCTGGCAGCGACCGATGGCCTCGTCCTCGAGCAATCGATCCAGACCGAGCTCTATCGCATTGACCGCTTCCGCCGCCTGTCACCAGGCGACGTGGCGACGGAACCGGTGATCGATCACGTGCCAATACGCGCGCCTGTCGAAATTGGGGTCGCGCGAAAAATCGTCTGGGGCGGGGCGCGGGCTTTGCGCCGCGACGTCGCGCGTAGCGAGCGGCGGCAGCGCATCCCTGTCCTCATGTATCACAGCGTCGCCGACGATGGTCCGGCCGCGCTCGCCCGTTTTCGGTGCACGCCTGCCGCATTCGGCAGCCAGATGACATGGCTGCGCGCCAATGGCTTTCACGCGATTACGTCCGAGCAGCTGGAACGGTTCATTTCCAACCCTCAACCCTTCGTTGGCCGCCCGGTGCTCATCACCTTCGATGACGGCTTCGAGAACTTTGCCGACCACGCCTGGCCGATCTTGCGCGCCAACGACCTGACCGCGGAAGTGTTCCTGGTGACGGACTTGGTGGGTCAAAGTGCGCAGTGGGACGCCGCCAGCGGTCCGCCAACGCAGCTTATGGACGCCGGGACGGTGCGACGCCTCGCCAGCGAAGGTGCATTCTTCGGAAGCCATCTGGCGACGCATCGCGCAATCGATGGTCTGTCGACCTCTGACTTGGCCGCCGAACTCTTGCGCTCTCGCATGTTCATCGAACGGTGGACCGGTCGGCCAATCGCGTCGTTCGCAGCGCCCTTCTCTGTCACCGACCGACGGCTTGGCCGGCTGGCCAGGGAGTGCGGCTATCGGATCGGCTTCGGCGGCAGATACGGGCCGGCGCACCTCGAGTCCGATCCCATCGACCTTCCGCGCATCGAGATTCGTGGGGATCGCTCGCTCGATGACTTTGTTGCCATCGTCGAGGCCGTGCTCGAATGAACGGTGAACTTGTCAGTCGGGTGCGTGTTGGCACGAGCGTGCGGGTCATTGCCAGAACCGTACATTCTGGCTTGCCGAGGCCAATGCCTAGCTTTGTGACAAATTGGTTCCGCTTTTCGTTCAGAGTCCCGCCCGTCACCTCGTTCGCAAGTCTATTGGGCGACTTGGGACACGGCCGACATCAGCTCCTGCGGGTTTGGCGCCGCAAACATGTATCGCCCACCCTCTGGAACCTCCGTGAAGCTCCAGCGGACAACCCCCTGCCGGTCGAGCAGGAACTGACCGATCAGTTGTCCGTGTCCGGTTGCCATCATCTGCTCGTCGGCTTCGGTCACTTCGTAATGGTCCCTCTTGTCGAGGAATTCGCTGGCCGCAAAAGGATCCATTGGACCGGGCAACTCGCCTGGTAAGTCGACCCGCATATCCTTAGCCGCTGCCATCGAGACCTTGTACGGCCAGTTCGTCTCGTTTTCGGTGAATTCGAGATTGGGCAGTCCAAAAGCACGATGCGAAGCGCGTTCGGGGTCGGAGGCCGCAAGCAGATTCGGCATCGGGTGGTAGCGGAAATAGAGACGCGCCCGTTCGATCGGCGTGTTGACCACCGTCAGGCTCCCCACACCCTTTTCGCGCAGCTCCGGATCAAGCCGCGCCTGGGCGGCGATATGGCGCCGGCAAAACGCGCAATGCAAGCCTCGAAACAGGCCGACCAGCACCGGTTTTTGTCCGCGAAAGTCGTCAAGCGCGATCTTGCCTTCCTGGGTGATGGCGTCGAGCACCACGTTCGGCGCACGGTCGCCCGGTTGAAGCGGTACCAAGTCACTAGGCGCGGACATTTCCAACCTCCAACCCCGGCTAGTCGAGAAAAGGCAGCACAACAAGTCCTTCCGGGTCGAGCCCGTGCTGGGCGCATATGCCCTGCGCCAGGGAAAAGTAGCGTTCGGCCTCGGCCAGATTGTCGAGGTCGAGATTAAGCGTTGCAAGGCCATCATAGCACGGAAACAGCAGTTGGGGTTCGCCCGTTTCGCGGGCTACGTCCAGTGCTTCGTTGAACAAGCCAGCCGCCAGCTCCGGACGGCCGTTGCACTGATGGATCTGCCCAAGCACGATCAACGGCACCGGCAGGTGCTCGCGCTGGTCGAGCGCGCGGTCGATCTCGATGGCCTTCTCGGCAGCAGGCACGCCCTCCGTTGGACAGCGATCCGTGAACGTACAACAGGCGACCGCCAGATTGGCGAGGAGGCGTGCCTGGAAACCCAAATCACCAATATGGCGCGCCACTTCAAGGCCGCGCCGACAGACCTCCATCGCCTTTGTCGGATCGATGGTCGTGTAAAGCACGCCGAGATTGGTGTAGCCGCGGCAGGCCGTGCCCAGTAGACCGGCGGCTTCGGACAATTCAATGCTGCGCTCAACTTGGCTAACGGCTTCACGGTTTCGTCCTAGGCGAGCCAGCGCAACAGCCTTGGTATTGAGTGCCTCGGCGGTCACAAGAGTGGCATCACGCCCTACCTCGGAGACGTGCTCCGTTGTCAGATTGCGTACGCAATCCAGCGCCGCGTCTGCCCATTTTGCCGCGAGAGCGTTATCTCCGCTACGGAACGCCTGTCGGCCACGTTCTTGCCAGAGATGCGCCTGCTCGATCGGGGCATCCGCTCCATCGAGGAGCGCTGCCGCTTCAGCATAGCGGGATTCTGCGTTGTTCCGCTTGCCGACGTCCCAGAGCAGCCGACCGATCTTACGCAAAACTCGCACCGAAGCGACACGATCGGCCGACTCGCGGTATGCCTGCAACACCGTCTCGTAGTGCTGGTGCGCGATCTCGCGGCGGCCTAACGGGCCGCTCAAATCGGCAATGCGCTCTGCAATTGCCAGTTTGAGCGGTGTTTGCCCCGTCGCGCCCAACGCAGTCAGTGCTCGCTCGTAGAAACGGAGGGCGTCGTCGTTGGCATATATCATGCGAGCGCGATCGCCCGCCGCCAGCAGGTAATGCGCGCCCTTCTCCCGCTCGGCGCTCTGTGCGAAATGATGACCGAGCACGGTCAAATCCTCGAGCCGTTCCGGCTTGTCGCCGCACAGTTGCTCCAAGGCAGCACCGACCCGCCCGTGGATGTCGGTCCGGCGTTGCAGGAGCAGATTCTGGTAGATCACGTCCTGCAGCAACGTTTGCGTAAAGCGGTAGCTTTGCGACGAGACCGAGCCTGATCCGGCAACCTCCTCGATGATTTCCGCATCGCAAAGCAGTTCGCAGCCGGCTTCTACTCGGCCGGGGTCGGCTGTCACGGTTTTCAGAAGTGTGGCATCGAAGCGCGGGCCGATTACCGCGGCTTCCTGGGCCAAGCGGCGCACCTCCTGGGGCAACCGGTCGACGCGGGCAAGCAACATTGCCTGGATCGTGGCGGGAATGCCGGTTGCAACTTCGCCTGCCACAGTCCGCCATTGCTGGCCCTCGCGCATAAGTACACCGCGATCGATAAGGCCGCGAACGATCTCTTCCACAAAAAGAGGGTTGCCGCCCGCGCGCTCGAGGATCTGGTCGGGAAGCCCGCCTGCGGAGTTTACCCAGCTCTCGCCGAAAAGCGCCGCCAGCAGGCTGCGTCCGTCATCACGCTTGAGCGGCGAAAGCCTGAGCGCTGTGTGACTGACCCGACTCGAGTCGAGTTGGTCGTTGTGCGGCGCCGGACGATGCGTGACCAGCAACATCAACCGCGTGCGTTCCAACCTGTCCATCACGAAACGCAGTGCCTCGAGCGACACGGCGTCGGCCCAGTGCAGGTCCTCGACAACAATCAACAGCGGCGACAACGCAAGCCGCCGTTCGACGAGTGTGCGAACCGCGTAGAGAATTTGCCGCCGCAGCTGCTCGGGCTCGACATACTGCAAGGTGGCGTCGGGGTCGCCAAGGCCGAGCACATGGTAGAGCAAAGGCATCAGCCGCTTCGCCTCCTCGCCCTGCAGACCGAGATCGGTAAGCAAGCCTGCGAGCTTGCCCCGCATTTCGTCCCCACTGTCGTTTTGCATCATCCCGGCAGCGCTGCGCACCACTGCGCCCAAAGCGCCAAATGATTGTTCGCCAAGCGGTGAGCACGTGGCCTGCCGCACGGCGACGTTGCGAAAACGATCCTCGTCGCCGACGCGGGCGACGAACTCTTTCACCAGCCGCGATTTCCCGATACCGGCCTCTCCGACGAGGCGGACAAGTTGGGCCGAGCCGCCGCACGCCTGATCAAGGCTCGCCAGCATTCTATTGAGCTCCGCACCACGACCTATTATCGGCGCACTGAGGCCGAGCGCCTCGAGCCCACGCGCTGCACGCGGCGCCGCAAGCGGTCCATCCAGTCGATGGACGAGCACACTGCCAGCCTTGCCGCGAAGCACGACATCACCCAGCGACTCATAAGAGAAGGCATGCCGGGTCAGCCTGTGAGTGAGCTCGCCAACCAGGACCTCACCCGGTGCGGCCAGCGATTGCAGGCGTTGCGCCGTATTCACGGTATCGCCGGTCACCGAATAGGATTTGGCGGTGCCGATGCCCAATCCCCCGGTAACGACCGGACCAGTGTTTATGCCGATGTGAAGTAACAGAGGCGAGCCGGAGTGGAAGGTGCTTTCGCCGAGCCGGGTAGTCCGGGCCATCATGTCGAGAGCGGCGCGAAGCGCACGTTCCGGATCGTCCTCATGCGCGACCGGCGCACCGAACAAGGCAAGCAGTGCATCGCCGATGAATTTGTCGACGAAACCCCCGAAGTTTCGCACGGCCGCCGTCAATTCCTTGAACAGTTCGTTCTGCAGCGTTTGCATGACCTCGGGGTCGAGCTGCTCGCTGAGTGTCGTGAAGCCGCAAAGGTCGGCGAACAGGACCGTTACGGTCCTGCGATCCGCGTCAGAGACGGGATGCAGCCCATCTTCGCTTTCGATGTTCGCAAGCAGCGACGGAGTTCGAGAAGGCGGCACAATGGTCCGGCTTGGTGTCGGAGCAGGCCGTTCGACGGCTTTTGCGGGCGCACCGACGCTGGCCCCACATTTCGGACAGAACTCGAAATCAGGCGCGCAGGGGTAGCCGCAATTGGCGCATGGCACGGGCTGGCGCTTGCCACACCTCGGACAGAAGGCGTAACCGCTCTCAACCTGGAAACCGCAGCCCGAGCAGTCCATAGAACCAGACCTCTCTTGCGGCCGTGACAGCGTAATCTCGCTACGCGCTTCACGGCCAGGGTATTCACAAGGATGAACCGATAGGCGTCGACCGGCAAGCGGCAGCGCAAATGTGCATCGAGCGATCGGTGCGGGTCCGGTGGGCAGAGCGCTGCCGATTCGGGCGGCTGCGTGGCCGTCGTTTGCGAAAGTTCCCTCTTACCCTCCGTCTTCCTGCTATCGTGGAGATGAGGAGACGGACCCATGAGCGAGAATCGTAAGCTAGCCGCAATCCTGGCTGCAGATGTGGTCAAAGTCTTGCCCTACAAGAACCCAGCGGATTTCGAACGCGTGGTGGGTGGGCTCCGCAAAGCCGGCGTTGTGCAATGACAGGTGAGTCAGATCAGGGCGGGCTTGAACTGCAGCCGATCGCGATCGACCCTCCGCGAATAAGGCCTGAAGTGAGGCTCAGGTCGCCTTGATCTCTGCCCGGCCGATCTTCCGCCATCGGGCGTCTTCGCGAACCAGTTTCAGGTCGTCGGTCGTCTCGGCAAATGTCCGCAAACGATATTGGCGGAGCAGTTCCGGGAAGAGCGCTCCTTCCGGCAGGCCGGCAAGCTGCTCGCGGACCGAGATCTTTTCATCGATGACCCGCATGCCCCAGGCATTTTCCCGAACCTGCAGCTCCGCAGCCAGATCGCGCTCTTCCGGCGCGTTTTCGTCCAGCACAGCCAGCAGGATCGAGTGGAAAAGCGCTACATAGCCAATCTGTCTCAGGCCACCCACAACACGCACGCGCGGCAATATGGCGAGGACGAGGAACATCAGGAACAAGTTCGGCAGCAGCACGCCGTCCAGCAGCGCCTGCTTGAGATGCGGACGCTCGAACGGGATGGAAAGACCATGTGGCCTGTCAGGCTCGATCAGGTGCCCGTCCTCGAGGACGAGCTTGCGCACGCGCTCCTCGCGAATGCCCCAAAAATAGGCCGTGGAATTGGGCAGGAACCTGCCAAATGGGCCCGATGCGGCCTCCTGCAAGGCACGTTCGAGACGCTGGCGCCTTGCGGGCTCAATGAGCAGCCTGGAGAGAAGGCTGCCGTCATGTTCTAGATGCCGCGCCATGGCAGCCGCGGCAAGCCGATCATCGATGAAGACCGGAACGGCCTTGCCGGAACGATCCCAGTTGGCGACGAGATCCTCGTTGAGGGCTGTCAGCGCATCGGCGGCGGTTCCAAACACTTTGTCCTGACTGGCAAGCAGTGTGCCCAGCCAACGGCTGGCATCCGTATCATCGCCCGCCGCTTCGAGCGCGCGCTTGTTGAGGGAGACGGGACCGGCCACGCAGGCGCTTTTGCGGCACAGTTTGTGGCGCCCCATGCCAAACAGGTTGACCTTGTCGTCGCCGACATCGAGCCATCCCGGCCCCTCCCGGCCAATTGTCTCCATGGTCATCGTCGTTCCCATGAAGTTGACGAAGGCCGACAGCCCGTTTTCGACCGCGCCGAGCCAGGCAAGCAGGAGGGCATCGAAGGTGATCCGGTCCATCAGAAGCAGGCAGTGCAGGCCGGATTGAATCACCGGTCTGTGCTCGAACTCTTCGAGGGCCTTGCCGATCTCCTCAGGCTGCATAATCACACCGAGGCGCTGACGCAGGACGTCGCGCAGGATCGAGCGGGCAGCGATTGCCGGACCCGATGCAGGCCTTGCCACCGGCCGCCACAGATGGCGGGCGTAGTCGGAAACCGGTGCATTCCAGTTCTGCTCGATGTCGCGCACGACTTCCGGGCAGAGCAGCGACAGCACAGCCAGAATTTCCACTGGAGGAGTAGGAGTTGGCTCAAAGACGGCGGTCATTGGTTCCCGTCAAGCCGCTTGCGGTGCAAACACCAAGGGAGACCAGACTTGCTGGACGCGCTCGGCCCAGGCAACTCGATCAAATGGTGTGAGACGAAATTGACCGTATCCTACGGAGTCCTCCATCAGCAATCACCTATTCGCCAAACAGCAGATCTTAGAACCGCAGCCGGGCCATACTCAGGAGGTCGTGGTACTGCCCGTCGGTAAAACCTGCCTTCACATGCCGACCTTCGACCTCGAAGCCGTGGCTTGTGTAAAGATGGATGGCCGGTTCGTTGTCGGCATAGACGCTCAATTCGACCCGCTTCAGGGCCCGCCAGTTGTCGGCCACGTCAAGCAGCGCGCCCAGTATGGCGGAACCGACGCCCTTGCCGACAAAGGCATCGTCAAGGCCGATATTGATCTCGCCGACATGCGAACGGCGCGGCGAGCCATGCACGACCAAGCTGCCGTGGCCGACGACCTTGCCGTCCACCTCCGCAACGATCCAGGTGGTTTCCTGGCCGGACTTGGCGATGCGCCGCTCCACCTGCTCCACCCTCTCGAAGGGCATCCTGAACGTGCCCCGGCGGAAGCCCGGCATGTTGAAGATAGCGCAAAGCGCCTCCGCATCGCTTGGCCGGACGGGTCGGAGCTGTGGCTGGATCTTCTCGGACGATGGCGAGGTCGTGCTGGTCATGGCGTTCCCGGCGAAGGCAATCGGCCCGGCACGATGCACCGGACGTTACCTGAAAATCCAGCCGTCTCTGCAACCTATGATGCCGATTGCGAGCTAAAATATCGGGAGGCGGCATAGAGTTTGAAGACGCCGCTGATGCAGATCCAGCCGAAAAGGGCGAGCCAGCACAACGTCCCGGTCGCCGTCCAGTCGATCCGATGCACCGCAGCGTCGGTGATGACGAGGCCAAGGATGGCAAGCAGGCCAACCAGAAACTGCGCCAGGCCGAGCACCAGCAGCTCCTCGCGCGGCGCGCTTCTCCAGACGAGAGATATGCCGCCCGCGCCGGCGAGGAAGATGGCGCTGTAGACCTGGGCGTGGAAGGCGTCGACCGGCCATGGCCAGATGCTGCTGAACGTCAGAGGAAACAGCAACAGGCCGACGCCGTAGAGCCCGAGGATCGCCGATTCCACCGGCATGTAGCTGCGCCATGCTGGGTTTAAGGTGACGCCTTTTGCAGAAGGACGATCCCTGGCCTGCCACAGGAACAGCCCGGATACCGCGACCGAGGCAAGATAGACCAAAAACCAGAGCCAGGGCGCTTTGCGCTGAAAGTTGAAATAGCCGAGATTGATGAACGAAGCCGCCGACACGACGACGGTGAAGATGAAGGCCATGACGAGCACGAGCCTGCCGGGCGACCAGCGGTTCCAGAACAGCAGCGCCGCCATCACGACCATTTCGGCGGTGTAGAAGCCGCCGAGGAAGCGGGCATTGAACGGCGTGACGGCCCAAGGCCAGCGCGGCTTGACCAGCACAGGCGCGAAAAACAGGCCCGCGCCCACGATCAGGACGATGATGACCATCGCGGAGAAAAGGCGCAGGGCCGCGGGAAATGGTGGGTTGTTGGATGTCGGCATGGGAGAAAGCCCCAAAGACGAATGCCCATGGACCATCATAGTGCCGCTTGCGGCCGGAGAAAATCTGCCGAATGGAAATTGAACTGTCACCAGGCTTATCTATTCGAATGGCCGTGCGGTCCGTTTCGAAGTAAAATGCAGCGCTCGGACCAAGAGCGGTCCGGTCAACACGCGGCGGGGGGCGCGTTTCTGGGGCCTGCACGATGAACGAAGCTCAGGATCTGTTCTCGCTTCTGCGGCAATCGACCGATGTCGATCTATTGGCAATCGACGCGATCAAGCGAACCATCGCGGAGGGCGATGACCGTGAGCTTTGCCGCATCAATGCGCCGGCCTTCGCCAGCAAGCATGGCCTCGATGAGGAACGCGCCATAGGCGCCTTTCTCCATGCGGCGCGGGTGGGCATCTTCGACATTTCCTGGAATGTTCTGTGCCCCGGCTGTGGCGGCGTGCTCGACACCAACGCCACGCTGAAAACGGTGCAGAAGGACGAATACACTTGCACGCTGTGCGCCGAGGGTTATTCACCGACCCTCGACGAGATGGTCGAGGTGACATTCACCGTCAGTCCCCGGATACGCAGGATTGCCGCCCACAATCCGCACGAGCTGCCGTTGATGGAGTATTTCCGGCAGATCTACTGGGCGTCCGGCGTCGATCTGCCGAATGAAGACTTCGCGAAAAGGATGGAAGAGATCTCGCTGGAGGACATCGAGCTTGCGCCCGGTGAAAAGGCGGTTCTGCCAGTACAGCTTCCGTCCGAATTCATCATCGTCTTCGAGCCGGTCACCCATTCAGTGCAGTTCATCGACGTGAAGGGCGAACCGACAAAGGAGCGCCGAAGCCTGTCCTTGGTCTTCGACCGCGACCATGTCCAGAGCCAGACGCTGGAGATGCAACCAGGCCCATTGCGCATTTCGCTGGAAAACAGGACAGACACCCGCGTGCTGCCGACGGTCTTCATCGCCGGCCAGGGTTTGCATGATTTGCTGGGCAAACGCCGGCCCTTCCTGACCGCCAAACGCCTGCTCACCAACCAGACGTTCCGCGATCTCTATCGCGCGGATACGCTCGACATCAACCAGCGCCTGAAGATCACCAGCCTGACATTCCTTTTCACCGATCTGCGCGGCTCGACCGCGCTTTACGAGCGGGTGGGCGACCTTTCGGCCTTCGATCTCGTGCGCGCGCATTTCCAGGTTCTGCACGAGATCGTCGCGGCGGAGGCAGGCGCGGTGGTGAAGACGATCGGCGATGCGGTGATGGCGACCTTCGCGACACCTGATCGGGCGATTGCCGCGGCCCTCAGGATTCGCGAAGCCATGCATGCGCTCAACGAAAGGAGCGGGCGCGAGGACCTGCTGCTCAAGATCGGAGTCCATACCGGCCCCTGCATCGCCGTGTCCATGAACGAGCGGCAGGACTATTTCGGCCAGACGGTCAATATCGCGTCGCGGGTCCAGAACCTTGCCAACGCACAGGCGATCTTCGCCACTCGTGCGGTGGTCGATGACAATCTCACCGCCGATCTGTTGCACAGGAAAGCGCTGACGCCCGTGCCCCACGAGGTCTCGCTGCGCGGCATTGAGCGAGAGATAGCCGTCTATACGATCCCCTGAAGACTTGGGTCGTCTCGGCCCCTCACACGCGCCTGCAGATAAAATAACGATCGGTGGGCACCGAAGGCGGCAGCGGGAGGCGTTGCAACTGCGGGTGATCGAGCGGCGTGCCGCTGACCGCGATGCCGCCGACGCGAAGCAGGCGCGCGGTCAGATCGGGAAGCCAGGTAGCGGTCACCGCGTCGCGATCTTCATAGCCGGTGCCGATGTCGGCATGAACAAGAGCGGCGTCGATGCCAATGAACCTGCTCGCCGTCTCGCGAATTTCGCCGAGCACGAGGTTTTCAGCTTCGGGAATTGAGCTGGAGTGTGCGGCCAGTGCGCGGTCGAACGCCACGATCCGTCGGCCGGGCAGGCGTTCGCGCAGATGGTGGAACGTCCGGCCATTGCCGAGGCCGAGCTCGAGGATGGGGCCCTCAATCTTCGCCACCTCCGCGCAGACTTGATCGAGAATGTCGCGCTGTGCGGTCAGCCTGCGGATGAAACTCTCGAGGCGACTCATGTGCGTTTGTGTGTCCTGAACAGCTCAAGAGGCCGGCAATGCCCGCGACCAGGGTGAAACCCAAGAGCGACGTGTTAGGGCCGATCCAGCCTCGCCGCATATAAAGGCGAACGGTGAACACTGCAACAACCGAACAGGCCCGGGTGGAGTCTGCGGCCAGGCGCGCGGCGGAATAGCGATGTCACTTGTAGGGGTCTGCGGCATCCCGCAAGCCGTCGCCGAGGAAGTTGAACGCCAGGATGACCAGAATGACGGGGAGGATCGGCAAAAGCAGCCATGGATAAAACGCGATCACGCTGACACTGCGCGCCTCGGTGAGCAGGATGCCCCAGCTGGTTATCGGCGCCCGCAGGCCGAGCCCGAGGAAGCTCAGCGCTGTCTCGCCCAGAATCATGCCGGGTATGGAGATCGTCGCCGTCGCGATCAGATGCGACATGAAGCCCGGAATGAGGTGCCGCCGGATAATGCGGCCGCTGCTGGCGCCCATCAACTGAGCGGCCAGAACGTAATCCTCCTCGCGCAAGGCTAGAAGCTTTGAGCGCACGGCCCGCGCCAATCCGGTCCAGTGGAGCAGCCCGAGGATGACGGTGATGCCGAAATAGATCAGGATCGGACTCCAGGTTATCGGCATGATCGCCGCCAGGGCCAGCCATAGCGGAATGCTGGGGATCGATTGCAGAACTTCGATTATCCGTTGAACGATCAGGTCGAAGATACCGCCGTGATAGCCGGCCAGCCCCCCGATGACGATGCCGAGCAGGAAGCTGAAACCGACGCCGACGAGGCCGATCGTTAGTGAGATGCGTGCGCCATAGATGATGCGCGAGAGCACATCACGCCCCAGCCTGTCAGTGCCGGCGAGAAAGAGCTGGCCGTTTTCGGCGGGGCAGACAAGATGCCTGTCACCTTCAATCAGGCCCCAGAACCGGTAACTGTCGCCCTTGCAAAAGAAACGGATCCGCTGAACATCATCCTGCTTGTCGATGTAGTTCCGTTTGAGCGTGTCCATGTCCAGCGTCATCTGCCGGCCATAGACGAACGGCCCGACGAACTGGCCGTTGTGGAACAGGTGCACCCGCTGCGGCGGCGAATAGATGTAGTCCATGTTGCGCGCATGCAGATTGTAGGGCGCCAGGAACTCGCAGATCAGTATCCCGAGATAAAGCGCTGTCAGGAATATGCCGGATATAAGGGCAAGCCGGTGCCGTCGGAATTTCCACCACATCAGCCGCAACTGCGACGCCTGAAAGACCTTCGACTGCTCCGGCGTCATCGCCTCGACCGACTGCAGGTCAAAGGGCGCGATGGATACGTAGTGTTGCAGTGGGGCACCTGGAGCGGGCAGCGGCGATTGCGTGTTCATTTGGTGCTGCCGCCCTGCAAGCGAATTCGTGGATCAAGCAGCGCCAGCGCCAGGTCGGAAATCAGGACGCCGATGACAGTCAGGAAGGCGAGGAACATCAGGAACGACCCTGCCAGATACATGTCCTGGCTTTGCAGCGCCCTGATCAGCATCGGCCCGGTCGTTTCCAAAGACAGGACGATCGCCGTGATTTCGGCGCCGGAGATGATGGCCGGCAGGATAGAGCCGATGTCTGAAATGAAGAAATTGAGCGCCATGCGCAGCGGATATTTGACCAGCGCCTTGAACGGATGAAGGCCTTTGGCGCGCGCGGTCACGACATATTGCTTGTGTAGCTCATCAAGCAGATTGGCGCGCAGTCGCCGGATCATGCTTGCCGTGCCTCCGGTGCCGATGATCAAGACCGGGATCCAGAGATGGGCGAGGATCGACTTCGCCTTGGCCCAGCTCATCGGCTCGCCGAGATATTGCTGGTCCATGAGATGGCCGATGGACGTGCCGAACCAGATGTTGGCGAAATACATCAGGATCAGTGCCAGCATGAAGTTCGGAATGGCAAGGCCGAGAAGGCCGAAGAAAGTCAGGCCGTAGTCGCCCCAGCTGTATTGATGCGTGGCGGAGTACATGCCGATCGGAAAGGCGATGAGCCAGGTGACGACGATCGTGACGAAGGAAACCAGCACGGTCAGCCACATTCGGTCTCCGATGACATCGCGAACCGGCAGCTCATATTCGAAGGAATAGCCGAAATCGCCATGCAGCATCCCGCCGACCCAGTAGAAGTAGCGAATGACCGGCGGCTTGTCGAAACCATATTCCGATCGCATCATCTGGATGCGATCGGAATCCACCGCTTCGCCCTGAGCCCGAAGCTCGGCAACATAGCTGTCGAAATAGTCGCCTGGGGGAAGTTCGATGATCGTGAACACCAGCGCCGATATGATCAGCAGCGTTGGAACCATCACGGCGATGCGCCAGACAATATATCGAAGCACGCTCAGGACTCTCCAAACCAGAATGTGTCCGGCATATAGACACCGAAATAGGCGGTCGGGTCGTAGCCGTAGAGCGCCTTGTCAGGCAGATTGCGTAGCCGCGAAGACGTCAGAACCGGCTGATGCGTTCCGTTCACCGTGCCGATCGAAAACACCTGATCGGTGTAGATCGACAGCATTGAATTCCAGATTTCAGCGCGCTCCGTGGCTCCGGTCGAAGCGTTCCAGCGCTTGAGCAAAGCCATCAGCTCGACCACAGGCGGAAGATCGGGCGCCTCACCGAGCGTGCCATGAGACAAGTAGTGAGCGCCCCAGAGCGGCCATTGCAGTTGGTCGTCGATGGTGGGGGCCAACTGGTACGGATTCATATCGGCGGTCGCCACGCCATTGTCGATGCCCGACCACATCGACATCATGATCTGGCCGCCAAGCGCGCGGCTGCGGAAGACGTCGCGCTGCGAAGTCCTGATGAACAAAGCGATGCCGATCTGGCGCCAGTGATCGGTGATGAGTTCGAGCGCGTCGGTTTCCAGTGTGCTTTCGCCGGCCGTTTCCACGATGATCTGCGCCGGTCGTCCATCGGGAAGTATCCGCAGGCCGTCATCGTCACGCGTCTGAAGCCCGACCTCGTCGAGCAGGGCATTGGCCTGGTCAGGATCATGGGCGACCCAGGCCTTCGCGAATTCCGGCCGGTAGAGCGGGCTCTCCGGCAGGACCGTATCGGCGCTTTCCTGCGCCAGTCCGTAGAACACGGCCAGATTGATCTCGCGCCTGTCGACGGCGAGCGAAAGTGCGCGGCGCACCCGCACGTCACGAAGAAGGCCACGCCACACCTGGTCGGCACAATTCAGATTGGGCAGCAGCGCCAGCCGCGACCCCTGTGTGCGTTTCCACAGATGCATCTTCACCGGGTAGCGCTTCTCCGCGTCCTTCAGAAACGCGTAATCGGCGAAGTCAATTCCCATGCCTTGGAGGTCGCTTTCGCCCGCACCGGTCTTGGCGGAAATGATCGCCGACGAGCTGACATTCATGACAACCCGGTCAATGTAAGGCAGTTGCCGGCCATTCTGGTCTATTCGATGAAAGAACGGGTTCCGCTCGAAGACGAACTGCTCGGCCGGCGGCTTGGTGCGGTTCCGCCAGGGATCGAGCGTCGGCAGATCCGGGTTCTCCGGACGATACTGCCGCGACATGCGGATATGCAGGAGCGTCCATTTCTGGGCCCGGTTCTCCTTCATCAGGCCGGCGAGCCGGAATGGATCCTGATATTTCTTGTGGAACTGCTTGAGATAGGCGGCCGGCAGAACAAGCGGTAGCGGCGAAGCAGCAGCGAGCTTGGGCAGGAAGTCGGGATTGGGCGCATCCCAGCTATAGCGGACCGTCAGCGGATCGACGATCTCGAAGCGTGGCGGCTTGCCGTCCGCCAGCAGGGCCGGGGCAAGCCCGCCTTGCGAAAGCTCGTCGTTCAGCCAGACATCTTCCCAGCAATAGCGAAAATCCTCCGGCGTCAGCAGGCTACCGTCGGACCATTTATGTCCTTCCCGTATCTTGAAAGTGAAGACGCGATCGTCTGCTACGTCGAAACTTTCGAGAATGTCGGGTTGCAGATTAAGCTTTTCGTCATAGCCGACCAGGCGAGCATACCCGTAGATCGTCATCATCCGGATATCTTTCTGGCTGCCGATGATCGTGCGCAGCGTGCCGCCATATTGGCCGGGCTGCCGGCCCATCGCAGCGAGATTCAACACGCGCGGGCTCTTGGGCAGGCGTTCGGCGAGTGCCGGCAGCGCCTTGGCCTTCAGCTGCGGCTGAAGAAATTCCGGCTCCAGATCGCCGGCGCGCAACGTGCCCGGCAGAAATGCCGAAGCCATGAGCCCAAGCACGGTGCGCCGGCTGATCAATGGCGCAACTCACTGACATCGGCCGAACGTCGGGCCAGCACGAGGTGGCCGCCGCCCAAATCGAGCGGCGACAGCATATCCTCGTGGCCCTCGTCGCGGAATTGCGGTTCCCATGCGCTGGTGTCGGAAGCGCCGCCGAGCTTCAGCGTCTTGAAATCCATCGGCCTGTCGAGATCGGGAAAAGGTACTGCGGCGACCAGTGAGCGCGTGTAGGGGTGGACCGGTTTCCTGAGCAGAATTTCGCGCGGCGCAAGCTCGACGATACGCCCGCCGCACATCACCGCGATGCGGTCCGCCATGTAGTCCACCACCGCCAGGTTGTGCGATATGAACAGGTAGGTAAGGCCCAGTTCCTTCTGCAGGTCCTTCAGAAGGTTCAGGATCTGCGCCTGGACAGAGACATCGAGCGCCGAAACCGGCTCGTCGCAGATCAGCAGTTCAGGCCCCAGCGCCAATGCGCGCGCTATGCCGATACGCTGACGCTGCCCGCCGGAGAAACTGTGCGGATAACGCTTGATAAAGCGCGGATCGAGCCCGATTGCCTGCATCAGGCTCTTGACCGTGGCGAGTCGGGACGCGGCATTGCCACGTTGATGGATCTCCAGCGGCTCGCTCAGGATGTTCTCCACCGTCATGCGAGGTGAAAGCGATGAAACCGGATCCTGGAAGACCATCTGGATTTTCGCGCGCAGCATGCGCAGGGCGTCTCCCTCGCCTCGCAAGACGTCGATCGCTCCATCGCGGCCGTTGAACATCACAGAGCCGCCGCTAGGGGTGACAGCCCGCATCAGGATCTTGCTGACGGTGGTTTTGCCGGAGCCGCTTTCGCCGACCAGACCCAGGCACTCACCCCGCCTGATATCGAAGCTCACGCCGTCCACGGCGCGAACAGTGGTTTGATGATCCCCGCCGAACCATCCGGACTTGCGGATGGTGAAGGTCTTTTTCAGATCCCTGACCGACAGCAGGATGTCGTCCGGCCGCCTCGATGCCGGCGCCGTCTGCTTGCCGAGCAGGTTCCCAACGTTCACCGGCACCTCGCGAAGCGCCTTCAGCCTTTCGCCAGGCTTCAGGTCGAAATGCGGAACGGCTGCCATCAGGCCCTTCAGGTAAGGATGGCCTGGCCGGCGGAATATCGCCTCGACAGGTCCCGCTTCCATGATCTCGCCATGGTAGATGACCACCACCTCGTCGGCGACATTGGCGACCACGCCGAGGTCGTGGGTGATCAGCAGCATCGCCATGTTCAGCTTGGTCTGAAGCCCGCGCAGCAATTGCAGGATCTGCGCCTGGATGGTGACGTCCAACGCCGTCGTCGGCTCGTCGGCGATCAACAGGGCGGGCCGGCAGATTAGCGCCATGGCGATCATGGCGCGCTGACGCAATCCTCCCGAAAGTTCGAAGGGATACATATCATAGGCGCGCTTGGGATTCGGAAAGCCGACAAGGCTGAGCATTTCCTCGGTCCGCGCCTTGCGCTCAGCCCGAGCCATGGGCGTATGAATCTGCAGGGATTCGCTGACCTGGTTGCCGATCGTGTGCAGCGGCGATAGCGATGTCATCGGCTCCTGAAAGATCTTGCCGATGCGGCTGCCTCTCAACGCCCGGATTTCGGGTCCGTCACGCGGCATCTGCAGGATATCCTGCGTCGTGCCGGGCTTTTCAGGATCGGAAAACAGGATCCGGCCGCGAACATGAGCTGTGTTCGGCAAGATGCCCATCACTGCCTGGCTGAGAACCGATTTTCCGGAACCTGACTCGCCCACAAGCGCGGTAACCTTGCCGGGCAGCACGCGAAGATTTGCACGCCTGACGGCATGCAACGGTCCCCCGACAATGGCAAAAGAGATGCCTACGTCTTCGATCCGCAGCAGATCAACACCCGAATTCATTCTCACACCAGCCCCACTCTGGCGGCCTGCCGGGCGGCGGCAGGCCCAGTAAGCGAGACTAGCGCATTGCCAGCCTAGAGCAACTTGGATTCGAAACGATCGCCCGCCCCCCTCGCGGAACCGGTGACTGGACTGCATACCAAAGGCATTTGGATCAGATCGTGGCGGTTACTGGAGCTTCGTCGAGCCGCCCGCCGAGAGCCGCGCGGCATCGCGGTGAAGCAGCATGACCTGCTCGGCGTCCGATCTTCGGTCGTAAATCGGCTCCAGTGTACCGTCTTCATCTGCTGCGAGAGCACCCGACAGATCGGGTGAAAGCACCGTCAGCTTCTGCTTGATGCCCGCCAGTTCCTCGCTGCCGAGCGTCAGCCAGCTGTTGGCGCCGCAGTAGCTGGCGAAGTGTTCGCTGGCGAGAACGCTGTGCGGATATTTCTTGGTCAGGGTCTGGAGGCGTTGAACCTCGTTTACAGCCGAGCCGAAGACAGAGAATGTGAGCCGGTCGGTAAGCCCGACATTGCCGAACATCACATTGCCGACATGCAGGCCGATACCAAATTTTATGTCGGACAACCCCTTTTCCTTTCGGCGCAGATTGAGATCGATCATGCGCGCCGTGGCCTTGTGAGCGGCCGCAAGAGCAGCCTGGCAGGCGATCTCGGACTGCGAGCGGTGCCTTTCGCAAGGGTAAACGGCAATGAAGCCATCCCCTATGAAACTCATGATCTGCCCGCCTGTGCGATTGAAAGGCGCAGCAACGGCGTCGAAAAACTGGTTCAGCGTATCAATGTAGATTTCGCGGCCCGAGGTTTCAGCAAGCCTTGACGACCCACGCATATCGGCCATGACGAGTGCGGCCCGGATTGTATCGCCCTCGCCGCGCTTGATCTGACCGTCAAGCACGCGCCTGCCAGCGTCACCGCCTAGATAAGTGGTCATCATGTTGTCGGCGAGCTTGGTGAGCACCGCCATCTTGGTTGCGATAGCGAGATGGCTCTGGATGCGCAGCAGCGCCGAAATCATGCTGTCGCTGAAACCTGCAGCACTGTCAGTGGACCAGGACCCCATCATGCCCTGACTGGTGTTGCCGCTGAAGGTTTGGATGAAAGCCATGTAATCGGTGACGCCCATAAGCCTGAGTTCATCGAAAACAGGAAACTCCGACTGCACCGACGGGTCGAGCCGGCGTCGCAGATGCTCGAGCTGATTGCTGAGCAGATGGTAGTATGGGCTGGCCAGGAATCTGTCAGACGGCACGCCGGGCCTATTGCGGAAGCTTTCTATTTCCATGCCCTGGCCGCGAAGCCAGGTGAAGCCAAGCGCGTCATAAAGCGGATGAAGCATCGAAAAGCTCAAATGCACCCGCTTCAGCGGCAGGCCAGCAGCGGCCAGCCGATCGCAAAAGCCTTTTACCAATGTTTCCAAGTCGTTGCCCGCCAGCGCCGACTGATTCAGCCAATCGGCAACCTTGTCCATGAGAATGGGGGAAATTTCTTGCGCTGTGCTCATGCTATCTCGAAACCCGTCGAAGACGAGCCATTCTCCTTTGATCCGCCCACAACGCAGCCCGGCAACGACCGAGAGATGAGACCCTCGAAGTCAGTGAAGCCGGCTTCGGCGGCAAAAGCCGGCGAAGAATTTCTCGAATGACTGTCCTTACCGCAGCAGGCGTAACTGCAAGGCATTATGTGTCGACGCTGCCGGCAGAGTGCAACCACGATCCTGACATCGGGCAAAAAATTCGCCGGCTCAGACGCCGTCAGGCCTTCACTACCGTCTCTCGGGCTAGCCCGAGGCGGCCAAAAACATTGCGCGTGTCGACGATCAGAAGAGCGTGATCGGCGATCGCCTGATAGTCGATCGTGTCGTGGTCGGTTGCAACGACGACAGCATCGAAATCCTTCAAGGCCGCCTCGCTCAATTCGACCGAGCGACGCCCCTTGATCGCCATATGCTCCCGTGTGGTCGGAATTTCTCTAACGTGCGGATCGTGGAATTCCGCCTTGCCGCCCCACTCCTCGATGAGTTCAATGAGCCGCAATGAAGGGCTTTCGCGGATGTCGGGCACATTCTTCTTATAGGCGAGCCCAATGATGAGAATGCGCGAGCGGCTGAGCGCTTTGCCGCAGCGCCGGTCCAGCGCCTTCGCCAGTTCATCGACCACATGACGCGGCATAGCCGTGTTGATCTCTGCCGCCAGCTCGATGAAGCGGGTCGGCAGTTCGTATTCGCGTGCCTTCCACGTCAGGTAGAACGGATCGATCGGAACGCAGTGCCCGCCAAGTCCAGGGCCAGGGTAGAAAGGCATGTAGCCGAAGGGCTTGCTTTTTGCCGCCTCGATCACCTCCCAGATGTCGATGCCCATCGCACCGAGTACGACCTTCAACTCATTGACCAGGGCTATGTTGACCGAGCGGAAGATGTTTTCCGTCAGCTTGACCGCTTCGGCGGTCGCCGTGGTGGAAACCGGAACGACGGTCTTGACCACGCTTTGGTAGAAAGTCTGCACGAGCGTCGCCGCTTCAACGCCGTCGCCTGCCACGACTTTGGGGATCGTCGCGACTTCAAAGCTGCGGTTGCCGGGATCCTCGCGTTCGGGCGAGAAGCCGAGGAAGAAGTCGATCTTCGACTGCAAGCCGGTTTCTTCCAGTATGGGCCTGATCACGTCGTCGGTGGTGCCGGGATAGGTGGTCGATTCCAGAACGATCAGCTGGCCGAGACGCAGACGCTTCGCGATGCTGCCTGCCGTGTTCCTGACAAAGGAGAGGTCCGGCTCACGGTTCTTCGTCAGCGGTGTCGGAACACAGATGATGATGACATCGCAGACGGCCAGTTCGGCAAAATCTGCAGTGGCGCGGAACCGTCCGCTCGCCACCTGACCGGCAAGGGCTGTCGTCGTCACAGCCTCAATGTAGGATTGGCCGTTGTTCAGGCTCTCGACCTTTTGGGCTTCGATGTCGAAGCCGGAAACCGGAAAGCCGGCGCGTGCGATCGCAACTGCCAGCGGCAACCCGACATAGCCCAGTCCGATCACGCCGACTTGCGCCGTACGCGTCGAAATCCGGTCCAGAAGACGGTCATATACTGATCGCGAGGCGTCCAAAATCTGTTTTCCCGTCAATTCGGACAGGCTGTCCGCCGAGGCTCACTTGGTCGCAGGAACCATGGCCGAGGGATATTGCGGAAGATCGATTTCCGCAAGCCGTCATCAAACCGACACCTTCGCCTTCAGGCTTGCGGCAGCCATCGCATAGCCGCCGGCGGCGCCGTCGATGAAATGAACGTGATCGCGCTGCAGCGGCGAGGCGACGAGACACGTCATCAAGGCCGATTGCTGGCGGTGCAGGCCATAGTTGCAAACGCCCGCCTGTTCCGCCTGCTGCAGCCGGTTCTCGATCCGTTGCAACACATCAGCGTCAACGTCGATGGTCATCTTCAAGCCGTCGTCGAACTTCCGGAAATCCGAATTGCTGGCCACGTCGCGTTTGTAGATCTTCGGATCGAACCTACCGATCGTCCAGCCATATCGATCGGTGACAGCCGTAAGCGTCATGAGGAACACTACCCACAGCTTCGCCAGCCACCGCCGTCCCGCCGGCGCGACGGCCCGCGCCTCGATATCTAGACCGGCGGGTAGCAAACTGTAGTCCGGCCCGTCCACCGGCACCGGGTGGCCATCGCGCTCCTGCCTGCCGGCAAGGGCGATGATGTCGGAGACCAGTAACTGAAAACCGTGCAAGTCGCGCGACGCCCCCGGTATGGCTATGATCGAGACGATTTCGCCATGCCGGGTTTCGATAGGGTTCCAGCGGCAGGAGAGGCCGGTCAGATCCGGCCGCGCGCCGGCCGGCGCAGGATCGATCAGGTAGCGCCCGGCTTTCATCTCGGCTTCCGCCCAGCTGCCGCCACCGCCGGCGAACATGGCATAGAAGACCGCTTCGGAGGCTTGGAATCTCGCCACGCGAACGTCGAGGCCTTGCGCTCTTATATCCCTTATCGGCACGATTGCGGCACGCAAGGTCAGGTCCAGTTCGTCCGCCACCCATCTCTGGACCGCGGCAAGCGCGTTGCGGGTGATCTCCAGCGCCGATCCGGGGAACGCCACGAGCGCACCGTCACCGCCGAAGACAAAGGGAAAATCTTGCCGGCCCAGCGCATTGAGCAGCGCCGAAATGACGCTGGCACCGGCCATATTGACGGTTTTATAGCGCCCAGCCTCGATCGCCTTGGTCGAGCCGACGATGTCGGCGGTGGCCAGCGCCCAACCATCGGGGAGAGGCTTATAATTGTCGATATCGGCAACGCTTTCGAACTTTGCGAAGACCGGCAGAGAAGCGACAAACGGGTCGGACGCGGCAGCTGTTTCCATGAGCATCAGATAGCACATTCCACTGCTTGAAGGTGACGTCGATCCTGCTTCGAAATTGACTTGTGCAGGCTTTCAAATGATAGGGTCCGGCAATGCGAATTGCCTTCTACGCGCCGCTGAAGTCACCCAATGATCCCGTTGCCTCCGGCGACCGCCAGATGGCACGGACGCTGGTCAAGGCGCTGGAGCATGGAGGGCATAGCGTCGAACTGGCATCCGAATTGCGATTCTATCTACGCGAACCGGAGCCGAAAAGTTTCGATGCGCTTAAGATCGAAGCCCGAGAGGAAGCCGCGCGGCTGAAAAGGCTTTGGGATCGTGACGGCAAGCCCGATCTCTGGTTTACCTACCATCCCTACTACAAGGCGCCCGACCTGATCGGGCCCGAGCTGGCGTCGGCTTTTGCTGTCCCCTATGTGACAGCGGAAGCCTCCTATTCGAGGCGGCGCGACACCGGTTTGTGGGCCGATACGCAAGCGTTGGTGGCGCGAGCCGTCGAACGGGCAGCGCTGAATATCTGCTTCACGCAAAGGGATCGTCAGGGACTGACAGACGCGGTTCCCGGCGCCGCTCTCGGCATGCTTGCGCCCTTCATCGACACATCGGCATTCCGTGAAACGCCCGCACAGGGTTGTCCGACGCGCCTCGTTACCGTCGCCATGATGCGCCCGGGCGACAAACTGCAAAGCTATCGCATGCTGGCGCAAGCGCTCGGTTCGATCGGCCACCTGCCCTGGACCATGTCGGTCGTCGGGGACGGGCCTGCCCGTGAAGAGGTCAAAGCGCAGTTCGCCGGCTTGCCCGCCAACCGTATCGAATGGCTTGGCGCGATCGAGCCAGCCGCAGTGCCGGAGGTCCTCTACAGTGGCGGAATTTACGTCTGGCCGGGTTTCGGCGAGGCCTATGGCGTTGCCTATCTTGAAGCTCAGGCCGCCGGCCTTCCGGTGGTGGCTCAGGACATCGCCGGCGTGCCGGAGGTCGTGCGGGATGGCCAGGCCGGGTTTCTCACCCCACCGGGCGACGTGGCGGCGTTCGCTTCTGCCATTGAAAGGCTTCTGGCCCGTAACGACGAAAGAACCATCATGGCCGCAGAAGCCAGACGTTTTATCCTCGAGGAACGTTCCCTCGGTGCCGGGGCGGCGCGTCTGGCCGAACTGCTTGCGAAGATCCCGGTGTCATGACATCCGATCAGATCTGGCAACCCTTGGTGGAAGAACTGGAGTGCCGGCAACGGGCGCATCGTAAGGCAGAGTTCTGGCTGCGCGACGATGACGCCGTGGATCCGACGCCTGCGCTAGATCGGCTGCTCGACCTCACAGCGGAATTCGCGGTTCCGGTCACTCTGGCCGTCATTCCGGCCCTGACGGATGAGAAGCTTGTCGCCCGGCTCGACGAGGCGCCGCATGCCACGGTCGCTATCCATGGCTGGGCGCACCGAAATCATGCGCCCGAGGACCAGAAAAAGCAGGAGCTCGGCCCGCATCGGCCACGCCAGGCGGTGCTCGACGATCTGGCTCGCGGGCTGTCGCAAGTCACCGGCCTGCATGGCGCACGTGCCGTTCCGATGCTGGTGCCACCCTGGAACAGGATCGACCCAGGCTTGGTATCCGACCTTGGATCGATAGGATTTGCCGCATTATCGGTCTATGGGCCGCCGAAACCGGCTTCGCTGGCGGTCATCAACAGCAATGTCGACATCATGGATTGGCATGGCACGCGCGGCTGCCGCGATCATGGCCTGTTGGTTCGGGCTATCGTCGCGCAATTGCAGCATGCATTCGACGGGGGCGAACCGGTCGGCCTGCTCACCCACCATCTCGTCCATGATGAATCGGCCTGGCTCTTCCTCGAACGGCTGTTCGCAGTCACCGCACAGACTGAAGCCTGCACATGGCTTCCGATCAGGACATTGATCGGGCGCAGCGCCGGCAAAGGAAAATAGCTCAGCGCCTTTTGTGCAATGGAACTGGAAATTTGAGCGTCTGGCCATCCCGCGCTGCAAAAGCGCCGGCAAACTTGTCCTTGGCCAGTTTCTCGATCACGTCCAGTTCCTCGTCGGTGCGTGTCGGATCGTGGTGAAACAGCGCAAGCCCCCGCGCACCGGCTGCCTCACAGAGTTTGACGCCCTGTTGCCACGTCGAGTGCCCGGTACCGCGGCGGTGTTCCATTTCCTCCTCGGTGTACGCACAATCGTAGATGACGAGGTCGGCATCTTCGATCAAGCCGAGCACCGCCTGATCGAGTTTGCCCGGCTCGTGCTCGGTGTCGGTGATCACCGCCACGACGTGGCCGCCCCATTCGACCCGATAACCTATACAGCCGCCCGGATGGTTAAGACTGCCGGTTCGGACCACCACTCCTTCGCGCGGCCGAAGCACGTCTCCGGATACGAAATCGCGGCAGTCGATGCGTGCCTTGCAGATATCGAGGTTCACCGGAAACCACGGCGGCCGCATGAACTCATCGACCATCTGCCGGGTCGTCATGCGTCCTGCAAGATGCCCGGACCAGAGCCTAACTTTGACGTTCCGGTCATAGATCGGCTTAAAAGCCGGCAGCCCGATGATGTGATCGTAATGGCAATGGGTGAAAAACAGGTCGAAATCGCTCACTCCCGACGCCCGAAGCGCTCCGCCGGCAGGCCGCAGGCCAGAGCCCGCGTCGAACAGAAGCGTATGCTTGCCGCATCGCATCTCAATGCAGATTGTGTTGCCGCCATAGCGAGAGAATTCTGGCCCCGATACCGAAATGCTGCCGCGCACGCCCCAAAACCTGACCAGGAAGATGTCGTCGTCGTCCATGCTACTCTTTCGCACTCGAGTCGCCCCTGGTAGTCGGTGCCATTACGGGAGGATTAAGCGCATATCAGTCGTTACTTGGTGCTTCGTGCGTCGATCAGATCCGCAGTCGTATGGCTTAGGCGATCGGCAAGAACCCGCAATATCTCGATGGTCATTTCCGGGAACTCCTTCATAAGCCTCAGGAAATGGTCCTTGCGGATTCTCAAGGCTTCCAGCGGACTTGCTGCTCTGACTGTGGCCGTGCGGGAGCTGTTGCACAATATGGCGATCTCACCAACAATCGAATTTGGCACCAGTTCGGCAACTTTTATCGGTCCGCTGTCGGAATCGACCAGAATATCTGCCCTGCCTGAAAGGATAACATAGGCGGCGTCTCCTTCGTCGCCCTGCCGGAAAAGGATCTGGCCGGCGCTGTAGCTCACCCGATCGGATGTGAACGCAAGCAGCTTGAGCTTTGTCGGCTCTACGCCAGAGAACAAGGGAACGCGTTGCAGCATTCCAACCTCATCCTTGAGCAGCATTGTCGCAAACCTTCTCAAAATTCGCGTTTGCCAGACGCCGTATCCGGTGGCCTTGCAGCCAATTCCCACCGGCAGAATGATCCCATCTGAACGCCGGTTGCTCTATGACAGCAGTTCCTTGAAGATACCCTTCCCTGCCAAAAGTGTCTCGTGTGTTCCGTCTTCCACCAATTGACCCGAGTCGAAGACGATAACGCGATCGAACATCATCCCCATCGACGGATTCGTCACGACCCACACAATTGCCGGCGAATGGCCGTCGCACCTGGCTTCCTCGAGCACGTTTCGTAGCACCTTCTCCTGCACGCGCTGATCGAGTGCCGACAGCGGCCGGTTGAGAATAAGAAAATCAGGACGCTTGAGCAGGGCCCGGGCAACATCGAGCTTCTGTCGCTGTCCAGCGGTCAGCCGCCTGCCGCCGGCGCCGACGTTGAAGTCCAGGCCGACATCCAGAAGTTCGGCATAAAGCCCCAGTTCGTCCAGAATGTCATAGACGATGGAGCGTATGCGGTCCGGCGCGTCGGGATGGCTGTTGCCCACACGCCCGAAAAGGACATTATCCATGACGGTGGCCGCGGCAATGTATTTGGCAGGATCATACCGTTCGATCGCATTTTGGAGCTCGGGCGGCAGGTTTTCATAGAACCGGCTGCGTGCAGCGACGATTTTGCTCATGAGCTCGTCGCTCAGAAGGCCGAAGCGGTGCCGGGGCTCGATATAGGCAAAGCTCAAGGTCACGATCATGGCGCGATCGCTCTCCGAAACCGCCTCGTAGGGACGGTTGTTGAGCCGTTGCAGCAAGGTTTCGTAGGCGGGTATCTCCTCGGCGCTCATGAAGGCGAGCTGCTGGAAGAACTGATGATCGGGCGGCAGGTCGGCAAACAGCTCGATCGCCTGTTCGGCGATCTCCATGCCCATTTCGTAGAGCGTGCGGTCGAGGCCTGCTTCCCTCAGCACAGAAGCAAAATAGGGATTGGCCGCTAGAGCCTTGTCGGCCAGTTCGGGGCCGGCAGCAGCGCCGAAGAGCAGGTTTTGGCCGATCGTTGCTTCCTTATTGTAGGCACCCGGTTCGAAAGGAACCACCAGTCCGCTCAGCCCTTCGTGTTCTAGCCGGGTTCGCAGTGCCGCCCGCAGTTCGACGATCCGCCTGGCGAGCTCCGTGTGACGCGTGAGGTCAGCCGAAGAGCGCAAGCCAAGATCCAGAATGTCGCGCGACAGAAGAACCGCGTCGAGCACCCGGCGCACCGCTTCAAAGAGGTCATGCGGGCCGGTGGCGCCGGCCGACGCATAGTCGATCCAGTCGCTGTGGATATCAAGATCCGGATTACCCGACCGGCGCGCCTCGTGGACGTTCCAGCTGTGCTGCTCTGCCGCAGCACCGTCATAAGACACCGATCTCAGCGGCGCATGCTTCAACCCGTAGAGCAGGTTATCGCGGAGGCTTGCATGGAACAGGAAAACATCCGACGAGGCATAGGACATGCGCCGGCCGGTCACGGCTTCGGGGAGTTCAAGCAGGTCGTCGGCGCCCGAAACGATCTTTCCGCTGTCCGGCCAGTTCAGCCGCGCAAAGGCTTCTGCAAGCGCCTCCGCTCCACCTGTTGCGGTACTGACCAGCGCCACCGTCTCACCCGGCTTGACCTGCAGGGAGATACGGTCGAGGAGCATTCCACCGCCATCGTCTGCTATGGACAGACTGATCGTCGACAAGGGGCCGGTCATCGGATCGGGATCCTCGATCGTCAACGCTCCGATCGTCGGCGCAATGAGACCCTCGACGGTGAACTGTTCAACGACCTGCTGATATTTGACCTGTACATCCTGCCGCGCCTGATCCCAGTCGATCAGTTCTTTCATCGGTCCGGGCAGGTCCTTGTAGGCGCTGATCACGGCCACAAGCTGGCCGACATCCAGCCGCCCCTGGATGACCAGATACCCACCGATCATGTAAAACAAAAAGGGCGTGAGCTGCGCGAGAAAATTGTTGAGGAACTTTACCATGAATTTCCATTGGTAAAGATCGAAGCGGATCTTGAAGATGAGCCCGAGTCGGGCAGCTATGTCGGCGCGCTCGTAGTTTGATGTATCGTGGACGTGAACCGCGCCGATGCCGTCGACGATTTCGCCAACCCGGCCCGAGAGAGCGCGCGCGGTCAACTGCCGTTCACGCCCCAGCACGATCAGCCGCCGCCGCATTCGCGGGATGAGCACAATCTGGATCACCACGATTACGGCCGCTATCATTCCGAGCCAGAAATTCTGGACCATAATGAACAGCATGGCCGTCAGCGCCTGGCCGCCGAGCAGCACCGGTTGCAGGAAGGCATCGCCGATAAAGCCGCCCAGCGGCTCCACCTCGTCCTTTACCATGGTCGCCACTTCGGCGGATTTCACTCGTTTGAAGTAAATCGGCGGAAACCGCAGCACACGATCGACCAGATCGAAGCGGATACGCCGCAGCATGCGTTCGCCGAGGCGGCCCTTGTAGGTGTTGATGTAGAGTTTGAACAGGCCGTTGATGACGACTAGCAAGAGGAACACAATGCTCAGGGCAAACAGCGTCGCCGTGCGGTCGAGCTGAAAACCGGAGAAGAACTGGACCTCTCCAATGAACGGCAGGTCATAGTGTAGCCTCATGAATGGCTGGATCGCGCCGGGTTGCCCGAAACCCTTACCTTGGATCGGGCCGTTGACGATCAGCTTCGGCAGGTCGAAGGATATGAAATACGGGATCATCGAAAGCAGGACGATCATCAATATCCAGATCTGCTGCTTCTTGGTGTGCGTCCAGATATAGCGGGCTAAGCTTGGTTCCATATGCGACTGTGGACCGTTCAATTGGAAGGTTGCAGCATGTAAAGGCACCTTCTGGCGAATGGCATATCGGCAATTTCTTCGTCGCCAACGACAAGCTCGAAGCCACAGTGCATGGAGACTGTCCTGTGCTTAACCATGGAAGGAACCTGCAAGGCGGCGCGATCCAGTTCCGGCACATCGGTGACAACGACATGGGCATTGTTGATCAGCGAAGAATGCAGCTGGCCAAATGGTTCGCGGCTTCGGTAGGGTTTCGGCGAATAGCCAAGCAACACAAGGCCGCGACTGCGCGGCTGATGCTGACTGATGCACGCCGATGGTCCGGTCAGATGATGCAACACGCTCTCTCCGGCACCGGGCAATGGCGAAGCGGTTTGCGGCATAGTCCCGTCCGCGATTCAACCAGCCTTGCGGGAAGCAAGATTGCGTTGTGTCGCCCGAAATCCCAACATACAAGACCAATATGATGGATGTCACGCAACCACGCAATGCCGGCATGGATTGGCACGAGCAGGCCTTGGACCTGGCGCGCGGAATTGCTGCCTATGTCGACTGCCCTCTCGTGGCAGGGCTGGCGCGCGTCATCGCCAAGCATCCGAAGGCCGATATCGCCAACGCCTTCAACCACAAGCAGGTCGCCTGCAAGAAGTGGGCGCTCGACAGGCTGTACGACAGCTACGGCGGCCGGTTCGGGCGCATATGGGTTCTGGGTGGATGGTACGGCGTATTGCCGGCAATGCTTTTCAACGACGCCCGCTTCGACATCGCGGCGGTCGATAGCATCGACATCGATCCCGAAGTCGCGCCGGTCGCCCGGACCCTCAACCGGGAAGCCGGCGACCGGTTCCGGGCGCTGACGGCAGATATGTACGCGCTCGACTATGCGGCCGGGCGGCCCGACCTGGTGCTCAATACGAGCTGCGAACACATAGCCGATTTGCGCGCCTGGCTTGCTCTGCTTCCGCGAGGCACGAATGTATTGCTGCAATCGAACGACTATTTCAGCGAGCCCACGCACATCAACTGCGTGGCTTCACTTGCAGCCTTCGAAGCAATGGCGGCGCTAAGGGACCTGCGGTTCTCCGGCGAACTGCCGACAAAGAACTATACGCGCTTCATGCTGATTGGAACTGTTTAATGCATTTCGCCCAAAGCGTGGGCGGTTTGGGACAACGACATGCATAAAAACTAAGGACTGAAGCGCGTCGCACACATCCCACCCGACGCGACGCGCGTTAGCGTCTATCATCTGTTTGAACTTTTCCGAAATCGGGCCCCACTTTTAGGGACCATGTTCGATACCGCTCGCGCAGGATTTGCGCCGAGCGACGCGCGCCTTCCAGATCGAGACGATGCGCGGTTGGCCTTGGTCTCGCAAGCGCCTGTTCGATCGCTTGCGCCAAACCTTCAGGCGTTAGGTCCTTTTCCATCAGCACCGTTGCAAGGCCGAGTTCCTCGAGCATCAGGGCGCGAACCGTTTGTTCGGTTTCCGCCCCGGCTGCAAATGGAACGAGCAGGGAGCGACAACCCGCCCGCAGGACATCGCAGACCGTGTTGTAACCCGCCTGCGAAACTGACAGGCGGGCGCCGGTCAGCAGGCTGGCGAAATCCTCACGGAACCGGAAGACGGACAGGCCCGGCGTGGCATCGCGTGCGATCGCGTCAAACTCGTCTTTCGGCAGGTTCGGGCCGGTGATCAAACACCATTTCCAAGCGTTGTTGGCATTCCGCGCCGCTGCGATGGTGGAGCTGACAAGGCTCTTTCCGGCAGCCCCGCCGCCAACCGACACCAGAACATCGAAGCGCTCTGAGGCCACCGGCGATGGCGGCGCGGCAACGAGCCCTGTGTAGGTGACCTCGGCCCTGATCGCCCCAGCCAGTGGAAATGTCTTGTCTATGGTTGCGAAAGCCGGATCGCCGTGGACCATAACAAGGTCGAAATGCCTGTTGATGAGGTCGACCGTTTCCTCGTTTCGGCCCGGCTTGACGCGCTCCTGAAGGATATCACGGACGGACGTCGCCAGCAGCGGTCTGGGCGAAGTCGCGTTGATGACCTCGATCAGCGGCAAGAGCTCGAAACGCATCTGCCGGCGTCCAAATGGAAACGCCTCGACAATGACGATATCAGGCCTGCAATCCCGGAATGCCTGCAGCAGCATCTCCGAACGCCGTTTCTTGAAATCATCGTCGACGGATTTGCCTTGGAGGTCGACAAGTCCGGAAAATCCTTCATCACCGGAGGTGACAGGTGGCAGGGCTACAGATTTTACACCCACTCCCGGAAACCCCGCGATCGGCGCTCCGCCGGTCACGACGGTTACGTCGAACCCGTCATCGACCAGAGCCGCCGCAATGCGGCTGGCGCGCGCGAGATGGCCGATACCGAGGAGGTGCTGGACATAAAAGAATGCGCGCAGCCGCTTCATTCGCCGGCCCGCCACTCCCGCTCGAACAGTTCCTTGAGCTGTCCAATGCTTGCCATATGATCGAAATTGCCGCGCACGCGCCGCTCTGCGGCGTCGCCGAGGCGGGCGCGCAGCGCGGGATCACGGATCAGGCGCTCCAGCGCCTGGGCCAGGGCAATTGGGTTTTCCGTCGGAACCAGCAGCCCGGTTTCATCCGGCGATAAAAGTTCCGGCACGCCGGAAATATCGGTCGACACGCAGGCAAGCCGCTGGCTAGCGGCCTCCACCAGAACATTCGGCAGACCGTCCCGGTCGCCATTTGCGGTGATCCTGCAGGCCAGGGCGAAGATGTCGGCGCGGCGGTAGTGCTCAAGCACCTCCTCCTGCGCGAGCGCGCCTTTCCAAGATACGCGACCAACCAGGCCGAGCTTTTGCGCCAGCGCCTTGAACCGTTCCAGTTCCTCGCCGCCGCCGATATGCTCGAAACGCCACGCCAAATCGCCAGGCAAGAGGGCAAGAGCCTCCAGCAAGGTATCGTAACCTTTCTTTGCAACGGCGCGCCCGACACTCAGAACGATAACCGGTTCGTCCGGCCCCGAGCCGTCATGCTGTTTCCGCGCCTCGCCGAAACTGCCGAAGCGATCAAGGTCGAGCCCATGATAGCTCAGATGCACAGACGCGTTGCCGTTGGCGAGTTTTTTCAGACGGTCGAAGCCGGTTTTCGTGCAAGTGACCGTCCAGCGCGCCGAGGAAAGCTTTCCAGCCAGATCCCAGTCCGCCGAAGTCCAGATGTCCTTGGCATGGGCCGAGCAGCTCCAAGGCAGGCCACGAAGCTGGCTGGCATACCGCGCCACCGATGCCGGAGTGTGCGCGAAATGTGCATACAGCCAGCCCGCGTCTTCCGGCCATTCGGCCGCCAGCACGAGCGCTTGCCCGAAGCGGCGAGCGCGATTGCGCGTAAAGTCGCGGGAGATATCGGTAGCCAGCGATCGGAGCGCGCGCCAGAAGCCCGGCCGCGGCAGATAAGCAAACAGCGAGCGAACCACGCGCAGCGGCTCTTCATGCAGATATTCCGGCAGATAGTGCACCGGCGCTTTGATCTCATCATGCACGGGGTGGCGTTTTGTGTCGGTGGGCCGCCTGAGCGCGATGAGTATCAGGTCGAACCCCGCACGCTCCAAACCGAGCAGTTCCTGCGCGATGAAGGTTTCCGACAGCCGCGGATAGCCCTTCAGAACCACGACGATCTTGCGGTGCTGCAACTCAGTTCGTGCCTTCAATGACCGAAAGGTGATGGCCGGCCCGCCGCTCGAGCAGTTCCGCAACGATTTCGGAAATATGAGGCAGCCCTTCGAGCGTCAGATGTGGATTGCTCTGCGACGGGCGGGGCCGATCCGGCAGCACCTTCAGTGTGTCGGCAAACCGCTGGGAATCCTCGGCTTCTTCCGGCAAAAGCATCTCGATGAGGCCGAGTTCGGCTGCGCGCCGAGCGCGGATCAGTTGTTCCTCACGGGGCTCGACGCGCGGCACGATCAGCGCCGGCTTGTCGAAAGACAGTATCTCGCAATAGGTGTTGTAACCGCCCATAGCCACTACCGCCTTGGCGCCGGCAATCAGGTCTTCCATGCGGTTGTCGAACTCGATGATCTTGATATAGGGGATCTTGGCCCCCTTCTTGAGCAACTTGTTGCGCTTGCGCGCCGGCATGTAAGGCCCAAGCACGATCAGCGCCCTATGCTGCAATTGCGGATCCTGCTGATAGGCATCGATGACGTCGTGGATCAGGTCGGCGCCGTCACCGCCGCCACCGGTGGTAACGAGGATATACTCGCCCTCGGGCCGGTGGCCGGGCAACTCGGTCCGCTGCAGGCTCCGTTGCAGGAAGCCAACGAACCTCATCTTTGCCCTGACAGCCTGCGGCACATCCAGGCCGGTCAACGGATCGTAAAAATCCGGCGGACCATAGGCCCAGACCTTGTCATAGAACAGGCCTATCTTGCGCATCACATCCCGAAGTGCCCACTCTGCTTCGAGCAAATGCGGCGCGTCCATCACCTCGCGCAGGCCAAGCACGAGCGTGGTACCCCGCGTCTTGAGGTAGGACAGCGTGTCCTCGATTTCGCCGCGCAGGCCGAGCGGTTCCTTGTCGACGATGAAGATATCCGGCCGGAAAGTCTCGGCTGTGTGGCGGATGATCGACTGGCGCATCCTTAGCGTCTCATGCAGATCGATATCCTTTTCCAGCGAGGTGTATTCCCCGTTGCGCAACTTGATGACGCTGGGGATCTTCACGAAGTCGACACGGGCGCGGTAGTCGAAGGCGCCGGCGATAGGCGCACCCGAAATGATAAGCACCTGAAGTCCGTGGAAATCCTCGACCAGCGAATGCGCGATCGTTCGGCAGCGCTGCAAGTGGCCGAGCCCGAACGTGTCGTGGCTGTACATGAGAATTCGAGCGTTCTCTACGTGCTGGGTCATTGTTGAACGTCTTTCCGAATTCTCGCCTTGAGGACGGTGGGCGACCCGCAGGATTCGAAACCATTCCCGCGGGTCTATCGACTGTTTTGAACATGAGGGAGCAATTTTTTCAATTGTATTACTCAAGAGGTCCATATGCTGAAGCTGCGACTGCTCAGCTGCCATGCGCATCAGATGCGATGCCCAGCGCATCGGCCTCGTCGGTCTCGTTGCGCTGTGCATGGATCACGGCGCATAAATGCACCTGGCTCCAGACAAATCGCGGGCTGGCCGAAGTTCTTGCTTTCCGAATGCGCGCTCTTGCGTCGCCAACGCAAATCATCGCCTTGTCCCTCAGCAGACGAATTCAGTAACAGCACTTTATTGGCGGGATCCCACCTCCGAATCGATGCGCGCGGGGTCAAAGAAAAGCTAACGGAACCTGCGCGGTCTACACAAGCACAGAACCTAGCGTCGACGATTGTGCCTTCGAGCGTCGCCTGAGCGAACAAGCTATGTTCTACTCAAATTGATGTATGCCTCCGCAGAGACAGTCTTTCAAGCATGTGCTAATAAAGGCATTGCAGGAGGATGCCATGCCGTCCTTGAGGTGGGCTGCTATTGTCGCACTGGCCGCGACGCTCAACAATTCGACACCGATAATGGCCGCCGAAGCAGTGGGCCAGGCAGTCGTGATCAAGACTGCCGTTACCGGCGCAACCGGACCGCTGGTGGTCAGCGCACCCGTTCATCGGGACGAACGTATCAGTACATCCAATACCGGGCTTGGCCAATTCGTGTTCCTGGACGGCACCAAGCTGGCGGTAGGGTGGGGTTCTTCCGTCGTCATCGACAAGTACGTCTTCAACAATGAGAATTCAGTGAAGAACCTTACCATCCGCGCTGCCAAGGGAACGTTTCGCTGGATAAGCGGGAGCTCGCCCTCGTCCGCCTACCAGATCGTGACGCCAGCAGGCACGATAGGCGTGCGGGGAACAGCATTCGATGTCCACATCGCGCCCAACGGCAAAACCGCCGTCGTGCTCTTGAAGGGGTCGGCCCGGTTCTGCGGCGGCAGCGGGTGCAGGGAACTGAAGCGGCGCTGCGATTGTGTGGTCGCGACACCATCAGGCGCGATGACCGACGTTATCAAGGTCAATCGATCTGTGCTCACCGCACTCGGCACATCGCGGGCATTGCCGTTTCTGACCGGCAATCAGCAGCTTTCGGGAGGCCTTGCCGCAATCGGCGGAAATTGCGGGCTTACGGCTGCCATTCAGCAAGAGCATACGGCGCGGCCGCAGCAGCGCAACTCACCGGCGCCCGGTCCACCCAGTCCGGGCACGCCCGATACGCCGAGCCCGCCGGACCCGCCACCGCAGGGCGATGACGGCAACAACGGCCATGGAAATGATCCGGGTAAGCACGATCCCAGCAATCCCGGAAAATCCAACGGCCCTGGCCACGGATAGCGCAAGCGCGGTGGCAACGGCAGGCCCTGTATGAGTGCTGATCAGGAACCGGAGCCGAATTGTTGCTCCGCATAGCCGGCATTCGCTTCCACCGCCGCTCCCGCCCGTTTGGCAAGAAAATCATCCGCTCTGCGCGATATCCGGCCATAGAAGTCCTGCAAGCCTGCCGGCAGGCCCGCGGCCTTGGCTTTGGCCGCCGCGACGATCTTTCGGCTGCCTGGCGAGCGCGAATGCAACGCCTCGATGAGCTTGCCGTGGAGAAGCCGCAATTCCGCAAAATCCGGCGACGACGCAACATTTTCATCGCCGACGACGGCGTTGATTCTCGTCCTCGCGCTCTTTCCCTTGAGCTCCAGCGATCCCGCGTCGAGCAAGGCCCAGCCTGGCAGCGATCTTACTGTGTTGTCGGACGCGAGGATGTCGAAACTCACCGTCTTGCACGCTGTCTCGATACGCGCTGCTATGTTCACCGCGTCGCCAACGGCCGAATAGTTGAATCGCGACTCCGCACCCATGTTTCCGACGCAGGCGACGCCGGTATGGATTCCGATACCGATGCGAACCGTCTGCCCGGCCCCGAATCCGAATGCATCGCTTTCGTTGAGGCGGGCAATCGTCTCGCGCATGGCCAATGCCGCGCGAACGGCCTTGGCAGGATGGTCGGTGACATCGACCGGGGCATTCCAAAAGGCCATGATCGAATCGCCGATGAACTTGTCGAGTGTGCCTTCATTGGCGGTGACATGACGGCTGAGCGCGTCGAGAAGCGTGTTCAGAAACCGTACGACAGCGGTGGGCGGCAGTCTTTCGCTGATCTCGGTGAAGTTGCGCACATCGACAAACATCACGGTCAGCTCGCGGTCGTCTCCGCCAAGACGAAGTGCGTTGCGCGTGTGCTCGATGCGGTAGAGAAGCGACGGCGACAAATATTGGCCGAAGGCCCGCCGGATCGCGCGCCGCTCCCGGTCAGTCACCAGGAAGCGGAAAGAGGTTGTCGCGAAATGCGTGATCGTGCCCATGACGATCGGCGCAAACGGGTCGAACAGCAGTCCCGCAAGCGAAAAGGCAAGCCATGATGCGACGAGCGCCAGGCCCGTGATCGCCAGGCCGCAGGCGAGCGCAATCGCGGGGCTTACGAAAATCGTGAGAATCACCAGAAGGATGCCCAGCATCGCGATCGACGCGATTTCCAGCCCGTTTGCCCAGTCGGGCCGCGACAGATAGTGGCCGGACAGTACCTGTTCAACCATCTGCGCGTGGAGCGAGACGCCCGGCACGTTCTCACCGAGTGCCGTGACACGAATATCCTGGAGCCCGGCGGCGGAAGTGCCGACAAACACGATGCTGCCGTCGATCGCGGCCTTTGTTTCAGGCGAGACGCCGTCGGGTGCGAGCACGTCCTTCGCCGAAACATACCGTTCCGCTCTGTCGGGACTGACATAGAGCCAGAGTTCGCCGGCCGAGGTCACCGGGATAACGAAGTCGCCGATCTTGACGGAGGTCATTATGCCCTGCCGATCCGGCGCGCCGGCAATGAGATAGGTGGAGGCGCCTTGCGCAACCCTCATGGCCTCGAGCGCAAGATCCGGATAAAGCTGCTCGCCATCAGTCAGAAAAAGTGGAGTTGCCCTCACAACAGCGGTCGACCTGCCCGGATTGAGGCTGATATGCCCGATGCCGGCGGCATTGGCCTCAAGCTGCGGCCGCAGCGGTGTGGCTGCCTTGATGTGGGGAGGAGCATCGACCGGGCTTTCGCCCGTAAAGGCGATGCCAGCCTTCATTCGCGGACGATAGTTCCCTTCGTTGGAGATGCCGTAACCCAGGATAACTGGCTTGCCGGCGATCGACCGGGCGAAGGTCTCGTCGTTGTCGGGCAGGCGGTCGAGCAGGGCAGGATCGATGCCTGGCACGTCGCGGACGACAGTGCGAGGCGACAGACGATCGGGCTCGGCGAAAAGGATGTCGAATGCGATGGCTGCCGCACCAAGCTCCGTCAGTTTCTCGACCAGAGCCGCCATGCGATCCCTGGGCCACGGCCACTGCCCGAACTGCTGCAATGAGGCCTCGTCGATGTCGACCACGCGGACGGGCATCGACTCGAAGTGGCGAGGTGCCAGCCTCTGATATTGGTCGAACGTCGCTTCGCGGGCCAGTCTCAACGGCTGCGGGTCGCTCGCCCGGACAATGGTAAGCACCGCTACCAGCGACAAGCCCAGGATGACGCCGGCCAACTGGGCGCGTGTCATGACTTCTGCACCGGCTGCTGTGCTGCGTGTCCTTCCTGCATGGTCCCGCCCCGGGAGGTAAGTTTCGAGCCTCAAAGCTAGGCTGCATTGTTCCCGGCGAATGTGCAATCACCAACCTTACCGCCTCAACGGAGTAGCGCAGTCCCAGCGCTGACGATTTTCCGCAGCCACGAAGAACCGAGTAAACACTGGGGCTACGAATCACTGCGTCGTCGCATCGCCCTTCAGTATCGTCTCCAGGTCGTCGGGCGGCGGTTTGTTCGTGTTCCCCTCAACAGCCGCAATGGGCGCGCTGACCGTGCTTGCCGCGGCGTTGCCGATCGTGTCGACTGTGCCGGCGACCACCAGGCCCAGTTCGTCGCCAAGACCCACTCTCTGGTCCGTCAAGGTTTGGCCGGAAGCGAGTTGCGCCCCAAGCAACTGAACGATCTCAGGACTTTCGGCAAACTTGCTGTGGTTCAAACGATCCGCGGTCTTCACGTCAGTCAGATCCAGAACCGTTATACCGGCCGCCTGCAGCTTCGATTTGTACGGCTCCTTTGACGGATCGGCCTGCCCCACCCTATCGACATTGCCCGCGATCAGACGCGAAACGGCAAGCGCCCGGTCGTCCCGCGAGACGGTGATGGTGAACTTCGGCTTTTTCGGTCCGAGCTCGGTCCACTGGCGGCCGAAGACATCCACGTCGAGATCGGGAGATGCCAGGATGACGTTCCTGATCTTGGGCGAAACGCGCCCGTCCTCCAACGCCATCTGCCTCAATGATTCCATCGCGAGCCAGGTGCCCATCGAGTGCGCCATGACCGTGACGTCCGTCACGCCGCGGTCGTCAGCCAAGGCCTTTAACGTCCGCTCGAACGCGGTGCGTGAAAAATTGGTGCTTTCCTTGTCGTAGTTGTAGCCGAGAACACTGGCGCGCGACGGCCATGTGAAAAGGACCGGCACGACCTTTGCCCGCGAGTCATGCACGAACTGCGCGAAGCGAAACACCGAATCCTCATACCGGTTGTTGAAGCCATGCACGAAGACGAGAACGCGGCCGTTCGAATTATGAGAATGCAGCCATTTGTGAGCTTTGGGAATCGACAGATTTTTCGCGGCAACGACGGCGAAATCCTTCCGGGGATCGGGCGGCAGCTTTTTCGGCCATTCGACCGTGCCGGGCGCACGGTTCGGCGGGATTGAGATGGTGAGGTCGGTCAAGGAAAGTGCCGGGCTGCGCTCGCCCGTGAACAAGGTCGCCGGGTCGCCGGAAGGCTTGCGGCTGGTCGCAACCAGCATCGTCACATCCGAGGCTGCCGGCGAAACCAGGTTCGCGGGGATCGGCGCCAGGACGCCTTCCGGGCCTGTTCCGCACGCCGTCAGCGTGAGGAAAACGGCCGATATACTTCCTGCACCCCGCCAGCGCGCCGATTTTGACCTCGCCATTACTTTCCCTTTGCGAATGTCCCGGTGCTGCGATGTCCATAGAGCGCGCCGCACCTCCCCTCACGACGAACGCGCGATGCAACGAAAGCCAAGGTGACAGGTGGACGTATCCACGGGCTGCGCCATGCGAGCGGCCGGGCGGTAACGTCGACAGTAGCTGGGAGCACATAGGAAGGATCCGCCCTTGGTCACCTTGCGCGGGATCCTGATGTCGGGCGTCAGCGGATCGTAGCTTGCCTCGCGCTCGCCGCCGCGCGGATTGGTCATCGTGCAGCACGGGCTCTCGATCTGCCGGTGCTCCTGGTACCAGTCGACAGTCCACTGCCAGACGTTGCCGGCCATATCGTAGAGCCCATAGCCGTTTGCCGGAAACGAGCCTACCGGCGCGGTCCATTCGTAGCCGTCCTCGCAATCGTTGCGGAATGGAAACTCGCCCTGATAGGTGTTGGCCATATGCTGGCCGCCGGGGGTCAGTTCGTCGCCCCATACGAATTCGGCGCCGTCCAATCCGCCGCGCGCGGCAAACTCCCACTCGGCCTCGGTCGGCAGCGCCTTTCCCGCCCAGTTTGCATAGGCTTCCGCGTCCTCGTAGGCGATGTGCACGACAGGATGGCTCTCTAGCCCCTTGAGGCCGCTGGCTGGCCCGCGTGGATGCCGCCAATTTGCCCCCCGGACGTAAGCCCACCAGTTGTAATGATTGTTGCGATCGATGCCGCGTGGAGGCCTGACGAACAGGGCTGAAGCCGGAGCCAATGAATCGACGCTGGCTCCGGGATAGTCAGCCGCATTTGCCGGTCGCTCGGCCAGCGTGACGTAGCCGCTGGCCTCGACGAAGCGCCTGAACTCGGCATTCGTGACCGTCGTGCGATCCATCCAGAAGCCGCCGACGACGACGCGATGCGCCGGCGCCTCTTCCGGATAATGGCTGTTCGAGCCCATCAGGAATTCGCCGCCGGGCACCCATACCATGTCCTCGCGGGCCAGCGCCTCAATCGGCCTGCCCATCCCGATCAGTCCCCAACATTGAACATTTCGGATGCGTCAGGCAGCAAGGTCTGCGAGTGCACAAGCATCTTCACGGCATCCAGCATGATCAGCGGGGGAGCCATCTGAGACGCAAGTTCCGTGATGCGCGCCTGCAGCTTCTTCACCATTTCGGGATTCTGATCAGCCAGGTTGTTCGTCTCCTGATGATCCTTGGAAAGGTCGAAGAGCTCGATCTTCTGCGGCAGCGTCGCTTTCCAGACGAGCTTCAAATCGCCCTCGCGCACGGCGGCGGTCATCGGCTCGACATTGTAGACGACCTCGGTTCGTGGCGAGGACTTTCCTTCGCTGAGCACCGGCCACATGTCCATGCCATCCAGCGGCTTGTTCTTGCCGAGCTTGGCGCCCGCCAGGCCTGCGAGCGTCGGATACATGTCGACGACGTGCATCACACCATCGACCGACGCAGGCTTGATCTTTCCCGGCCAGTTGACGAGGCCAGCAACACGCGTGCCTCCTTCATACGTCGTACCCTTGCCCTCGCGATAAGGACCGTTGTCGGCGGGAAGCTTGCCCTTGACCGCGCTTTCGCCCGCAAAGTGCGCGTCGATCACGCCGCCATTGTCACTCTGGAAGACTATCAGCGTATTCTCGCGCATGCCGCGCTTTTCGAGAGCCTCGACGACCTTGCCGATTTCGTCGTCTATCACCGAAATCATAGCCGCATATTTCCGCCGACTCTCGTCGGTGATGTTGCTGTAGCGGTCGAGAAATTCCTTCGGCGCCTGGAACGGAGTGTGTGGCGCGGTAAAGGCAAGATACAGGAACAGGGGCTTTTTCTGATCGTGTTTGTCGATCACCCGCACAGCTTCTGCGCCGAATAAAATGTTGTCGTAACCCTGCTCGTTGAGAGCCTTGTTGTTCCGATACCAATCCGGACTGCCATTCGCCGCCTTATGCGTGAAATGGTCGATCTCGCCGAGCAGTGCACCGTAGTATGAATCGAAACCCCGCTGGCGCGGCCAGTATGCGGTCTTGGAGTGGCCCAAGTGCCACTTGCCGCTCATCGCGGTGGCGTATCCCGCGTCCTTGAGCATTTGCGGCAGCGGATATTCGTCGAGCGCCAGGCCGTAAGAGCCCCCCTGGGGAATAACGGCGGTCTGCAGGCCGTACCGGAAGGGATAGCGGCCAGTCATCAGCGCTGCGCGCGTCGGCGTGCACATGGGCTGGGCGTAGTACTGCTCCAGCCGCGCACCTTCGGCCGCCAGCTTGTCGATGTTTGGCGTCTTGATATCGGACCCATGGTAGCCCACGTCCTTCCAGCCCTGATCGTCCGATATGATGTAGACGATGTTGGGCCGCGCCGCTTGAGCCGCCGCCGTCTGAGCGCCGGCGAGGCCGGCGAGCGCGCCCGAAAGGCCGACGGGCGCGGCAAATCGAGAAACGGCAGCCGCCGTGCCGGCCATCAATGCGTCGCGCCGTGTGATTTTGTTGCTTGTGCCGGCTTCAGCCGGGAAGTCTCGATCGATACTCATACTCTCCGCCCTTCTCCCCTTTGGGTAAATGCTCTTGGGGTATCAACGTCACTCCTCCCTGAAGGCCGAAGCTTCAGGACCTGTGTTTCTGTTTTCCGACCAGAAAGCACACCGCTGCCGCGCAGCAGCCGATGCCCTCTCCGCCATCCAGCCCAGCTAAACGCAAGCGCCACGAACCAACCACTCCGTCTCAATCCTTTATTGGACCGAGAATTTATACGTGAAACCCAGCATCGGTCCCTGCTGGGTGAGTTTATTCACGAAGCCGTCGTGACTATAATTGTCGTGCACAGCCCGATAGCCGACAAACATCGACGTCTTTTCGTTGAATTGATAACCGGCGCCACCCATCACATCCCACATGGATTTGGACCCTGCGCCGAAACCACCGACCATGCCCCAGCCGGCCAGGTAGATTCCGTTGCCGACATCGGCCTTGAATTTGGCGCCGATCACCGGATCGACCCATGTATCGCCATCGCTCGCCGACGTGCCGTCAAGCGCGCCGCCGTGGAACTCGAAACGGTTGTCGGCCGACCACAGGCGGGCGCCGGCCACCAGATCGAAATTCGTCCCGTCCTGATAATACACGCTGTAGCCGCCGAGCGCCGTCCCCATGAATGTGCTCACGGTCGCATCGATGTTTGAAGCGAGGATCCCCCGGGGGGTGTCTATGTCGGCGTTGAGCCTGGCGTAGACTGTGTCCGTGCTGATGGTGAAACGCCCGTTGCGGGCTTCCGTAACGCCCATGAAGCCGAATTTGAGGTGCTGCAGCACATCGCTGAAGCTCACATCGACATCCTGAGGCGGGAATCCGAAAAGGCCGCTTTCGCCGTTGATTCCCGATGCCCACAGATACGGGGCGACAGTAACAGTCCAGCCTTCATCCTGTTGCTGCTTGGTCGCGTCTGCCGCAAACGCATTGGCCGCACAAAGTAGAGACACCGCTGCCGTTCCCGAGGCGGCGGAACGAAATTTGTTCATGAGAGTCCCCATCTTTCCTCCCTGTAGCCCACTTGCTGGTGGCGAAGACACCGGAGTGAACTATGCACCGAGTCATATTCGATACGGCATCGGAGACTAGATGAAATCTCGCTTTGCGCTAGGTCAATTCGGCGGCGATGCAGCGGAACGTGACGGATCAACATATCAACGTCTTGCGCCATTCGCTCCTCCGGTCCCGGCGCTGTACGATAATCATGGCAAAGACGCTCGATGTTCTCGGCGAACCCGTCTGAACCATATCTATTTCGTCCACAGTCCCCACCAGCCGTGCATCGGCCATATTTTGCGCCGATTGATCTCGCGCAATTCGAATTTAAGATACACCTAATACAACCGTCCCGCTATCCACTTTGCGCAAAGGACGTATTTTTGACTGCCTGGCCTTCATCGCCTTCGTACAGGGATGTGCTGCTTGGCCCTGACGACCTGACCAGCGCCGCCTCCGGTCTGCCAGTGAAGGTCGACAGGCTTTCGACCGGCTGGCTTCCCTCGCGCATCCGGCAAATCCAGTCCCCCGGCAAGTGGGCGCTCGACCTGCCCGAATTCAATTGCGCCTTCCGCGCCAATGGCGGTTTCGATCGCGGCTCCGTGGCGTTAGTGGCCATCGAGCGGGCCTGTGGGTCGACGATATGCGGCATCCCGCTCGAAGACGACTTGGTCCTGGCAATCCCTGCCGGCACGAGCGTGACGGCAACGGTCCGGCCCGGCCTCACCTACGCAGTCGCCATTGTTCCGACCGCGACCTGGATGGAAATCCAGTCGGTTGTTGCGGGGACGGTCCTCGAACAGATCAGCGATCGCCCTACGGCAGTTCGGCTCGCCGCCGGTGAAGCGCAAACAATCCGAAGCCAGATGAAGTCGATGGCAGACCACCTCGCGACAGTTGCAAGCGATTCGGTTCTGCCAAAGCAGCCGCCAGGTGCATTCGTGGAATACCTGGGAGTGGTGGCTGATGCCTTCGCGGGCGCAGATAGTCGTGAGATCGGCACAGCCGGTTCCGCGAGCCATCATTTTAGACAAGCATCGGCGGCCGAGGATTTCATTCGCACTCATATCCGGGAAGACATACCCATTGTTCGACTGTGCAAGGAAATCGGCGTCAGCCGGCGACAGCTCGAGTACGCCTTTCGCACCACATTCGCTGTAACTCCGCTCGAATTCATCAGAGCGCTCCGCCTCAACGAAGCCAGACGGCTCCTTACCACTGCCCGTGCAAACGGCTTGAGCGTTACAACGATCGCAATGGATGTGGGTGTCAACCATTTGGGCCGCTTCGCCGCCAACTATCGCCTGTTCTTCGGTGAGTCTCCCAAGGAAACACTCCAGCGCGCCGGAAGATCGTGACCAGGGCACAGTGCAGTCCTCGAAATTGCGCCCCCGTCATCGATGGAATTTGCGCAATCCGGATAGAAGTCGCATCTTCAAATTAGTATATTCTAAAATAGTAAATGCATTGCCCCTGGCCCGCTGGGCCAGAGAGCAAGCCCGGTTTCGGGTTCGGCTCTGGTTTGCGTCGGTTTGCATCGGGCGCGAATCTAAACGCACGGAGTGGTGAGTTTCTGGGAGGACGCAAAATGACAAGATTTAGCTTGAGATTGACCGGCGCCGCCGGAATCGTCATCGCCTTGATGTTTGGAGGGCTTGTCGACGCCGTTACGCCCTTCGCCCCTTTCGTCGGCGACGCACAGGCGCGAGTTGGTCACCCACTCACGCCAGGCAGTGTAGCAGGGGTTGCGAGGCGTACCACACGCCGAACGATTCGCCGTTCGACTATCTACGTGAGCAGGCTCCCGGCGGCGTGTGTGAAGACTTCGATCAACGGCACCGTGCTCTGGCACTGCGGCAGCAGCTACTATCAGCCCTACCAAGGGCGCTATGTCATCGTCTACATACATTGAATGGCAAGCTGCCCCGAATTAATGATTCGACGATTGGGAGCCAGGAACCTGGCGCGCCCGACACGACATGTCGGACATCTGACCGCGATGTTTTTCCTGATCGCCAGGTCCCTCGTCTTTGGGATCGCCCTCTCGCTGGCTGGTCCGGCGCAGGCGCAGGCGCCGGCGACCGTCCCGCCTGAAAGGGTCAAACAGCTATTCGAGCTTCTCGACGATCCGTCGGTGAAGGCCTGGATGGCCGAACAACGAAAGCAGGACGCCGGGTCAACGGGAGCGCCTGCCGCGGCAGGAGCTTCACCGGCCGCATCGTCCGACGCCGTGGCCGCACCAGGCCAGATGAATACGATGGCGTCCTCGACGCTCGATCGGATCAAGCATCATATCGAAAGAATCGTGCGGACTTTGCCCCTGCTGCCAGGCCAGTTCGCGCGCGTTCGGGCAGAGACCATGGAGGATATGTCCGGCAGGCGGCCTGCCGGCGTGCTTTTGCTGATCGCAATGTTCATCGCTGCCGGCGTGGCGCTCACCTGGGCAACCTACAGGCTCACCCGTCCGTTTCGTCTTTGGATCATCGCGCAGCCGAAGGATACGCCCATTGGGCGGGCCAAGAAGATTGGTGGTCGCACGCTTTATTCCAGCCTGCTGATCGTCTCGTTCGCGCTTGGCAGCGCTGGCGCGTTCATGTTGTTCGACTGGCCAATGCTTATCCGCGAGATCGTGCTGACATTTCTGATGGCTGCAGTCGTTACAGCGGGTGTGCGCATGTACCTCGCAGCCATGCTCGTCCCTTCCTTCATGCAGGTCGAGAACGCCGTCGAGGTTCGTGCTTTGCCGATCACCAACGAGATGGCTGACCATTGGTTCTATTGGCTGCCCCGGATCGTCGGCGTCTTCGCCTTCTTCGGTGCTGCGTTTATCCTCTTGCCGGGTCTCGGCATCGATCAGGATGGAATGCTGGTCCTGTCAGTGGGTGCCGATTCCGCACTGCTGTTGCTCTTTTTGCTGGCCGTTTGGCGTCGGCCAAGAACACAGCGAGAGGGTGCGCACCAAGCGGGTCACACCGGAGCGACATGGTTTTTGACTGCTTATTTCGTCGTCCTGTTCCTGCTGCGCATCGCCGGCCTTCCCATATTGTTCTGGTTTACCTTCGCCGCATTTTTCCTGCCTTTGACAATCGTGCTGACGCAGCGCGGGGTTAATTTCGTCCTGCGGCCGGGTTCGGAAGATGCTGGCCGGCCTACGATCCCGGCGGTGACGATCGCTGTCATCGATCGCGCAATCCGGATGATCTTGATCCTGGCGGCGGCTTACGTTCTCGCACGTGTCTGGGGTCTGAACATGCAGTCCATGCAGGACAGCAATACGACGACCACGCTCATATTGCGCGGCTTGATCAATGTCGTGGTCATTGCACTCGCAGCCGATTTCGGCTGGTCGATCATCAAAGCTTTGATCGAGAGAAAGCTGGGCATCGAAACGCCGCACGCGGAGATCGGCGACGAGGAGATGCCGATCGTCGATCCGCAGCAGGCGCGGTTGCGCACGCTCTTGCCGATCATCCAAAACATTCTGCTCGCAGTGATCGTCGTCATGGCGGTGCTGATGATACTCGCCTCAATGGGTATCGAGATCGGCCCGCTGATCGCCGGCGCCGGCGTCGTTGGTGTCGCTGTGGGATTTGGAGCACAAACCCTGGTCAAGGACGTCATTTCGGGCGTGTTTTTTTTGCTCGATGATGCGTTTCGTGTTGGCGAATACATTACAGCCGGCCGTTATGTGGGAACGGTGGAGAGCTTTTCGCTGCGCTCGGTGAAGCTGCGCCACCATCGTGGCTCGCTGTTCACAATACCTTTCGGTGAACTCGGGGCAGTCCAGAACCAGAGCCGTGACTGGGTTACCGACAAATTCAACATCACCGTCGGCTATGACACCGATATCGACTTCGCTCGCAAGCTGATCAAGCGAATCGGCCTCGAACTGGCGGAAGACCCCGAATTCAAACCCTGGGTGCTCTCACCGATCAAGATGCAGGGCGTACAGGAATTCGGCGAGTACGGCATCGTATTGAGGGTCAAAGTCACAACCAGACCGGGAGGCGCCTTCGGTATGAAACGCAAATTCTATGTGCGCATCCGCCAAGTCTTCAAGGAGCAGGGCATCGAACTGCCATTCCCGACCGTCCACGTCGAAGGGTTGCAGAACCCGCATGGGGCAGAGAATGCGCCTGTGGAGATCACACCCGAGTTAAAACTCGCCGTCGCGCAGTCGCACACCAATCGGCGCAGGAAAAAAACTAGCACAACGGAGTAGGAAAGCTGTGACACCTGTCGGTAACAAATCAGACGATCCCGCCGTTCCGCAGGGGGAGCTTACGGCTTCGAGACCATCGGTGTTTTGAGCCTTGCAGGAGCGCGATCGGCGCAAGGATCCGACCGCGCTCCTTGCCGGACTGCATCCGGCAGGCAAGTCAGGCGTGGATCACACTAGTCGAGCACTGCACGGACCGAAAGCGCCGCTCTCGATGCCTGCATGACGTCGCCGACATGGCAGTAGCAGACGATCTCATGCAACTGATGGTCGGTCAGCTCGAAGAAGCGCTTTGCTTCGCCGTAGGTGTCGTTTTTCAAACCCTCATCGTACAAAACCGGGTCTTCCAGGGCGACGGATATCGGCGAGCCGTCGCCGCGCATGACATTGCGTTCCCGCGGGGCGCGATATTCGGTGCCGGTAAGCGCGGTCAGGAGCCGGCCGGGCTCACGCTCGAGAAGCTCCGCCCAACGGACGAGACGCTGGGTTCGGCTCATGACGGGTTTGGCGGTTTTGACCTCGGCAACAGCGTGCAGCTGGTCCAGTGTTTGGTGCCTCATGGCAACCTCCTAGTGGCTAGGTTGGTTGGCCCCAAACTCCCTATTTAACCATGATACCGCCGAACCGCCCGAACGTCACCCTTCTTGCTGCCCCACTCCCGCAAGATTGATGAGCACCGCCCGCGGCCGCCCTGAAACGAGGGATGGACAAAACCCGCCGCAGGGGTGCGAGTGGAGCGGGCCCGTCAGCCGCGGGATGCGACGGGATCAGTTCTGCTGGATCGAAATGCCCTTGTCATCGATCTTGAGCTCGACGCCTTTCGGCCTGGTCTGCTCGCGATAGATGTAGGCGCCAAGTGCGATGACCACGACGACCAGCGCGCCGATGATGAGATAGAGCAGGTTCTGTCTCATCACGCGCCCCTCCTGCGATTGAGCCTCACGCCCGCTTCAAGACCCGGACCACCAACAACAGGATGATGGCGCCGATCGTGGCATTAATGATGGAGGCCAGGATGCCGCCGCCGATGGCAAAGCCCAGCCTCGGGAAGAGCCAGCCGGCGATGAAGGCGCCGATGATACCGACGACGATGTTGCCGATCAGGCCGAAGCCGAAGCCCGACACGATCAGGCCGGCGAGCCAGCCGGCGATGGCGCCGATGATGATGAAGACGAGAAGACTTTCGATACCCATGCAGGTTCCCTCCGGGCAAGCGACGCGAGCGGAGCAAGGCTCCGAATCGCCTTCGAGATCAACGAATTCAAGCTATGCGAAAGTCCTTGCCGGCGCCAGCGACGGCGCTACGAACGCAGTGTGCAGCGGTTTTGGGATAACGACATGCGTAGAAAAAGCTAAAAGCGCGTCGCCTCAATCCGGCTCATCGCGACGCGCTTTTAGTCGTCGTCATCGCCCGATGCCGGCCGCCAGCTCGTCGGATCGACCTTCTTCTGCGTGTTGCTGTCGGTGTAGACCCACCAGCCGCCGTCGCGATATTGGCCGACGGATTCATTGACCACGCCGTTGCCGTCCTTCCACATGACGGTGACCTTGGAGCCGTCCTTCGGCGCGCTCGCGATTGGTTTGCGCTCTGCCATTTCACTGCCTCCCCCATCTCACTCCGACAAGGACCCGGCAGGAACGCCGCTCGACGCGCCGGGTTCCGTCAGCTGTGCGCGAAGATGTCTTCCTCCGCCCAGCCCATCAGGTCGAGCTTGGCGCGCGTCGGCAGGAAGCGGAAGCAGGCGTCGGCCTCCTTGGTGCGGCCCTCGCGCGCCAGCCGCATGGCAAGAACCTCGTGCAGCCGATGGAGGTAGAGCACGTCCGATGCGGCGTATTCGAGCTGCTCGGGCGAGAGCGTTTCGGCCGCCCAGTCCGACGACTGCTGCGCCTTCGAAAGGCCGATGCCGAGCAGTTCGTTGCAGATGTCCTTCAACCCATGCCGGTCGGTATAGGTGCGGGTGAGCCGCGAGGCGATCTTGGTGCAAAACACCGGCTCGGCCATGACGCCGAAGGCGTGATAAAGCACGGCGATATCGAAGCGGCCGTAATGGAACAGCTTGGTGATAGCGCGGTTTCTGAGCAGCGTGACGAGGTTCGGCGCCTTCCTCTGACCAGGCGCGATCTGGATGACATCGGCGCTGCCGTCGCCGGGCGAGATCTGCACCACGCAGAGCCGGTCGCGGTGCGGGTTGAGCCCCAGCGTCTCCGTGTCGATGGCCACGGCCCCGACATTGTAGCGGGACAATTCCGGCAGATCGTTCTTGTGGAAACGGATGTCGGTCATTCTCTTCTCCGGATCGCGGCCTGCAGCGTCGCGCATCCTTTGGGATGCGCAAAGGACGCCGCAGCACTTTGCGCTAGATAGATCGTCCTCGCCGCGATCCCGAGAAAAATCAACAGAAACTTGATCTCACGCGTCTCAGCGCGTCAGCGCATCGAGGATGCGCGCCCAGGAGCGCTGCCCCTTGTGGAAGGAGGTGAGCTCGTATTTTTCGTTGGGCGAATGGATGCGGTCGTCATCGAGGCCGAAGCCGACCAGCAGCGATTCCATGCCGAGATAGGTCTGGAAGTCGCCGACCACGGGAATGGAGCCGCCGCCGCCGATGCTGAGAGCCTGCTTTTCCCATTCGTCGGAAAGCGCATCCTTGGCCTTGGCCAGGAAAGGCGAGTCGTAGGAGAGCTGGATCGCCGGCGAGCCGCCATGCGGATGGAATTCGACCGAGCAGTCGCCGGGAATACGCTCGCGCACGAACGCCTGGAAGGCGGCGCGGATCTTCTTCGGATCCTGCTTGTGCACGAGGCGGAACGACACTTTCGCCGAGGCTTCCGCCGCAATCACCGTCTTGAAGCCCTTGCCGGTATAGCCGCCGATGATCCCGTTGAACTCGGCCGCCGGCCGCGCCCAGGTGAGCTCGAGCACGGAGCGGCCCTTCTCGCCGGCGGGGATGGAAAGCCCGACCGGTCCGAGGAAGGTCTCAGCGGTTTCGCCGAGCCCCTCCCAGGACTTCAGCACCTGCGAGGGCGTCTCCTCGACGCCGTCATAAAAGCCCGGAATGGTGACGCGGCCGTTTTGATCATGGATGTCGGCTAGGATCCTGGCCAGGATCCGGATCGGATTGGCAGCCGGACCGCCATAGAGCCCGGAATGCAGATCGCGGCTGGCCGCCTTGACCGTGACTTCCTCGCCGACCATGCCGCGCAGCGACACGCAGATCGAAGGCGTTTCGCGATCCCACATGCTGGTGTCGCAGACCAGCGCGAAATCCGCTTTCAGCTCCGCGGCATTCGCCTCGAGGAACGGCTTCAGCGACGGCGAGCCGGATTCCTCCTCGCCTTCGAACAGGATGGTGACGCGGCAGGGCAGATTGCCGTGCACCTGCTTCCAGGCGCGGCAGGCCTCCACGAAGGTCATCAACTGCCCTTTGTCGTCGGCCGAGCCGCGCCCGGTGATCACCCTGCGGCCAGGCTCGATCTCCTTGATCGACGGCGCGAATGGATCGCTCTCCCAAAGCTCGATCGGATCGACCGGCTGCACGTCGTAATGACCGTAGAACAGCACATGCGGCGCGCCGGCCGGCCCTTCGTGATGCGCCACCACCATCGGGTGGCCGGGCGTGTCGCGCACGCTGGCGTCGAAACCGATCAGCCTGAGCTCGCCGACCAGCCAGTCGGCAGCCGTGCGACAATCGGTGGCAAAGGCCGGGTCGGTGGAGATCGACTTGATGCCGAGCAGGCCAAAAAGCCGTTCCAGGCTCTGGTCGAGATTCTGGTCGAGGCGGTCGAGGACGGGGGAGATTCTGGACATGCAGTGGCCTTTCGATTTTGCGGCAGACCCTAAAGGGCAAGACCGGAAACGGAAAGCCGCGATCGTTGGACCAAGCCGATCGAAAGGCAAAAAAGAACCGCCGTGGTGGAGGGGAAACCACGGCGGTCTCTACTGAAACGTTGCGGCAGCCCGGAGAGGGGGGATAGGCTGCCGCAGTTTGTCCGGGATAGGCGGGGGACGGGCCTTACACCGGACTTCGGCTAAAAACTGCCGATGACAGCTATTTGGGTCCCTGAACATGGCGATTCAAGGGCACGAAGATTACACTTTTGTAACATGACCGTGAGCGGCCCATCCCGTCGGACAGGAACTGTCAGGGGCATTGCCGGAACCCGTGGGTTGCGCCGCCTTTGGCATGGACCGCGGAGCCCGGCCGCGCTATCCCTGCCGGCATGAAAAAAGGCGATCATCTCTTCCTTGTCGATGGCTCCGGCTACATTTTCCGCGCCTACCACGCGCTGCCGCCGCTCAACCGCAAGTCCGACGGCCTGCCGACCAGCGCCGTGCTCGGCTTCTGCAACATGGTGTGGAAGCTGATGCAGGACGCCCGCAACACCAGCGTGGGCATTGCGCCGACGCATTTCGCTGTCATCTTCGACTATTCCTCCAAAACCTTTCGCAGCGATCTTTATCCCGAATACAAGGCCAACCGTTCGGCGCCGCCGGAAGACCTCATCCCGCAATTCGGCCTGATCCGCCAGGCGACCGTGGCGTTCAACCTGCCCTGCATCGAGATGGAAGGTTTCGAGGCCGACGACATCATTGCCACCTATTGCCGGCTGGCCTGCGAGGCCGGCGGCGACACCACCATCGTCTCCTCCGACAAGGACCTGATGCAGCTCGTCGGCCCGACGGTCCGTATGTACGATCCGATGAAGGATCGCCGGATCAGCATCCCCGAAGTGATCGAGAAATGGGGCGTGCCGCCGGAAAAGATGATCGACCTGCAGGCGCTGACCGGCGACTCGATCGACAATGTGCCTGGCGTGCCGGGCATCGGACCGAAGACCGCAGCACAGCTTCTGGAGCAGTTCGGCGACCTTGACGGGCTGCTCGCACGCGCCTCCGAGATCAAACAGGACAAGCGGCGCGAATCGATCATCGCCAACGCCGACAAGGCGCGCATATCGCGTGAGCTGGTGACGTTGAAGAACGACGTGCCGCTGAAGGAAGGGCTGGACGATCTCATCCTTCATGCGGCGGACGGGCCGAAGCTGATCGGCTTCCTGAAGACGATGGAATTCACCACGCTGACCCGCCGCGTCGCGGAAGCGACCGGGACCGACATCGGCGACGTCCAGGCCGCGCCCGTCACCATCGAGCGCGCCGATACCGCGCACGGCCCCGATGTCGGCGCCGGTGCGCCGCCAGCCGCAGCCGCCGCAGGCGATGCCGCAAAGCCTGCCCAGCCGCCCGTCAGGGCCGAAGACACTCCGCCCCAGGGCGACACCCCTTCCCTGCTCTCGGCATTGCGGCTCGAAAAGGCGGCGGCGCTCAAGATCGATCCCTCAGCCTACACAGCCATTCGCGATGCGGCCGCGCTCAAAGCCTGGATCGCCGAGGTGAACGAAGCCGGCATCCTCGCTCTCGAGGCCGAAACCACATCGTCCGACCCGATGAAGGCCGAGTTGATCGGCCTCTCCATGGCAGTCGCGCCGGGCCGCGCCGTCTATCTGCCGCTCGCCCACAAAAACGGCAACGGTGACCTGCTTGGCGGCGGCCTGCTGGCGGACCAGGTCCCCGTCCGCGAAGCGCTGGCGCTGCTCAAGCCGGTGCTCGAGGACCGGGCGGTTCTCAAGATCGTGCAGGACATGAAATACGACATCGTCGTGATGAGCCGGCACGGCATCGAGGTCGCCCCGTTCGACGATACGATGCTGATCTCTTATGTGCTCGATGCCGGCACCTCCGGCGGCCACGACCTCGCCTCGCTGTCGGAGAAGTGGCTGGGTCATGCCCCGGCGTCGAAGAAGGAGCTTGCCGGATCGGGCAAGAGCGCCGTCGGCTTCGACCAGGTCGATATCGAGCGGGCGACCGCCTATGCCGGCGAGCAGGCCGATCTGGCGCTGCGGCTCTGGCAGTTGCTGAAGCCTCGGCTTGCCGCCAAGGGTCTCGTTTCCGTCTATGAGCGGCTGGAGCGGCCGCTGGTGCCCGTGCTCGCCCGCATGGAACAGCGCGGCATCTCGGTCGACCGCCAGATCCTATCCCGGCTCTCGGGCGAGCTGGCGCAAGGCGCCGCCCGTGTCGAGGAGGAGATCTACGGGATCGTCGGCGAGCGCATCAACATCGGCTCGCCCAAGCAGCTCGGCGACATTCTGTTCGGCAAGATGGGCCTGCCGGGCGGCTCCAAGACCAGGACCGGCCAGTGGTCGACCTCGGCGCAGCTTCTGGAGGATCTTGCGGCGGAGGGCCACGAACTGCCGCGCAAAATCGTCGACTGGCGCCAGCTCACCAAGCTGAAATCGACCTATACCGATGCGTTGCCGGGCTTCATCAATCCCGCAACCAATCGCGTTCACACTTCCTATGCGCTGGCCGCGACGACCACAGGACGCCTGTCGTCCTCCGACCCCAATCTGCAGAACATTCCGGTGCGCACCGCCGAGGGCCGCAAGATCCGAACCGCCTTCATCGCCGAGAAGGGTCACAAGCTGGTCTCGGCCGACTACAGCCAGATCGAATTGCGCGTGCTGGCGCACGTCGCCGAGATTCCGCAGCTCAAGCAGGCCTTCGCCGACGGCGCCGACATCCATGCCATCACCGCATCGGAAATGTTCAACGTGCCGGTCGCGGGCATGCCGTCGGAAGTGCGCCGTCGCGCTAAGGCGATCAATTTCGGCATCATCTATGGCATCTCGGCCTTCGGCCTCGCCAACCAGCTGTCGATCCCGCGCGAGGAGGCAAGCGCCTACATCAAGCGCTATTTCGAGCGCTTCCCGGGCATCCGCGACTATATCGAGGAAACCAAGGCCTACGCGCGGGAAAACGGCTTCGTCGAGACCATCTTCGGCCGCCGTATCCACTATCCGGAGATAAGGTCCTCCAATCCGTCGATCCGCGCCTTCAACGAGCGCGCCTCGATCAATGCCAGGCTCCAGGGCACCGCTGCCGATATCATCCGCCGTGCCATGGTGCATATGGAAGAGGCGCTGGAGAAGGCGAAGCTGTCGGCCCGCATGCTCTTGCAGGTGCATGACGAGCTGATCTTCGAGACGGTGGAAGCGGAGGTCGAGGCGACGATTCCCGTCGTGCGCCGCGTGATGGAGAACGCGCCGATGCCGGCAGTCTCGATGTCTGTGCCGCTGCATGTCGACGCGCGTGCCGCCGACAACTGGGACGAGGCGCACTGAGCTTCGGCGGACGTAGATACCGGCAAAGCGCCGCGATCCTTCACACCCCCCTCTGTCCTGCCGGACATCTCCCCCGCAAGGGGGGAGATCAGCAGTCACGTCGGATTTCGCCAATCTCCAACGTTGCAGAATGAGCGGGGCGCGAAAGCTGCCAATCTCCCCCCTTGCGGGGGAGATGTCCGGCAGGACAGAGGGGGGCGCTGTCCCTCCAGCATAAACAGGTTAGCTGCCTAACTTAAGCCGCCTCAGCTCTACACTTGGCACACACACCCCGAAACTCGATCACCGCCTTCTTGGCGGCGAAGCCGGTCGAGCGCACCCATTCGTCCAGCCGGTGGTCGACATCATGGTCGGACATCTCGGTCACCTGGCCGCAGCTGTCGCAAATGGCGAAGGCGGTCATCGAATGGCTGTGGTCGTGCGGCTCGGCGCAGGCGACGAAGGAGTTGAGGCTTTCGAGCCGGTGCACGAAGCCGGATTTCACCAGCGTGTCGAGCGCGCGGTAGACCTGAAGCGGCGCCCGGAAGCCGCGCTCGCGCAGCTGGTCGAGCAGCATATAGGCGCTGAGCGGCCCGCTGGCGGCCTCGAGCTTCTCGAGCACGCACAGCTGGTTCTTGGTCAGCGCATCCCTTGCCGTCATCTTGTCCGTCCGGTCGTCGCGTCATTTCGCGTGCCGATTGTGCACGCGAACGCGCTCTGGTCCATGAGATAGCGACGAACGCGCATCTTTGCCACTGTTTCCGCAGCAGGTGCCACCGGGCGACAGGCAGCGGTCATGGCGGGCCGGCCAATCGTTATTTGCGCGGCGGTCCCTTGCGCTCGGCGGAAGCCGCCCAGAGGTTGATGTCGGCCTCGCGCGCATAAGTATCGATCTCTGCGAGCTCGGCATCCGTAAAGTCGAGCGCCTTGAGCGCGCCGACGCAATCCTCGACCTGCTCCGGCCGGCTGGCGCCGATGAGCGCCGTTGTCACCCGGCCCTTGCGCAGCACCCAGGCCAGCGCCATCTGCGCCAGCGTTTGTCCGCGCCTGGCGGCGATGGCATTGAGCGCCTTGATGTTGGCGATCGACTGGTCGTTGATGAAGGCCGGCCTGAGCGATTTGCCTTGGGATGCGCGGCTGCCCTCGGGGATGCCGCCGAGATATTTGTCGGTCAGCATGCCTTGCGCCAGCGGCGAGAACACGATCGAGCCGATGCCGAGACCGTCGAGCGTGTCCAGCAGCCCGTCCTCCTCGACCCAGCGATTGAGCATGGAGTAGCTCGGCTGGTGGATGAGGCAGGGCGTGCCCAACTGCCTCAGAATGTCGGCTGCTTCGCGCGTGCGCTGCGAATTGTAGGAAGAGATGCCGGCATAGAGCGCCCTGCCCGAGCGCACGGCATGATCGAGCGCGCCCATCGTCTCTTCCAGCGGCGTCTCCGGATCGAAGCGGTGGGAATAGAAGATGTCGACATAGTCGAGCCCCATGCGTTTCAGGCTCTGGTCGAGGCTGGCCAACATGTATTTGCGGCTGCCCCACTCGCCGTAGGGGCCGGCCCACATCCCGTAGCCCGCCTTGGTCGAGATGATCAGCTCGTCGCGATAGGCAGCGAAATCGGTGCGCAGTATCTCACCGAACGCCGTCTCGGCCGAGCCCGGCGACGGGCCGTAATTGTTGGCGAGGTCGAAATGCGTGATGCCGAGGTCGAAGGCCTTGCGGACGATCGCCTGCTTGGTCCCGTGCGGCGTGTCGTTGCCGAAATTGTGCCACAGCCCGAGCGAGATGGCCGGCAGCTTGAGGCCGGACCGCCCGCAACGATTGTAGATCATTGTCTCGTAGCGGTTCTCGGCGGCGACATAGGGCATGGAAAATCCTCGGGAAACGGAGCGGCGCGGCGATCGTCGCGCAGATAAGTTGAATCGATGCTTGCCCCACTCCCTTACCCTCTCCCCGCCGAAACGGGGAGAGGGTAGTTGCCACCTACTTTTTCTTCGCCAGAAGCGCCTTCGCCTCCTTGATGCCGAGCGCCGCCGGTCGCTCGCAGCTCGTCTGCATTGCGACGAACTTGCCGCTTTCGCCCGAGCGCAGGATGCCGGTCATGACATCGACGGCATGCAGCGCCAGCTCCATCGAGCAGCGATGCGGCCGCCCTTCGGAGATCGCGATCGCCATGTCGGCAAGGCCGGCGGTGCGGTAGTTGGCCATCATGCCTTGGCTGTGCATCTCGTTGGGTACGCCGAAGGGATGATCCCACTTCGGCAGCTTCTTCACCGGCTTGGTGGCATCGGTGAAGCGGACCTCGCCGCCGAAGAAGTTCGGGTCCGGCACGAAGACGGTGCCCGCCTCGCCATAGAGCTCCATCGGCGCGTGGCCGTGGCTCCAGACGTCCCAGCTGGTGTTGAGCGTCACCACAGCGCCGTTCTCGAATTCGAGCAGCGCATGGATGGTGGTCGGCGTGTTGACAGGGATCTTTTCGCCCGCGCGCGGCTTGGAGCTGATGGTGCGCTCCTTGGCCGGCGTCGCCGCGAAGGCCGCAACCTGCTTCACTGGCCCGATCAGTTGGATCAGGTTGGTGACGTAATATGGGCCGATGTCGAGCACCGGGCCGGCGCCAGGCTGGAAGAAGAAGTCGGGGTTGGGGTGCCAGTGCTCCATGCCGTGGCCCATGACATGGCAGGTGCCGCTGGTGATCTTGCCGAGCTTGCCGCTATCGATCAGCTCGCGTGCCAGCTGATGCGCACCGCCGAAGAACGTATCCGGCGCCGAACCGATGCGCAGCCCCTTCGTCTCGGCCCGCTGCTTGAGGTCGAGCCCTTCCTCGATCGACAGCACGAAGGGCTTTTCCGAATAGACGTGCTTGCCGGCCTCGAGCACCGCCTTCGACACTTCATAATGCACGGCCGGAACGGTGAGGTTGACGACGATGTCGATCTCCTCGTCCTTGAGAAGCTCGTTGACCGTCTCGGCGCGGAGCTTGAACTCCTTCGCCCGCATCTTCGCTGCGTCCATGTTGATGTCCGCGCATGCACGCATCTTGATGCCGCGGAACAGCGGGGCCAGCGAGAAATACGCTTTCGAGATGTTGCCGCAGCCGATGACGCCTACGCCAAGTTTGCTTGCCATTTTGATCTGCTCCTACCAGCTCTTGGCTGCTGCGATCGAGCGACGGGCAAAGCGCTCGATGTCGTTGGGGTTGTCTTGCTCCATGACGAAATACTGCGCCGCGCTTCCAGCGCGCAGCGCCTTGATCAGGCCGGGCCAGTCGATGGTGCCGTGGCCGACATCCGACCATCCGTCCTCGTCCAGTCCCTCGCCGGGCTTCGCCATGTCCTTGACGTGGACGGCATTGATGCGCTTACCGTGCTTCTCGATCCAGGGCAGCGGATCGGCGCCGCCGCGCACCACCCAGGCGACGTCCATTTCCCAGCCGATGTCGGGCGCGGTCGACAGGATATGGTCCTGCGGCACAGAACCGTCGGCGAGTGCCTTGAACTCGAAATCGTGGTTATGCCAGGCAAAGCCGTAGCCGGCCTTCTTCGCCGTCTCGCCGACCTTGGCGAGACGCGCGCCGAAGCCGCGCCAGCCGGCGGCATCGCCCGGCCGCGCATCGGGCATCAGGTAGGGGCAGATCAAGAGCGTGATGCCCAGCGCATCGGCGATCCTGCGCACGCCGTCGAAATCCTTTTCCAGCGCATCGATCGAGAAATGCCCGGTCGGCATGGCAAGTCCGTTCTTGTCGAGCTCGGCGCGGAAAGCCTTGGGATCGTCATAGACGCCGCCGAAACCTTCGACCTGGCGGTAGCCGAGCTCGCCGAGCATTTTCAGCACGCCGTCCCATGGCTGAAAGTTTCGGGCACTATAAAGTTGGAATGACCAGTTCATCTGTCTGTCCGTTCTGCTTGATGGTTCCGGGAGGTTGTGGTCTGGGAGGTTAAAGGCGGCTGTCGGTCTCGGCATCGAACAGCGAAGCGCGCGCCGGATCGAAGCCGATGCGGATCGCATCGCCGTTCCGCAGCGTCTTGTCGGCTTCGACGCGGAAGGAAAGGATCTGGCCGCCAAGCTTGGTCCACACCAGCGTGTCGGAGCCCATCGGATCGACGATCTCGACCGTCGACTCGGCGGTGAAGGGCATGGCCCGCGCCGCTTCGCCAAAAGCGATATGCTCGGGCCGGATGCCGAACACGCAGGGCTTGGCGGCGCGGCCGCCGTCGCCGTCGAATTGATAGCGGCCGAGCGGCACCGACACGCCGTCCGCCTTGAACACCGGCGCCTCGCCGGTCTCCAGGTGACCCTTGATGAAATTCATCGCCGGCGAGCCGAGGAAGCCGGCGACGAAGCGGTTGACCGGGCGGTTGTAGATGGTCTGCGGCGCATCGAGCTGCTGGATGACGCCGCCCTTCATCACCGCGATGCGGTCGGCGAGCGTCATCGCCTCGATCTGGTCGTGGGTGACGTAGATCATGGTGTTCTGCAGCCTGCGATGCAAAAGCTTGATCTCGACGCGCAGCTCCGAGCGCAGCTTGGCATCGAGGTTGGACAGGGGTTCGTCGAACAGGAAGACGTCGACATCGCGCACCAGCGCCCGCCCGATCGCCACGCGCTGGCGCTGGCCGCCGGAGAGCGCCGAGGGCTTCCTCTGCAGCAACGGCTCGATCTGCAGGATCTCGGCGGCACGCGCGATGCGTTTGGCGATCTCGTCCTTCGGCACGCCGGCGACGCGCAGGCCGAAGGAGAGGTTCTTCTCCACCGTCATCTGCGGATAGAGCGCGTAGGACTGGAACACCATGCCGATGCCGCGATCCTTCGGCTCCTCCCAGGTGACGTTCTTGCCCTTGATGAAGATGCGGCCTTCCGAAATGTCGAGCAGGCCGGCGATGCAGTTGAGCAAGGTCGACTTGCCGCAGCCGGACGGCCCGAGCAGCACGATGAACTCGCCCTCGGCGACGTCGAGGTTGAGCGTCTTCAGTACCGACATGACGCCGAAATTGAGCGACAGGTTCTGGATCGAAACGCTGGGATTGGCGATCGCTGCTTCCATCATCATCCTTTCACCGCGCCGGCGGCGATGCCGCGCACGAAGAGCTTGCCGGAAACGAAATAGACGATGAGCGGCACGAGGCCGGTCAGGATGGTTGCGGCCATGTTGACGTTGTATTCCTTCACGCCCTGCACCGAGTTGACGATGTTGTTGAGCTGCACCGTCATCGGATAGGTGTCGGGGCGGGTGTAGACGACGCCGAACAGGAAGTCGTTCCAGATGCCGGTGACCTGCAGGATGATGGCGACGACGAAGATCGGCATCGACATCGGCAGCATGATGCGCAGATAGATGCCCCAGAAGCCGGCGCCGTCGACGCGCGCGGCCCTGAACAGCTCCTCCGGCATCGACGTGAAATAGTTGCGGAACAGAAGCGTCAGGATCGGCATGCCGAAGATCGAATGCACGATCACCAGGCCGGTCAGCGTGCCATAGATGCCGATCTCGCGCAGGATGATGACGATCGGATAGATCATCACCTGATAGGGGATGAAGGCGCCGACGATCAGGATGATGAAGAAGGTGTCGGCACCCTTGAAGCGCCAGTTGGCTAAAGCGTAGCCGTTCACCGAGGCAACCGCGATCGACAGCAGCACCGACGGCACGGTGATGCGCACCGAATTCCAGAAGCCGCGCGAAAGCCCGTCGCAGTTGAGCCCCGTGCAGGCGCTGGACCAGGCCTTCACCCAGGGTTCGAAAGTGATTTCCAGCGGCGGCGAGAAGATGTTGCCGAGGCGGATTTCCGGCATGCCCTTCAGCGACGTGACGATCATCACGTAAAGCGGCAAGAGGTAATAGAGCGCCACGACGATGAGCGTGCCGTAGAGGAAGATGTTGCGGCGCGAGAACACGTGTCGCGGCTTCGTTCCGCTCGGCCCCAATGCATCGCGCAACAGGGCTTCGCGCCGGAGAGCGTCACCGGACATGGAGGCAGCGACTTCAGCCATGTTTCTTGCCTCCGAATTCGAGATAGGCCCATGGCACGATGACGATCACCACCGAGAGCAGCATCATGGTCGAGGCAGCGAAACCCTGGCCGAGATTCTGGGCGAAGAACATGTAATCGTAGACATATTTGGCCGGCACCTCGGAGGCGATGCCCGGACCGCCGCTGGTCTGGGCCACGACGAGGTCGTAGACCTTGACGATGCCTGCGGCGATGATCACCAGGGTGGTGATGAAGACCGGCCGCATCATCGGGATGACGATGAAGACATAGGTCTTCCACATCGGTATCCCGTCCACCCGCGCCGCCTTCCAGATGTCCTCGTCGATGCCGCGCAGACCGGCGAGCATCAGGCACATGATCAGCCCCGTGCCTTGCCAGAGCGCCGCAATCGAAATGCCGTAGATGACGATGCTGGAATTGTAGAGCGGATCGAAGCTGAAGCTCGTCCAGCCGATATCGCGCACGACGCGCTGGATGCCGAAGTCTGGATTGAGCAGCCACTGCCAGACCAGGCCCGTGACGATGAAGGAGAGCGCGAAAGGATAAAGGAAGATAGTCCGGAACGTATCCTCGAAGCGGATCTTCTGGTCGAGGAGCGCCGCGAGGATGAAGCCGATCACCAGCGAGAATACCAGCGAGATCACGCCGTAGATCAGAAGGTTCTCGATCGACACCAGCCAGCGCGGCGTCGCCCACAGCCGATAGTACTGGTCGAGCCCGACGAAGTTCAGCCGCGGCAAGAGCTTCGAATTGGTGAAGGAATAGAACACCGTCCAGGCTGTGCCGCCGACGAAGACCACCAGCGCGGTCAGGATCATCGGGATCGATGCGACCTTGGCGTTAAGGTTGCGGAAGAGCTGGTTGGGGCGTTCGCGGTTGCTCATCTCGTCAGCCCGGCAATGAGGACATTACGCTCCCGACCCCGATAGGTAGGGCCGGGAGCCGGCGGGGGCGCCGGTCGTCAGTCGGCAGATGCGATGATGTCGGCGAAGCGCTTCTGCGCCTCTTCGAGCGTCATGTCGGGCTTGGCGAAGAATTCGGAGAACAGGTCCTCCTTCTGCTTCTGGCTGTCCTGCGACATGAGCTGGTCCGTCCACGGGATCACCGCGCCCTTGGCGAGAATGGCGAGACCCTTCTTCATGCAGTCGTTCGCCGCGTTGAGGTCGACATCGCCGCGCACCGGCAGCGAGCCCTTCTTGAGATTGAAGGCGACCTGCGTCTTCGGATCGAGTAGCGTCTCAGCCAGGACTTCCTGCGCCTTGGACTTCGCTTCATCCTTGAGCAGCGGGAAGTAGAAGGCGTCGCCGCCGGTGGCGATGACTTCGTTCAGACCGAGGCCGGGCAGGCAGGTATAATCCTTGCCGGCGGTCTTACCGGCGACCTGGAACTCGCCCTGCGCCCAGTCGCCCATGATCTGGCCGCCGGCCTTGCCGGTGATGACGAGATTGGTCGCTTGGTTCCAGTCCTGCACATTGGTGTTCTTGGCCATCTTGCGGGCGTCGTCGGCCGCCTTGAACACCTTGGCGATCTCCGGGCCGGCCGCGAACTTGGCGTCCTTTTGCTGGTAGACCTTGAGGAAGGCGTCGGTGCCGCCGACTGCGGCGAGCAGTACGTCGAAGGCGCCCGAGGCCTGCCAGGGCTGTCCGCCGACGGCGAGCGGGACGATGCCGGCCTTCTCCAGTGCCGGAGCGGCGGCCACGAATTCATTCCAGTCCTTCGGCATCGGCACGCCGGCCTTCTGGAAGGCTTCGCTCGACAGCCAGAGCCACTGCCAGGAGTGGATGTTGACGGGCACGCAATAGATCTTGCCGCCGATGGTGCACGAGTCGAGCAGGCTCTTCGGCCGTACGATTTCCGTCCACTTCTCCTTGGTGGCGATATCTGTGAGGTCGCGCATCAGCCCGGCCTGGACGAGTTCCTCGGCCTGGCGGCCGTGGTTGAACTGGGTAGCGCCCATCGGATCGCCGCCGGTGATGCGGCTGATCATGATCGGCCGCGCCGTGCCGCCGGAGCCGGCGATGGCGCCGTCGACCCAGTGATTGCCGGTTGCATTGAATGCCTTGGCAAGTTCGGCCACCGCCGCCGCTTCGCCGCCCGAAGTCCACCAATGGGTGACTTCGAGGTCGGTCGCGGCAGCCGGTCCGGCGAAGTTCAGCGCGACCGTCGCGGCAAACGCGGCAGTCAGGAATTTGTATCGCATTTCGGTTCCTCCCAGAATCTGAAACGTTACAGATTTTCGATACGGCAATTGGCGGACATAGGCAACCCCTCGAATGGAAACGGCATGAGATTTTTTCGGGGCGCGAACAAAATCCTTCGGTTAATGTGCTCTATTTGGTCGATTGGCGTCAAAAGCCACCAGAAAGCGGTATTTCCTTGTGATTCCAGTGCCTTTCGGTGCGCTTCCTCGCCTCCGGCCAGGAGGATCGCGACCGGCCGTTCGGCCGCGGGCGTTGGCAATCTGTAACGTTTCAGTATATTGAACCGCGCCACGCGCCGAAAGCCGTGCAATCGGCAACGCGCAGATTGCCGGTCGGCCTCGCGGCTGCTATGCGCCTGATGGGCGGGACGAATGGATAGACGAGCTACCGAGAAGGACGACGAGACGTCGGCTACCGAACGGCCGACGCTGAAGACGCTTGCCTTCATGACCGGGCTCGGCGTCACGACGGTCTCGCGCGCGCTGAAGGACGCGCCGGAGATCGGCGCCGAGACCAGGCGTCGCGTGCAGCTCGTCGCCAAGCAGATCGGTTACCGGCCGAACCGCGCCGGCGTCAGGCTGCGGACCGGCAAGACCAACGTCATCAGCCTGGTGCTCAACACAGAGCACGAGCTGATGAGCTTCGTCTCCGACATCATCTATGGCGTCACCGAAGTGATCGCCGATACGCCCTATCACCTGATCGTCACGCCCTATTCGCGCTCGCAGGACCCGCTGGATCCGGTGCGCTACCTGGTCGAGACCGGCTCGGCCGACGGCGTCATCATTTCGCGCACGCAGCCCAACGATCCGCGGGCCCGCTATATGCTGGAGCGCGGCATTCCCTTCGCCACGCACGGTCGCACCGATATGGGGCTGGTGCATCCCTATCACGACTTCGACAATTACGCTTTCGCCGGCGAGGCGGTTCGCTATCTCGCCGGCGTGGGCCGGCGCCGGCTCGCTCTGATGACGCCGCCGGTCGGCCTCACCTATTACGGCCACACGGTGAACGGGTTTGCCGACGCGCTGAGCGAGGTCGGCGCCAGCGAGGTGCCGTTCAACACCGTCTCCATCGATCACACGATCGAGCAGATCAGGATGCGCACCGCGCAGCTCATGCGCCGGGACGATCGCCCGGACGGCATCATCAGCAGCGCCGCCGCTGCGACGCTTGCCGTCGTCGCCGGCATCGAGGACGCCGGCCTGAAGCTCGGCCGGGATGTCGACGTGGTGTCGAAACAGTCGTCGGAGGTGCTGCACCTGTTCCGGCGGGAACTGCTCGTCGTCAACGAGAATTTCCGGCTCGCCGGCTCCGAGCTCGCCCGCGCGGTGCTAGGCTGGATCGGCGGCGCGGCACCCGGATCGCTGCAATCGCTCAGCAAGCCTAGCGAAGTCCTGCCCTATCGCGGCTAGTGGCCTGCCCCACTGCCCCACGGCCCATGGAACGCACCCTGCTCGCCGATGCGCTCGAAGCCATGGGCGCCGAAGAAATCGCGCTGCGCCTGGATCAGGTTCGAGGTGCCGCGGCCCTGGCGGTAGCTGTCGAAATAGGCGAGCGCGGAAGACAGCGCCGGCACCGGCGAGCCGGCCTCTGAGGCCCTTGCCACGATGCGCCGCAGCGACGGATGCGCTTCCTTCATCATGGCGATGAAGGCCGGCGCCATCAGAAGGTTGGTGGAGGCGCCGCCCGAGCCGAACGCCTCCGCCATCGTGTCCAGCATCTGCGAGCGGATGATGCAGCCGGCGCGCCAGATCTTGGCGATGGTCGGCATCGGCAGGTTCCAGTTGAACTCCCTCGAGGCGCCGCTCATCACCGCGAAGCCTTGCGCGTAGGCGGCGATCTTGCCGGCGAACAGCGCCAACTCGAGGTCCTTCAGCAAGGCTGCCCTGTCGCCGGAGATCTTCTCGACGCCGATATTGCCATAGGCCTTCTCCGCCGCCTGCCGCTCGTCCTTGATCGACGACAGCACGCGCGCCGCAACCGCCGCTTCGATGGCGGTCGCGGGAATGCCGAGCTGCTGCGCCTCGATGACCGACCATTTGCCGGTGCCTTTCTGGCCGGCGCGGTCGAGGATGATGTCGACCACCGGCTTGCCGGTCTTGGCATCGTCGGCGGCGAGAACCTTGGCGGTGATCTCGATCAGGTAGGAGTTGAGCCGGCCCTTGTTCCAGTTTTCGAAAACCGCGCCGATCTCCTTCGGCCCCATACCGAGCCCATCGCGCAGGATGCCGTAGATCTCGGCGATCATCTGCATGTCGGCATATTCGATGCCGTTATGGATAGTCTTGACGAAATGCCCGGCGCCGTCGGTGCCAAGCCAGGCGGCACAAGGCTCGTCCTTGAATTTGGCGGAGATTGCCGTCAGCACTTTCTCGACGCGCTTCCACGATTCTTCCGTGCCGCCGACCATGATCGAGGGCCCGTGGCGCGCGCCCTCCTCGCCGCCGGACACGCCCATGCCGATGAAAGTCAGGCCCGAGCCAGATAGTTCGGAGAAGCGCCGCATCGTGTCGCGGAAATTGGCGTTGCCGGCGTCGATGACGATGTCGTTGTCGGAGAGCACGCCGCGAAGTGCCGCGATCTGCTCATCGACCGGCTTGCCGGCCAGCACCATGATGATGATCGGCCGCGGCGGCCGGATCGCGGCGGCCAGTTCCTCCAGGCTGTAGCAGGGAACGATCCTATCCTTCAGCGCGCCGGCGTTCTCGACGAAGGCGTCGGTACGCGATCGCGTGCGGTTGAAGACGGCGATGCGGTGCCCGTGCTCGGCGATGTTGAGCGCCAGGTTGGAGCCCATCGTGCCAAGGCCGATCAGGCCGATTTCGGCTTTTTCCATCGTTTCTTCCCTGCTTTCAGATCTTTTGTTGAGGCAGCGTTTTGCCGGATGATTGACGGGCCTTCGCGACGGCGTCAACCGCCTCGCCAAATTGTGTCGGTCGACCTAGTCAGACCGGATATCGATCGGCGCCTCTATCTTCACCATCTCGAAATCCGAAACGAGGATATCGAGCCTGGCCTTCCAGCGGCCGGGCAGCGGGATGTCGAGATTGTCCACCCGCCAGGTGCCGTCGCCGGGCTTGGTCGCGGGCCGCTTGATCGGCTCGATGCCGGAATCGGGCTTCGACAGCACCAGCGTCACTTGCTTGGCGTCCAGAGGGCCGAAATCGCCGGTCATAATGACCATGGAAGCGGCGACCTGCCCCGCATGGCCGGGTGTGATGCTGAGATCGGCCATCGCCTGCAGCGTATGGATATGGACCGAGACCGGCTGCGCGGCAGCGATCGCCAGCGCGCGCGGCGGTGGCGTGAAGCGCCAGCCGGCGGCGACGCCGAAGATAGCGAGCACGATCAGCGTCTCGATGCCGATCGAACGCACCAGCCGCCGCTGCACTTCGGTGTCGCCAGCCTCCGCCGGCGCGGTCAGCGTCCAGCGATTCACCGAGGCGAGGGTGAATAGGAACAAAAGCAGGGCCAGCTTCAGCAATAGCAGGCGGCCATAGGCGGTGTCGATCAGCGCAGCCGGCTCCCGTACCTGAATGACCGCCAGCACGACGCCGCTTGCGGCGAGCACTGCGACGATGGGCAGTATCGTGCGCGAAAAGCGCCGCAGAAAAGCTTTCGCCTCCGCTGGCCTGTGCCGCAACGCAAGGCCGAGCGGCGCCAACGCGCCGGTCCAGAAGGCTATGGCCGTACCGTGCAGGAAGACCAGCGGCCGCGTCAGCCATTGCGGCGCGGCAGTACTTGCATGGCCGCTGGCGGCAAGCGCCGCGCCGACGCCGAAAAGCCCGGCGAGCGCAAGCAGCTTGCGGGAAGTGCGCGGTCCAACGAGCGACAGCAAGGCAAGCCCGAGCGCGATCATGGCGGCAAGCACCGTCCAGTTGAAGCTGGTCGTGATCGCGGTCTTCCAGACGATCGGAGCCGCAAACCGCGCAAGCGGCGCACCGAGCGCGTCCAGCCCCTGAAAGCCAAGCGAAAACGGGGCGGCGACCAGGCCGCAGAGCAGACCGCCGATGACGAAACGCCGGCCGCAGCGACAGTCTCCGGCCAGCCAGGCAAGCGCGAAGGCGCCGCCGGCGCCGAGAAAGAGGCCGGCATAGAGAAGGAGCTTGCCGATCCAGATCGCCGTGCGCAGCGACAAATCGACGGCTTCGCCCGCCACTGGCGCGGCGCTTGGCGCGCCGACGGAAAACAGCGCCGAACCGCCGACCGGATGGCCGTCCTGCGAGATCACCCGCCAGTTCAGCACATGCGTGCCCGATTTGAGCGTCTCGGGATTGTCGATCTCGACGGTCTGGTCATTGGAGCGGAACGAGGTCAGCGAGAGCTGCGTGCCGTCCGGCCGCACCATCGTGAGAACCAGCGGCTCGACGGGCTCGCTGAAGGTCAGCGAAAATCGCGCCGGGCTCTGCGCCAGCACGGCGCCATCGGCCGGATCGGCCGCCACCAGCGCCGCATGCGCAAAGGCGCGGCATGGCAACACCAGCAGCGCCACCAGCACGAAGGCGACGAGTAGGCCGCTGGCGACACGCCTGGTGTGAATACCGCTCAGGCGGACCGGGTAAGATGCTGCGCTCATGCCATCTTCGCGAGAAGTGATGGCGCGCCCCATGGAGCGTGCCATCGAGAGGTCATTGCTTCGGCAGCGGTTTGAGGCCGGCACCAGGTCACTCGGTGTGATCTTCCATGCCGCCCATTTCGCCCATGCCTTCGACAGCGAACTCGATCGTTACGCTACCGGCTTTCTCGAAGGTCAAGGTTGCCGGGAATTTCTCGCCCTGCTTGGGCTGCATCTTGAGGCCGACAAACATCACGTGATGGCCGCCCGGCTTCAGCTCGATCTTGCCGCCCGCGGGAATTTCCAGCCCGCCGGTGACCGGCCGCATCGTCATGACGCCGTCCTTAACGCCCATTTCATGCACCCCGGCCGTGTCCGAAATGTCGGAGGAAATCGACAGCAGCCGGTCGGGCGAGCTGCCCTTGTTGGTCACGGTGAAAAAGCCGCCGGCCACCTTGGCGCCGGGCGGCGTCGCGCGCGACCAGGGGTGGCCGATCTCCAGATCGCCCACCTTGAATTCGTGCGCCAGGGCGCCGGGGACGCAGGCGAACAGGAGAAGGAGGGCGAGCGCCACGAGGCCGGGGCTCTGTTCGAAGCCACGCGAAAACAAGCCGCGCCGAGCATGCGCACGCGCTGCGGGAAGAAAACTGGACATGGTTGCTCCATGGATATGAGGTCGCGCCGTCATCCGGTCGCGAGCAGGCTGAATTTGGATGAATGCACCCCGCGAAAGGTTACCGCAGGGTCTTGTCGTCAGACCATTGCCGGCGGCGCGCGCGGATTGGCCGGAGAGCGGTCGCGGGCGAAATCGAGATGGCGGAAGGTTGGAGGCGGGAAGGCGACCGCTGCGGACGCCAGGGTCCTTGTAAGCGCGCCGGTTTCCGGCGGCGGCAGATGCGCCGGCGAAACCATGCTGCAGCCCACCAAGCAGCAGGTCGGCAGGTGCCCTTGGTTTGTATCGCCGCCAGGAAGCTTGACCGCTCCTTCATGGGTGCAGATGACGTTGCCGAAGGCGTCGAGCTGCGAAGGGCCGCCGAACGCCAAGGCGCCGAGCGTCGACTGGAGCAATAGCAGCCATGCCGCGACGAACGCGGCCGGCATGCTCCATCGTCTCAGCCGGATATCCAACAGACTGCCTCTTGCCAGCAACTTTGCCGACCCTAGCACGCGGCCTGCGGCCGGAAAATCGGCAAAACCGGGCTGCGGCAACGCAGCGCGATGCGGCAAATTTCAAGCGGGCTGCGCCTGCCGTCCTTCCGGAATGGAGCTGAGCAGCGTCTGCCGCGCCGACTTCAGGTGCTTGCGGCAAGCCGTATCCACCTTGCCGGGATCGCGCGATTTCAGCGCCGCGATATAGGCAAGATGCTCCTGGACCGCGACCTCGTTGCGCTGGCGCTCCTCAGCCTTGTTCCACTGGTAGTGATAATGGAAGATCATCGCGATCACGTCATAGAAGTCGACGATGAAGCGGTTGTGCGAGGCGCGGTGGATGAGCCGGTGGAAGCGCTCGTCGAGCTCCGAGAATTCGTTGAAGCGCGTCGCGATCTCGCCGGCGAGCTGGCGATGTTCGACCTCCAGCCGGTCCAGATCGGCCCAGACCGCGCTATCCTCCGGCAGCGCGGCGAAGGCGGCCGCCGAGCGCAGCTCGAACATCTCGCGGATCTCGGTCAGCTCCAGCGCGAAGGCGCGGGTGAAACCCTTCAGCACCCAGTGGCTGTTGCGCCGCTTCTCGATCAGGCCGAAGCGCGAGAAGCGGATCAGGAATTCGCGCACGCTGGTGGTGCCGACGCCGATCTCGCGCGCCAGCTCGAGCTCGTTGATCTGCATGCCGGCCTCGGCGCCCTCGGCAAGCAGCCGGCGCATGAAGGACCGCTCGATGATCTCGGCGAGCGAGTCTGTCTCCTCCTCGGGGAAGAAATCTTGCGGCCGCGGCGGTCTCAGCACCGTCTTGTCGCGCTTGTTCCAGGCGATCAGCCCGGTCTCTTCCATGCGCGCCAGGATGCTGCGCACCGTGGTGCGGCTGACGCCGAGCAGGGTGCCGAGTTCCGGCTCCGAGGGCAGGCTCCTGGTTTCGTCGAGCAGCCGCAGGCAGCGGTTGAAGGCGTCCTTGTAGACGTTGTTGCTCTTCGACATGCCCCGTATCCCCAACGCTTGCGGCAGCCAGCCGGAAGCGCGATATGATCGGTGTTCCTAGCGCAAGCCTCCGAAAAGCGGAACGCCTTTCGCCGGCTTGCTGGCGGGCAATCGCGCGCTGCCAAGCGACGCTCCGCCCGGAGCGAAAAAACAATTGACGTAAAAATGTTTTTTCACGATAAAAGACATTATCTTCAAACGGGCGTATGTCAATCCGCCCGCACTCCCAGGATCACCCAGGACAGCCGCCCGTGAACGCTGCAAACACCATCCTTCTCTCCCCCGCCGACAATGTCGCGGTTGCCAATGGCCGCATCGAAATCGGCGCGGCGCTGCCTGGCGGCGCGGTTGCGGTGGCGGCGATCGACCCCGGGCACAAGGTGGCAATCAAGCCGATCGCGGCCGGCGAAGCGGTGGTGAAATATGCGCAGGCGATCGGCCGCGCCACTCAAGACATCGCACCCGGCGAGCATGTCCACTCGCACAATCTGGTGTTCGAGAGCGGCCGCTTGCCGGTGGTGCCGCCGAGCGAGGCCGAGCACGCCACCGAGGCCGACCGCAAGCGCACATTCATGGGCTATCGCCGCGCTGACGGCCGCGCCGGCACGCGCAACTTCATCGGCATCATCGCCAGCGTCAATTGCTCGTCCACCGTCTGCCATGCGATCGCCGACGAGGCCAACCGCACGCTTTTGCCGAAATATCCCGGCATCGACGGCTTCGTGCCGATCGTGCACGGCCAGGGCTGCGGCATGAGCGCCACCGGCGACGGCATGATGGTGCTGCACCGCACGCTCGCCGGCTATGCGCGCCATCCGAATTTCGGCGGCGTGCTGATGGTCGGGCTGGGCTGCGAGGTCAACCAGCTCACGCTTTACGGCCAGAAGGGTGTTGCCGCCGGCAAGCGGCATTTCAACATCCAGGAAGCCGGCGGCTCGCGCAAATCGGTCGAACGGGCAATGGGCGTGCTGGCCGAGATCGCCGAGGAAGTCGGCCACCTCAAGCGCGAGCCGATCCCGGTCAGCGAGATCGTGGTCGGCCTGCAATGCGGCGGCTCCGACGGCATGTCCGGCATCACCGCCAATCCTGCGCTGGGAGCGGCGGTCGATATTCTCGCCGGCTGCGGCGGCATCGGCATCCTGTCGGAGACGACCGAGATCTATGGTGCCGAGCATCTGCTTGCCTATCGCGCAGCCTCGCCGGAGATCGCCGCCAAGCTCGACAGCTACGTCAAGTGGTGGGAGGACCATACCGCCAAGCATGGCGCGTCGATCGACAACAATCCTTCGCCCGGCAACAAGCGCGGCGGCCTGACCACAATCCTCGAGAAGTCGCTGGGCGCGGTCGCCAAGGGCGGCCAGACACCGCTCAACGGTGTCTTCGGCTATGCCGAGAAGGTCGGCGGGCACGGCCTGGTGTTCATGGACACGCCCGGTTACGACCCGGTCTCGGCCACCGGCCAGGTCGCCGGCGGCGCCAATGTCATCGTCTTCACCACCGGCCGCGGCTCCTGCTTCGGCTGCCGGCCGACGCCGTCGATCAAGGTCGCCACCAACTCGACCATGTACCATCAGATGGAAGAGGACATGGACGTCAATTGCGGCGTCATCGCTTCCGGTGAGAAGACCATTGCCGGCATGGGCCGCGAGATCTTCGAGCTGATCATCGAGACGGCGTCCGGCCGCAAGACCAAGAGCGAGGCCTTCGGCTACGGCGACAACGAGTTCGTGCCCTGGCACCTCGGAGCGACGCTCTAAATACCGTGCTCTAAATACCGTCAAAATAACGAAAACGGCCGGTCGAACGGCGAAGGGGAGGCTTTGATGAACAAACGCCGGATCGGCACGACCGCGCTCGAAGTGACCGAGATCAGCTTCGGCGGCGCGGCCATTGGCGGACTCTATCGCGCCTGCCCTCGCGACGCCGCGATGGCGACGCTCGATACGGCCTGGAATGCCGGGCTGCGTTATTTCGACACCGCGCCGTTCTATGGCTTCGGCCTGTCCGAGCGCCGCACCGGCGACTTCCTGCGCGACAAGCCGCGCTCGTCCTATGTGCTCTCGACCAAGGTCGGCCGCCTGTTCCGGCCCGTGCCGGCGGACCAGGTTCCCGACCACTCCTATGTCGATCCGCTGCCCTTCGCGCTCGACTACGACTATTCCTATGACGGCATCATGCGCTCGGTCGATTTCTCCTACGCGCGGCTCGGCCTCAACAGGATCGACATCCTCTTCGTCCACGATATCGGCATCTACACGCATGGAGTCGAGAAGACGAAGCTGCACTTCCGCCAACTGATGGACGGCGGGCTGAAGGCGCTGGAGGAGCTGAAGTCGTCCGGCACGATCTCCGCCTACGGGCTCGGCGTCAACGAGGTCCAGATCTGCCTCGACGTGCTCCGCCGCGCGCCGCTCGACTGCATCCTGCTAGCCAGCCGCTATTCGCTGCTCGACCGCAGCGCCGAGGCCGAATTGCTGCCGCTCTGCCGCGAGCGGAAGACCTCGCTAATCGTCGGCGGCGTCTTCAATTCCGGTATCCTGGCGACAGGCCCGGTCGAGGGCGCGCATTTCGACTATCTGCCCGCCACCAAGGATATTCTCGACCGCGTCGGCGAGATGCAGAAGATTGCCGCCGAACGCGGCTATCCGCTGGCCGCCGCCGCGTTCCAGTTCCCTTTGCATGAGCCGGTCGTCGCCTCGGTGCTGACCGGCACGGCCAAGCCCGCCAACCTGACGCGCAACCTCGAGCTGCTCGACATCAAGGTGCCGGCGGCCGAATTCGCCAGATACGATCCTTACACGATCGTCCAGCAGCTTGGCTGAGACGCGGAGAAACCGACAGAGCGACTAGTCACCACACAGCATCACGCAAACGGCACCAAACACCCGCTTGCATCAGCCTGACCGATGCACTATCAAAACAAGGCAAATGTTTTTTATTGATAAAGTTCTGTTTGGCCCTCGCCTATCCAGATAGAGCTTTCCGAACCTTCACCAGGCGACTTTAGGGAGGAACCTAATGAAATTTGTGACCAGCCTTCTCAACCGCCGCGCCTTCGTGGCTCTGGCCGCCGCCTCGATGCTCGCCGGCGCGATGCATTCCGCACCCGCCTCGGCGGCCGACGTGACCATCCCGATCATCGTCAAGGACACCACCTCCTTCTACTGGCAGATCGTGCTGGCCGGCGCCCGCAAGGCCGGCAAGGACCTCGGCATCAACGTGCCGGAGCTCGGCGCCCAGGCCGAGACTGACGTCAACGGCCAGATCTCGATCCTCGAAAACGCCGTCGCCGGCAATCCGGCAGCGGTGGTGATCGCTCCGACCGAGGCCAAGGCGCTCGGCAAGCCGATCGACGAGGCGGCGACCAAGGTCAAGGTCATCGGCATCGACTCCAGCGCCGAATCCAAGGCCTTCACCTCCTTCCTGACCACCGACAACGTCCAGGGCGGCCGCGTCGCGGCTGACGGTCTCGCCGCAGCGATCGCCGCCGCCAATGGCGGCAAGGTCGAAGGCAAGGTCGCGCTGATCACCGCGCTCCCCGGCGCCGGCTCGCTCGAGCAGCGCGCGCAAGGGTTCAAGGAACAGCTCAAGGCCAAATATCCCGGCCTCGAGCTCGTCGCCGACAAATATGCCGACGGCCAGGCCACGACCGGCCTCAACATCGCGACCGACCTGATCACCGCCAACCCCGACCTCAAGGGCATCTTCGCCTCAAACCTGATCATGGCGCAGGGCGTCGGCCAGGCGATCGCCGAGAATAACCTTGCCGGCAAGGTTGGGCTGATCGGCTTCGACAGCGACGAGAAGCTGATCAAGTTCTTGAACGACGGCGTCATCTCAGGCCTCGTCGTCCAGGATCCGTACCGGATGGGTTACGACGGCATCAAGACCGCGCTCGCCGCATCGAAGGGCGAGAAGGTCGAGGCCAATGTCGACACCGGTGCCAATCTGGTCACCAAGGCCAATATGAAAGAGCCGAAGATCGACGCGCTTCTCAACCCGAAGCTCAAGTAAGCGCCGCCATGAGTGTCGTTTCCGGGGCCATGGCGCCCCGGAAACATACGCAGCGAGCGACTTGGCAATTCGCTGGCTTGCTTTAGGCTTCATCTTCAAGATGCGCGCTCAAGACGCATCGCGGCGTACCCCAACGGTTGAGAACAATCTGGGAGGATTGTCATGACATCGACGGCGCAGGAACTGCATCCGCCTCCCACGCTGGAACCGGGCAGGACTATCCTCGAGCTGAAAGGTCTCGAAAAACGCTATCCCGGCACGCATGCGCTGAAGCCGGTGGACCTTGCCTTCAAGTCGGGCGAGATCCACGCCATCGTCGGCGAGAACGGCGCCGGCAAGTCGACGCTGATCAAGCTGCTTACCGGCGTCATGCCGCGCACCTCCGGCGAGGTCATCTGGGAGGGTAAGCCTGAAGCGCTCGCGACCCCGCATGAGGCGATGGCGCTCGGAATCAACGCCGTCCACCAGGAGGTCGTGCTCTGCCGCCACCTCACCGTCGCAGCCAACATGTTCCTCGGCGAGGAGAATTCCCGCTTCGGCCTTCTGCAGCAGCGCGCCATGGTCAGGGAGGCGCAGAGGATCATCGACGGCTTGGGCTTCGACCTGCCGGCCCATGTCATGCTTGGCGACCTCACCATCGGCCAGCAGCAGCTGATCGCCGCCGCCCGCGCCACGGTGCGCGGCACGAAATTCCTGATCTTCGACGAGCCGACCGCCTACCTCACCCGCAAGGAGGCCGACCAGCTGTTCACGCTGATCCGCCGGCTGAAGGGTGAAGGCGTCACCATCATCTATATCAGCCATCGCATGGAGGAGGTGTTCGAGCTTGCCGACCGCGTCTCGGTGCTGCGCGACGGCACCCTCGTTGGCACCCGCAATATCGCCGAGACCAGCGAGCCCGAACTGGTCAGGCTGATGATCAACCGCTCGATCGAGCAGATCTACCACAAGGAGCATTTCACGCCGGGCGCGACGATCGTCGAGACGAAGAACCTCTCCGGCAAAGGTTTTGAGAACGTCTCGATGACCGTCCGCGCCGGCGAGATCGTCGGCCTCTATGGGCTGATCGGCGCCGGACGCAGCGAGTTCGTCACCACGCTCTATGGCCGCCACAGGAAGTCTGCCGGCCAGATCCTGTGGCAAGGCAAGGAGGTGCACATCAACTCCGAGCATGACGCGATAAGACTCGGCATGGCGCTGGCGCCGGAAAGCCGCCGCGACCAGGGCCTGTGCCTCAACCTGCCGGTCGGTATGAACCTCAACCTGCCGATCTACAAGCGCATCTCGAACAATCTTCTGATCTCCGGCTCGCGCGAGAAGGCCGAGGCCGAGCGCCAGATCGCGGATCTCCGCATCAAGACGCCGACACGCCATGCACTCGCCTCCAGCCTGTCGGGCGGCAACCAGCAGAAGATCGTCATCGGCAAGTGGCTGGCGCATGGCGCCAAGCTGTTCATTTTCGACGAGCCGACGGTCGGCGTCGATGTCGGCACCAAGGCCGAGATATACCGCCTGTTCTCGACGCTATTGTCCAAGGGCGCCGGCATCATCCTGATCTCATCCTATCTGCCTGAGGTCTATGAGCTCGCCGACACGCTGCATGTGTTCCGGCGCGGCAAGCTGGTCGCCACGCATGGCTTCCACACCGCCAGCCACGAGGACATTTTGGGCCAGGCGCTGGCCGAGAAACAAGAAAAGACGGGAGGACAAAAATGAGCACCGAGGCGATCCCTGCCGAAAAACCCAAGCGCAATTTCAATGCCCTGTTCGGGCTGACGCTGCTTGGCCTTCTGCTCTTGATGTGGGTCGTGCTGGCGCTCGCCACGCCGTCCTTCGCCACGGCGCTCAACATCACCAACCTCTTGCGCCAGGGCTCGCTGATCGCCATCCTCGCCGTCGGCCAGACCTTCGTCATCATCACCGGCGGTATCGATCTTTCGGTCGGCGCGGTGGTCGGCTTTACCACGGTCGTTGTCGCTCTTCTGATCAATGCCGGCTGGCCGATCTGGGCGGCGGTGCTGATCACGCTGCTGGTCGGCATTGCCATCGGCCTGTTCCACGGCTTCGGCATCGTCAAGATGGGCCTGCCGCCCTTCATCATCACGCTAGCCACCATGACCTCGCTGCGCGGCATCGGCTTGCTGATGACCAACGGCAACTCGATCTCAATCAACAGCGATCCGTTCCAGGCCTTCTCGCGCGGCTCGCTGCTCGGCATCCCCTATCTGTTCTGGATGGTGATCCTGGTCGCCATACCGTCCTACGTCTTCCTGCATCACACGCGCTGGGGGCGATACTTGTTCTCGGTCGGCTCCAATGCGGAAGCCGCGCGCCTGTCGGGCGTGAACGTGCCGCGCACCATCTTCATGGCCTATATACTGTCCGGTCTGCTGGCGGCCTTCGTCGGCGTGCTGCTCGCCTCGCGCATCGGCATCGGCAACCCGACCCAGGGCGACACCTATGAACTGCAGGCCATCGCCTCGTCGGTCATCGGCGGCACCTCGCTGTTCGGCGCAATCGGCTCCGTGCATGGACCGCTGATCGGCTCCTTCATCCTTTCGACGATCAACAACGGCGCCAACCTGCTCAACGTCAATACCTTCTGGCAGCGTGTCATCACCGGCATGCTGATCATCGTCATCGTCTACTTCGACGGCCTGCGCCGTCGCGGCAAATAACCGTCTCGGAAATGACGCGCCGGCCCACCAAGCGATGGGCCGGCGCTGTCGCAAATACTGGATCAGCGCATGAAAGCCGTCGTCTGCCGCTCGCCCGGCGATCTTGTCCTCGAAGACCGCGCCGCTCCCGGCGTGCCGCCTCCCGGCTGGGCGCGGGTCGCCGTCAGCCATGTCGGCATCTGCGGCACCGACTACCACATCTTCGAAGGCAAGCATCCCTTCCTCGCCTATCCGCGCATCATGGGGCACGAGGTGTCGGGCACGGTCGCCGAGAAGGGTGAAGGCGTTGGCCTCACGATCGGCGAGGCGGTGATCATCAATCCTTATCTCGCCTGCGGCAAATGCATCGCCTGCCGGCACGGCAAGCCGAACTGCTGCGTGAGCATCGAGGTGTTGGGCGTCCATCGCGACGGCGCCATGTGCGACGAAATCCTGGTGCCGGCGCAGAATCTCTACCCGGCAAATGGTCTGTCGCTGGCCGATGCTGCGGCGGTCGAATTCCTGGCGATCGGCGCGCACGCCGTGCGGCGCTCACTTACCTCACCCGGCCAGCGCACGCTGGTCATCGGCGCCGGCCCGATCGGCCTCGGCACGGCGCTGTTTGCGCGCATTGGTGGGCTCGACGTCAGCCTGCTCGACATGAGCACAGAGCGGCTCGGTTTTGCCGAAGGCGAGCTGGGCTTCGCCGCGCTCGACGGCTCGAAGGCGCCGGCGGCCGACCTGGTGCGACAGGCGACGGGCGGCGAAGGCTTCGACCTGGTGTTCGACGCCACCGGCAACACGCAGTCGGTGCAGTCCGCCTTCGCCCATGTCGCGCATGGCGGCACTCTGGTTTTGGTCAGCGTCGTCAAGGACGACATCACCTTCTCCGACCCTGAGTTCCACAAGCGCGAGATGACGCTGGTCGGCAGCCGCAACGCGTTGCGCGCCGATTTCGACCATGTCGCCGCCTCGATCCGCAACGGCGCTGTGCCGCTCGCCAAGCTCGTCACCCACCGCACGACGCTCGCAGCCACGCCGCGCGATCTCGCGCGATGGGCGCATGAGAAGTCGGGGCTGATCAAGGCCGTCATCGAGGTCGGGTAAGATATCGGTCCGACACGAGCAGTGCGGGATTTGGCAGAGCGCATGCCTTTGCGATTAGCCGAAACCTTTGTCGCCTCGTCATCCACGGGCGGAGCAAGGAGCGTAGCGACGCAGCGCAGACCCGAGGATCCATTCCGTGACTTCGACGCGTTGCAACGATCCAGAATTCTGCTCCGCTGCGCTCTACAATCAAGGTTACGGCATGGATCCTCGGGTCTGCGCTCCGCTTCGCGTCGCTCCGCCCATGGATGACGACCTCTTTGGTCACCGCCCAAGGATTGATGACGTTGAAGGTTAATCGTTCGCCAAGAGCCTGAGCTCCACCCGCTCCGCCGGGAACCGCGACTCCGCGAACTGGATCGGCTGGCCGTCAAGTGTGACGTTGACGGCGACCGTCACCAGCACGATGGCGCCCGGCTGCAGATCGAGGTCGGCAAGATCGGTGGCATCGGCGTGACGTGCCGAGAGCACAGTCGAATGCCTCAGATAATCGTTGATGCCGAAGCGCTTGAGCGAGGCGGTGATCGATCCCGTCTCCGCCATCGCGGCCTCGATGCCGGCGAAGCGTTTTGCATCGAACCAGGTTGTCGCGCGTGACACCGGATGCCCGTCGGCCTCGCCGCGCGTCTCCAGGCGGATCACCGCTGACGCCTTTGTGATGCCGAGCGCCTCGGCAATGCGCCTGTTGGCCGGCTCTGTCGATGACGACAGCAGCGCAATATGGCGCTCCGTTGTTTGCCCTTGCAGCCCGGTCGAGAAGCGCGTGCGGGCGCCGATCGGATAGGACAGGCGCTTGCGCGACAGGACGAAGGTGCCGCGCCCCTGCTCGGCCTTGAGCACGCCTTCCTGCACCAGCGCTGCGATGGCGCCGCGCACCGTGTGACGATTGACGCCGTAGCGCTCGGCCAGTGCGACCTCGGGCGGCAGCGCTGCGTTCTCGGCGAAATCGCCGCTCGCGATCCCCTCCAGGATCCTGTCGGCGATCTGCCGCCACAGCGACACGCCGCTGCGCCTCTCGATACTGCTCGCCAGCCCGATCAATTTTTGCCCCCGATCATTCTTCCCCTTTGTCATCCACCCGTCATGGACTCACGCTACGTGACGACTATAATTTGTATAGTTGTCTATATCAATAGACAAATATTCCGATGCGAGGAGTGAGGCGATGCGAGGACAGGAAGCGCGCGAGCAGACCGAGCGGAGGGCGGTGATGACGACGCTGGCGCACGCAGCGGCTGAGGACATCTCGCGCCTATGGGACGGCTCCGGCCTGCCCACCGAGGCCGAAATGCTGCGCGGCCCGGAAACCGGGTTGGTGACCGTGCGCGGCCGGATCGGCGGCGGCGGCGCGCCGTTCAATGTCGGCGAGGCGACCGTCACCCGCGCGACGGTGCGGCTGCCCTCCGGACAGGTCGGCCATTCCTATGCGCTCGGCCGCGACAAGGGCAAAGCAAAGCTCGCGGCAATCGCCGACGCGCTCTGGCAGGACCCTGCCCAGCGCGAGGCGGTCGAAACCAGACTCATAGCGCCCCTGCGCGCGGCGCTCGAAGCGGCGCGCGAGAAGCGGCGCGTCGAGACGGCGGCCACGAAAGTGGATTTCTTCACCATGGTGCGCGGAGAGGACTGATGGATATCGCCACGCAATCGATCGAAGGCGGTTTCGCCGATCCGGTCTTCAACGCGCAAGCCGTGTTCCGGGCCGTCATGGACGCGATGGCCCGCCCCGGCAGTGTCCAGGCCCTGCCGCCGCTCGCCCACCCGCCGGCCCCGCTGTCGGCGACCGCCGGCGCGGTGGTGCTTTCGCTTTGCGACAACGACACGCCGATCTGGCTCGACCCGCGGCTGCAAGCGGAGCCCGCGGTCAAGGCCTGGCTCGGCTTCCACACCGGCGCGCCTTTGGCCAACACGCCGGCCGATGCGCATTTCGCGATTGTAGCCAACCCGGCGGAGATGGCGGCGCTCGACGGTTTTTCGCAGGGCACGCAGGAATATCCCGACCGCTCGACGACGCTGATCCTTTTGGTCGACGGTCTCGCCTCCGGTCCCTCGCTCCTGCTCGAAGGCCCGGGCATCGAGAAGACGGCGATGATCGCGCCGACAGGCATGCCGCGCCATTTCGTCGAGCAGTGGAAGCAGAACAACCAGCGCTTCCCGCGCGGCGTCGACATCATCCTGGCGGCGCCAGGCCACCTCGCCTGCCTGCCGCGCACCACCCGCATCAAGACGATGGAGGCGTGACATGTATGTCGCGGTGAAAGGCGGCGAAGCCGCAATTGCCAACGCCCATCGCCTGCTTGCCGACCGCCGGCGCGGCGACCGCTCGGTGCCGGCGCTGCGTCTCGACCAGATCGTCGAGCAGCTGGCGCTCGGCGTCGACCGGGTGATGAGCGAAGGCTCGCTCTACGACCGCGAGTTGGCGGCACTTGCCGTCGCCCAGGCGCGCGGCGACTTGATCGAGGCGATCTTCCTGGTGCGCGCCTATCGCACCACGCTGCCGCGCTTCGGTTACACCAACCCGGTCGACACTGGCGCGATGCAAGTGGAACGACGCGTGTCGGCCACCTACAAGGACCTGCCCGGCGGCCAGGTGCTCGGCCCGACCTTCGACTACACCCACCGCCTGCTCGACCCCGAGCTTGCCGCCGGCGCCGATGTCGCGGCGCCCGCGCAGCGTCCGGTCGAAGCCGAGGCCATGCCGCGCGTCTCCTCGATCCTCGCCCATGAAGGGCTGATCGAAGCCGACGGCGATATGCCGCTTGATCATATCCCCGGCGACATCACGCGCGAGCCGCTGCAGTTCCCGATGGCGCGCGACATACGCTTGCAGGCGCTGTCGCGCGGCGATGAGGGTTTTCTGCTTGCGCTCGGCTATTCGACGCAGCGCGGCTATGCCCGCAACCATCCCTTCGTCGGCGAGATCCGCATCGGTGAGGTCGAGCTCGAGCTCGACGTGCCGGAGCTGCCCTTCGCCGTGCCGCTTGGCTCCATCCGCATCACCGAGTGCCAGATGGTCAATCAGTTCAAGGGCTCGGCCAAGGCGCCGCCGCAATTCACCCGCGGCTACGGGCTGGTCTTCGGCCAGAGCGAACGCAAGGCGATGGCGATGGCGCTCTGCGACCGGGCGCTGCGCGCCACCGAGCTTGGCGAGGATGTCGTCGCGGCCGCGCAGGACGAGGAGTTCGTCATCTCGCATTCCGACAATGTGCAGGCGACCGGCTTCGTCGAGCATCTGAAGCTGCCGCACTATGTCGACTTTCAGGCCGAGCTCGACCTGGTTCGCCGCATGCGCGCCGAATACGAGGCGCGGGAAAACGAGGGCAAGGTAGAAGAGAAGAGGGAGGCCGCGGAATGACTGCCCAACCGACAGAGATCGCCACCTACAACTTCGCCTATCTCGACGAGCAGACCAAGCGGATGATCCGCCGCGCCATCCTGAAGGGCATCGCCATTCCCGGCTACCAGGTGCCCTTCGCCTCGCGCGAGATGCCGATGCCTTACGGCTGGGGCACCGGCGGCGTGCAGGTCACAGCCTCGATCATCGGTCCGGACGACGTGCTCAAGGTCATCGACCAGGGCGCCGACGACACCACCAACGCCGTCTCGATCCGAGCTTTCTTCAAGAAGGTCGCCAAGGTCGCCGTCACCACCGAGACGGCGAAGGCGACCATCATTCAGACCCGCCACCGCATCCCGGAGCATCCGCTCAACGCGGGACAGGTACTGGTCTTCCAGGTGCCGATCCCCGAGCCGCTGCGCTTCCTCGAGCCGCGCGAGACCGAAACACGAAAAATGCATGCGCTGGAGGAATACGGCCTCATGCATGTGAAGCTCTACGAGGACATCGCCAGGCACGGCCGCATCGCCACCACTTACGCCTATCCGGTCAAGGTCGAGGGCCGCTATGTGATGGATCCCTCGCCGACGCCGAAATTCGACAATCCCAAGATGCACCGCTCGCCGGCCCTGCAGCTCTTCGGCGCCGGCCGCGAGAAGCGCATCTACGCGGTGCCGCCTTTCACCGAAGTCGTCAGCCTCGATTTCGAGGACCACCCCTTCGAGGTGCAGACCTTCGACCAGCCCTGCGCGCTCTGCGGCGCCGAGAATGTCTATCTCGACGAGGTCATCCTCGACGACCACGGCGGCCACATGTTCGTCTGCTCGGACACCGACCATTGCGAGAAGCGCCGCGCCGATGGCCATCGCGGCCATCTTGCGCCTGAAACCCATCTTGCCCTGGAAAAAACGGAGCCGGCGCAATGACCGACGAACCGCTGCTGCGCGTCTCGGCGCTTTCCAAATTCTACGGCTCGCGCGTCGGCTGCGAGAACATCTCCTTCGACCTCTGGCCGGGCGAGGTTCTGGCGGTGGTCGGCGAGTCCGGCTCGGGCAAGACGACGCTGCTCAACTGCCTGTCGACGCGGCTGCTGCCCTCTTCCGGCACGGCGAGCTACCGCATGCGCGACGGCCAGTGGCGCGAGCTCTATCGCATGAGCGAGGCCGAGCGCCGCTTCCTGATGCGCACCGACTGGGGCTTTGTCCATCAGAACCCGGCCGACGGCCTGCGCATGACCGTGTCGGCCGGCGCCAATGTCGGCGAGAGGCTGATGGCGGTCGGCGATCGCCACTACGGCAAGATCCGCGCCACCGCCGTCGATTGGCTGTCGCGCGTCGAGATCGACGAGGATCGCATCGACGATGAGCCGCGCGCCTTTTCCGGCGGCATGCGCCAGCGCTTGCAGATCGCCCGCAATCTGGTGACCGGGCCGCGGCTGGTGTTCATGGACGAGCCGACCGGCGGCCTCGACGTCTCGGTGCAGGCGCGCCTGCTCGATCTGTTGCGCGGGCTCGTCACCGATCTCGGCCTCGCCGCGATCGTCGTCACCCACGACCTCGCCGTGGCGCGGCTGCTCTCGCAGCGCATGATGGTGATGAAGGACGGCCGCGTCGTCGAAAGCGGCCTCACCGACCGTGTGCTCGACGACCCGCGCGCGCCATACACGCAGTTGTTGGTTTCCTCGATTTTGCAGGTGTGAATATGGCCACTCCGCTCGTTGTTTCCGATGTCGCGAAAAGCTTCACCATGCATCTGCGCGACGGCGTCACGCTGCCGGTGGTGGCTGGCGTCTCCTTCTCGATCCGCGCCGGCGAATGCGCCGTGCTCGGCGGCCCGTCCGGCGCGGGAAAAAGCTCGATCCTGAAAATGCTCTACGGCAACTATGCCGTCGACGAAGGCCAGATCATCGTTCAGCACGAGGGTGGCCTGATCGATCTCGCCTCCGCCAGCCCGCGCACCGTGCTTGCCATACGCCGCCATACCATCGGCTATGTCAGCCAGTTCCTGCGCACGGTGCCGCGCGTCTCGGCGCTCGACGTCGTCGCCGAGCCGCTGGTCGAACGCGGCGAGGACAGAGGAGCCGCGCGCGACAAGGCGCGCGCGCTTCTTGCGCAGCTCAACCTGCCGGAAAAACTCTGGGCGCTGCCGCCGGCGACCTTCTCCGGCGGCGAGCAGCAGCGCGTCAACATCGCGCGCGGCTTCATCACCGAGCATCCGATCCTTTTGCTTGACGAGCCGACCGCTTCCCTCGACGCCAAAAACCGCGATGTCGTGGTCGAGCTCGTCGCCGCCAAGAAAGCGGCTGGCGTCGCCTTGCTCGGCATCTTCCATGACCAGGATGTGCGCGATGTGGTGGCCGACCGCGTCATTGACGTCACCGCCTTCGCCGCCGGAAAGACCGCCGCATGAGAAAGCTTTCGGAGGCGCCGCTGGTGCACGAGACGGCTGAGGTCGAGAACTCGACGCTCGGCCGCTGGACCGAGATCGCCGAACGCAGCCGCGTCTCGGAAAGCGAGCTCGGCGACTATTCCTACATGATGCAGGACTGCGCCGTTTGGTGCGCGACCATCGGCAAGTTCTCCAACATCGCGGCAAGCGTGCGCATCAACGCCACCAACCACCCGACTTGGCGGCCGACGCTGCACCACTTCACCTACCGCGCTTCCGACTATTGGGACGACGCCGAACATGAGAGCGAGTTCTTCGCTCAGCGTCGCGCCAAGCGCGTCACCATCGGCCACGACACCTGGCTCGGCCACGGCTCGACCATCCTGCCCGGCGTGACCGTCGGCGACGGCGCGGCGGTCGGCGCCGGGGCCGTGGTGTCGAAGGACGTCGCGCCCTACACGATCGTCGCCGGCGTGCCGGCAAAACCGATCCGCGTGCGCTTCGCCCGCCGCACCGCCGAGCGCTACCAGGCGCTTGCCTGGTGGGATTGGGACCATGCTCGGCTGCGCGCCGCGCTCGACGATTTCAGGGAGCTGTCGGCGGAAGCGTTTCTGGAGAAGTATGGTGGCTGAGCGCGGTGAATGGTGAATGGTCAATAGTGAATGGCCGGCAACAAGGTCTGGGCTAGGGAAGCCTTCTTCACCATTCACCATTCACCATTCACCATTCACCATTCACCATTCACATCCTTGACACACGACTCGGACAGGAGGCGATTTCCCCCCACGGAGATCGCCATGCTCGACAAGGTAAGACCCTCGCTCGCCTTCTTCTTCGAAGGCACCAATCCGATGCCGCCGGTGCACCTCGGCACACGCTACGACAGATCGGGCAATTTTCTTCTCGAGCCGGGCAACACGGTCGTCAGCCACCTCGTTCAGGGCTCGCCATCAGAAGCCGCAGTCATCGAGGTGCGCGAGCGCATGCGCGCCATGCCCGACGCCGATCGCCTTGCCTTCACGCCGATCTCCAGCCTGCATATGACCGTGTTCCAGGGCATCATCGAATACCGGCGCCGCCTTCCCTATTGGCCAGCCGATGTGCCACTCGATACCGGCATCGACGACATGACCCGCCTCTATCTGCGGCGGCTGCAAGACTTTGAACCTTGCCCTCCGTTTCGCATCAAGGCCATCGGCGTCACGCCGAACGGCCTCACCGTTGCCGGTGCGTCCCCGGAGGACGAGCATATCCTGCGCACATGGCGCGACGCGCTCTCCGTGCCGTTCGGCTACCGCCATCCCGATCACGACGCATATGTCTTCCACATCACTTTCGCCTATCAGATCCGCCGGCTCGCCGATGACCGTGTGGCCGCCTGGCAGGACCTGCTCGACAACTGCCTGTCGTTCCTCGAGCGTGAGGCTCCGGTGATCGAATTGCGCCCGCCGGCCTTCTGCAGCTTCAAGGACATGAAGCATTTCGAGGAATTGCTTGTCTTTGGCTGACGCTATGCATGTCGCCCAAAAGTGCGCAGCGGTTTTGGGACAACGATATGCATAAACAAGGATGGCCTGTGGGACGTAACAAAACTGACATCAATCCGACACCCCAGCTTCATGGGGCTGCGCTAGCGAAGGTTAACGGACCTTCAAAACCGCGACGGACTGGAGTCTTGCCATGTCAGCATCATCGGCCACGCTGGAAATCCGCGGCGTAACCCGACGATTTGGCAAGAACACCGCCGTCAGCGACATCAACATCTCGATCCCGCAAGGCCAGATGGTCGGCATCATCGGCCGCTCCGGCGCCGGCAAGTCGACGTTGCTGCGCATGATCAATCGTCTGATCGATCCCAGCCAGGGATCGATTTTTTTTGACGGCGCGGAGGTGTCGCGCCTGCAGGGGTCGCCGCTGCGCCGCTGGCAGCGCGACTGCGCCATGATCTTCCAGCAGTTCAACCTGGTGCCGCGCCTTGACGTCCTGACCAACGTGCTGCTCGGCCGTCTGAACCACCGCTCAACGCTCTCCAACCTGCTTGGCATGTTTTCGCGCACCGAGTGCGCCGAGGCGGTGGCCGCGCTCGAGCGCCTCGACATCGCCCGCACCGCGCTGCAGCCGGCCGGCACACTTTCCGGCGGCCAGCAGCAGCGTGTGGCGATCGCGCGCGCCATGATGCAGCAGCCGAAGGTGCTTCTGGCCGATGAACCGATCGCATCGCTCGACCCGCTCAACGCCAAGGTGGTGATGGACTCACTGCGCGACATCAATCTGCGCGAAGGCATCACCGTGGTCACCAACCTGCATACGCTGGACACCGCCCGCGCCTATTGCAACCGCATCATCGGCATGGCCGCCGGCAAGGTCGTCTTCGACGGCGCGCCGGAGGACCTCGACCGCGAGGCCGTGCGCACGGTCTATGGCGCGGATGCCAACGGCGTCGAGATCTCCGAGGCCATCACGTCGACCAGCGTCACCGTCAAGCCGAAGATCACCGCATCCGCCGGACCGCTCGAACCGGCCTTCCCTGGCTACTGAGTCCGCCGCCCGGGCTGAAGCTGGTCCGGGCAAATCGTGAATTTCAGCAAAAGAGCAACCCGGATCGCCCGCCCGCGTCAAAGGCTGAACTCAAAAATTCGAACGCCACCGGCGCGAAGCCGGAGCAACAGGAGAGAGATCAATGTTCAGGAAAATGGTTTTTTGCGCCGTATCGATGCTGGCCATGGCGGCAAGTGCCGCCCACGCTGCCGACATCAAGGAGTTCCGCGTCGGCATCCTCGGCGGCGAGAACGAGACCGACCGCCTGCGCAACTACCAGTGCCTCGCCGACCACCTCAAGGCCGAATTCGGCTTCGAGAAGGTGTCGCTGTTTCCGGCCGCCGACTATGACGGCGTCATCCAGGGCCTGCTCGGCGGCACGCTCGACTTCGCCGAGCTCGGCGCGTCCGGCTACGCCAGCGTCTATCTGAAGGACCCGAAGGCCGTCACTCCGATCCTCACCACCAAGCAGACCGACGGCTCGACCGGCTACTATTCGATCGGCCTGGCGCTGAAGACTTCCGGCATCACCGACATCAAGTCGGCCAAGGGCAAGAAGCTCGGCTATGCCGACCCGGATTCGACCTCGGGCTATCTGATCCCGCTGACCCAGATTCCGAAGGACACCGGCGCTTCCAACGAGACCTACTTCGCCTCGACCCAGTTCAACGGCGGCCACGAGAACAACGTCCTTGCCGTCCGCGACGGCAAGGTTGACGTGGCGGTGGACGATTCCTCCGGCATCGGCGACTTCAAGAACGGCTACACCTCCGGCACTTTCCACAAGGAAGTCGCCAAGGGCGCCGTCGACCCGAACGACTTCGTCGAAGTCTGGCGCTCGGGCCTGATCCCCAACGGCCCGCTGGTCGTCCGCACCGCGCTTGGTGCCGACATGACTGCCAAGCTCACCGACTTCTTCACCGCCCTGCCGGGCAAGGACAAGGCCTGCTTCGAAGGCGTCGAGGGCGGCGATTTCACCGGCTATGTCCCGGTGAAGTCGGACTTCTACAACGTCATCATCGAAGCCCGCAAAGCCGCGATCGGCGGCTGACGGCATCAGCAAAAAAGGGCGGCGTTTTAAAACGCCGCCCTTTTTGCATTCACCGATCATGACCCTTTCGACGACGATCCATTCCGAAGCGACAAGGTACCAGGCCGACGCCTGGCGGCGCCAGACCTCGCTTCGCCGTTTCTACACCGCGCTCGGCGTCGGCCTGCTGCTGGTCGCCATGGTCGCGACCATGTGGTTTGCCGACGAGGCCAATGCCGGCCATTTCTTCGAGCGGCTGCCGCATATGCTCGACTTCCTGAGCTGGCTGATCCCGAAGGATTGGAACGACGTCTGGCGGGCGCTGTTCGACATCGCCTCGCCGCACGACAAGGGCACGCAGGAGTTCAACTTCCCGCTTGGCCGCGTCTACATCTGGGGCGGCTTCTACATCCCCGAATATTTCGAGCTGATGCTGACCACCGTCAACGTGGCGCTGGTCTCGACCTTCATCGGCTTCATCTTCGCCGTGCCCTTCTCCTTCATCGCCGCACGCAACCTGACGCCGAGCCCAATCCTGCGGCTGGTGGTCAAGCGTTTTATGGAATTGCTGCGCGCCTTCCCGGAGATCGTCATCGCCGGTCTTTTCGCGGCAATCGTCTCGATCGGCCCGGTAGCGGCCATCATCGCCATCGGCCTGCATTCGATCGGCGCGCTCGGCAAGCTGTTCTACGAGATCAACGAGAACATCGACATGCGCCCCGAAGAGGGCCTGCGCGCGGTCGGCGCCAACTGGATCGAGCGCGTGCGCTTCGCCGACCTGCCGCAGGTGCTGCCCAACTTAATGTCCTACACGCTGCTCAGGATCGAGATCAACGTGCGCATCTCGACCATCATGGGCGCCGTCGGCGGCGGCGGCATCGGCGAGGAGCTGAAGCTCGCGATCTCCCGCGGCTTCGGCGCCAAGACCCTGGCGCTGGTGCTGCTTCTCTTCGTCACCATCTTCCTCGTCGACCAGTTCTCCGCCTGGCTGCGCCGCAAGCTCGTCGGCGAGCAGGCTTTCCTGATGAGCGCTTGATATGCCTGCCCTTACCGTCGACGAAGTCAGTGCGATCGAGGAACGCCATCCGCAGATATTCAAGCGGCCGGCCTACAAGCGTTTCTGGCCGCTGCTCCTGATCGCGGGCACGGTGCTGTATCTCACCTATGCCTTGTGGTTCTTCAGCCTGCCGCAGGTGCTGAAGGATTCGCATTGGGAGCGCCTGCCGCTCTTCCTGTCGCAATGGATCAGCTACGACCTGCAGCCGGAATTCCGTCTCGACCAACCGGAGATCGCGCCGAAATATCCGCGCTTCTCAGCGCTCGGCGAACATCCCGATCCGGACTGGGTGATCAGGAACCTCGACGGAACCTACACCGTGCAGATCGACGGCGACGCGAAATCCGTCACCTTCGACAAGACCAGGGCGACGATCGTCGCCAACGGCCAGACCGTGCCGATATCGCTGACCGGCGGCAAGCCGGTGGTTACAGATCCGGTGCCAGACTGGGTGACGGTGCATGACGACGAGGTCGTCGCCAGGATGGGCTTTGTCGGCGAGGTGCGCGTCACCGTCGACCGCGTCAAGGTGCGCAAGCGCTTCCTCGGCTGGGCGAACTTCGTCTTCGACACGCGCTCGCCCTTCTTCGGCAAACCGGCCGGCGAAGTGTTCTCGCTGATCGTGTCGGGGCCCGAGCTGCAGCCCGGCACGTCGAACCTCGCTTTAGCCGCCGACAACATCTGGAACAACGCGCAATGGCAGCATGGCGATGTCTGGACGAAGCTTTTGCAGACCATCGTCATGGCGTTCCTCGGCACGCTGCTCGGCGGCATCGTCGCCTTCCCGCTAGCCTTCTTCGCCGCCCGGAACATCACGCCGAGCGGCCTGCTCGGCCAGGTGCTCAGGCGCTTCTTCGACTTTATGCGTTCGGTCGACATGCTGATCTGGGCGCTGTTCTTCACCCGCGCCTTCGGCCCCGGCCCGCTCGCCGGGAGTGCCGCGATCTTCTTCACCGAGATTGGAACGCTCGGCAAAACCTATTCGGAAGCGCTGGAGAACATCGACGACAAGCCGCGCGAAGGCGTGGCCTCGACCGGCGCCAACGGCCTGTTGGTTCAGCGCTACGGCGTGCTGCCGGAAGTGGTGCCGATCTTCATCAGCCAGACGCTCTACCAATGGGAATCCAATACCCGCGGCGCCACCATCATCGGCGCCGTCGGCGCCGGCGGCATCGGCCTGAAGCTCTGGGAGGCGATGCGCACCAACTCGAACTGGGCCAACGTCTTCTACATGGTGCTGTTGACGCTGCTCGTCGTCTTCATCTTCGACAACATCTCGAACTTCCTGCGCCGCAGGCTCAGCCGCACGCTGCATGATTACAACCGGCTGCAGGCTGCGCAGGGGTGATTTGCTCACAATCGGCGATGCCTCCCGCGACTTCGTCATCCACGGGCGGAGCAAGGAGCGAAGCGACGCGGCGCAGACCCGAGGATCCTGTAACATCGGCCATGGAATACCGCTGCCCAAAAGAGGGGTGCCCATTCGGCGTCCCGATCTGCAGCGCTGCTGCTCTCGGAATTCGCGGAATGGATCCTCGGGTCTCCGCGTCCGCTTCGCTCCCGCTCCGCCCGTGGATGACGAAGGGAGGACCTAGGCGGCCTTCTTCCACCCGTCCCTGATATGCCTGTACCCCTCGCGGTACACCGCCTCCGGACTCTCCGCGAAATCGCGCCACACCTTGGTCGCCGCCGCCAGATCCTTTAGCGAGCGGCCGAAGGACTCGATCGTCAGCCAGTCGTCGTAACCGCTCTTGCGTATCGCGGCGAACGTCTCCTTCCAGGGGATGTGGCCGCGTCCCGGCACGCCGCGGTCGTTCTCCGAAATATGGATATGGACGACGTTTCTGCGGTTGCGCGTATAGGCGCCGATCGGGTCGGCTTCCTCGATATTGGCGTGGAACGTGTCGTACATCGCCTTGACGTGCGGCCGGTCGATCACATCGATATGCTCCGACAGATCGTCCATCGTGTTCACCAGATAGCATTCGAAACGGTTGAGCGCCTCAAGCCCGATGGTGACGCCCTTCTTGCCGGCATGGTCGCCAATGGCCCGCTGTGAGGCGATCGAGCGCTTCTTCTCCGCCGCCGTCGGACCGCTGCCGGAGAAGGCGCCGAGCGTCGAATGCAGCGGCCCGCTCAGCCTGTTCGCGCCAAGGGCTGCGCTGCAATCGATCGCCCATTTCATGTAGTCGATGCCGGCCTTGCGCGTCGTGGCGTCCGGCGAGATCAGGTTCATCGTCGGGTCGCCCATGGCCGAGACCGCGGTGCGTTCCAGGCCGATGCGATCGAGTATCTCGCCGAGCCTCTTGTAGTCATCCGGCTCGCCCACGAAGACCGGTATCTCGACGCCGTCGAAGCCAGTCGCCTTGATGTCCTTCAGCAGCGCCCCGTGCTTCTTCGAGACGCTGGTCGTCCACAAGAACATGCACATGCCGATTTTCATCGACACCCTCCCCCTTTGACGGCCGGCTGTTCCCTCCCGCCGGCGTTGCCCCCCTCATCCGGCCGCTTCGCGGCCACCTTCTCCCCGAGGGGAGAAGAGGTTTGGCGCCGGCGATCTCCTCTCCCCGAGGGGAGAGGTCGGATTGCCCCGAATTGCCTTTGCAATTCGGCTGGCAATCCGGGTTGAGGGGGACTCGCCGCCCGCCGAGCGCGCGACTACAGTTTCGTCCAGGCCCCGTTCTTCTTTGAAGACTTCACGCAGGCCTCGATGAAGGCCATGCCTTCGACGCCGTCCGCGATCGTCGGGAACACGACATCCTTGGCCAACTTGCCGCCCTTCCGGCGCGCCGCGCGGATGGCGCGGGCCGCTTCCTGGTAAATGTTGGCGAAGCCTTCGAGATAGCCCTCCGGATGGCCCGACGGCACGCGCGTGACACGCGCTGCGACAGGCATCGCTCCGGCGCCGGCGCGGGTGAGCAACTGCTTCGGCTGGCCGAACGGCGTGTACCAGAGATAGTTCGGGTCGGCCTGCACCCATTCCAGCCCGCCCTTCGAGCCGTAGATGCGCAGCTTCAGTCCGTTCTCGTGCCCTGGCGCTACCTGGCTTGCCCAGATCATACCCTTGGCCGGATGCCCCTTGCCGACCGGCTTGAAGCGCAAAAGCACATTGACGTTGTCGTCGAGCTGGCGGCCCGGCACAAAGGCGTCGAGGTCGGCCGAAAGCGAATCGAGTTCCAGCCCCGAGACGAAGCGGGCGAGATTGTAGGCATGCGTGCCGATGTCGCCGAGCGCGCCGCCGGCGCCCGCCTGCTTGGGGTCGGAGCGCCACGAAGCCTGCTTCTGGCCGGTGGCGGCGAGGTCTTCCGTCAGCCAATCCTGCGGATATTCCGACTGTACGATGCGGATGTCGCCGAGCACGCCCTTGGCCACCATCTCGCGCGCCTGGCGCACCATCGGATAGGCAGTGTAGTTGTGGGTGAGCACGAAGACCTTGCCGGTCTTTTCGACCAATGCCGCAAGCTTCTTCGCTTCGGCCAGCGAAGTCGCAAGCGGCTTGTCGCAGATCACATGGATGCCGGCTTCGAGGAAGGCCTTTGCCGCCGGCACATGCACATTGTTGGGGGTCACGATCGCCACCGCCTCGATGCCGTCCGGCCGCTTCGCCTCGGCTTTCGCCATCTCCGCATAGGAGCCGTAGCTGCGGGACGGATCGAGCCCGAGTTCGGCGGCCGAGGCCTTCGCCCGTTCCGGGTTCGACGACAGCGCGCCGGCCACCAGCACGAAATCATTGTCCATGCGCGCTGCGATCCGATGCACCGCGCCGATAAAGGCGCCCTGCCCGCCGCCGACCATGCCGTAGCGGATCGGGCCGCCTCCCGTTTCCGACTTCGATGCGCCGACCATGTTTCTTTGTCCTCTATTGTCTTGAATATTCCTCCCCCTCGAGGAGAGGGTGGCCTGAAGGGCCGGGAGGGGTCGGTTCATGCCGAGTTCCACGCCCGGCGCCCCCACCCCGATCCGCTTTGCGGATCGACCCTCCCCTTCGAGGGTAAAGCGGTGCTAGATCCCCATCATCGCGCGCAGCAGCTTCTTGTCGCTGGTGCCGCCGGCGAAATCATCGAAGGCCCTCTCCGTGACCCGGATGATGTGGTGCTGGATGAAGGGCGCGCCTTCGGCCGCGCCGTCCTCCGGATGCTTCAGGCAGCATTCCCATTCCAGCACCGCCCAGGAATCGTAGTTATACTGGGTGAGCTTGGAGAAGATGCCGCTGAAATCCACCTGCCCGTCGCCCAGCGAACGGAAACGCCCGGCCCTGTTCACCCAGCCCTGATAGCCCGAATAGACGCCCTGACGTCCCGTCGGGTTGAACTCGGCATCCTTGACGTGGAAAGCCTTGATCCGCTCGTGGTAGATGTCGATGAACTCGAGATAGTCGAGCTGCTGCAACAGGAAGTGAGACGGATCGTAGTTGATGTTGCAGCGCTTGTGGCCGCCGACCGCTTCGAGGAACATCTCGAAGGTCGCGCCGTCGAACACATCCTCGCCTGGATGGATCTCGTAGCCGACATCGACGCCGTTCTCGTCATAGACGTCGAGGATCGGCTTCCAGCGCTTGCCGAGCTCGGCAAAGGCTTCCTCGATCAACCCCGGCGGACGCTGCGGCCACGGATAAAGATACGGGAAGGCGAGCGCGCCGCTGAAGGAAACAGACGCCTTGAGGCCGAGATTCTTCGACGCCTTGGCGCCGAACTCCATCTGCTCGACCGCCCATTTCTGCCGGGCCTTCGGATTATTGTGCACCTCGGGCGGCGCGAAACCGTCGAACTGCGCGTCATAGGCCGGATGCACCGCCACAAGCTGACCCTGCAGATGCGTCGACAGCTCGGTGATCTCGACGCCGGCGTCGGCGCAGATGCCTTTCACCTCGTCGCAGTAGGTTTTTGACGACGCCGCTTTCTTGAGGTCGAACAGGCGGCCGTCCCAGGTCGGAATCTGCACGCCCTTGTAGCCCAGGCCGGCCGCCCATTTGGTGATCGAAGCCAGTGAATTGAATGGTGCGGCGTCGCCCGCGAACTGCGCCAGAAACAGGCCGGGACCCTTCATCGTCGTCGGCATCGGCATCCTCCCTCTCTCGTTTGTCGCGACCAAGCATAGCGCCGATTGGAGTGAGGGCCAGCTGTTTGGTCTTTTCCTGCAGACACGTGTTCGTGCCGCCATTCTGGTAATACCAAATCCAGGCTTTCGGTCAAGCGGCCGAAAATAAGGGGAAAGCCGCGAGCGTGGTCGCACTCGGGAGATTTAATCCATTGAAATCAATAAATTGCTTGATGGCCTGCCCTCTCTCTTCGGTCTCCTTGCCGATCATGAGAATTTCCTGTAGAGGTCTTGTCAGGCCCAATTGGTCGAACCAGTTTTGAGAAAAAAGCCGCTGGAACGCCTTGGGGAGGAGATCATGCGACGGACTCGCTGGAGAACGCCGCGAACAAACGTGACAGGCGATTTCTGGGAAGGATAGATCATGCACCTTTCGACGCACAACTGGATGCGGGCGGAGCCATTGGAGACGACGCTCAAGCGCATCAAGAAGCTCGGCTATGAGTCGATCGAGATTTCCGGCGAGCCCGCACAGTACAAGATCAAGGAGACGCGCGCGCTCCTGAAGGAGCACGGCATCCGCTGCTGGGGCGCGGTGACGCTGATGCTGGGCGAACGCAACCTCGCCGCCAAGAACCAGGGCCAGCGCGAGCGCTCGGTGCAATACGTCAAGGACGTGCTGACCATGGTGAGCGAGCTCGACGGCGAGATCATCACGCTGGTTCCGGCGACCGTTGGCAAGGTGGTGCCCGACGGCACCGAGGCCGAAGAATGGGGCTGGGTGGTGGATGCCACGCGCGAATGCTTCGCGCATGCCAAGAAGGTCGGCGTCAGGATCGCCATCGAGCCGCTCAACCGCTTCGAGACCTATCTCTTCAATCGCGGCGCCCAGGCGCTGGCGCTTGCCGACGCGGTGAGCCCCGAATGCGGCGTCTGCCTCGACGCCTACCACATCCATATGGAAGAATTTAACGTCTATGACGCCATCCGGCAGGTGGGAAAGCGCCTCTTCGACTTCCATGTCGCCGACAACAACCGCTTCGCCGCCGGACTCGGCCAGATCGACTGGCCGAAGATTGTCGGCACGCTGAAGGAGATCGGCTATGACGGCGCGTTGACCAACGAGTTCGTCGCGCCCGTCGACCGCACGCCGGCCGCTCCCTATCCGGAGATGGTCGAGCGCAACCCGGTCGATATCTCGCCCGAGCAGCTCAAATTCATCCAGGACCATGGCTCCAGCCTGCTCACCGAGAAGTTCTACACAGACCAGATGCGCATCACCGCCGAAACGCTGCTGCCGCTGATCAAGTAGACGGTCCGATTGAAGCCTTTCCGCCTTGCGGCGGTGGGGCTGGGGATGAATATGCGTATCAGAAACGTCCAGGCCTGGTGGGTTCGCATACCGATCGAAGTCGCAAAGCAGCACCGCAGCGACTTCGGTCAGGTGACGACATTCGACGCCGCCATTTTGCGCATCGAGACCGATGACGGCCTTGTCGGCTGGGGCGAAGGCAAGAACGCCGCCGGCAGCGCCGGCAGCTACGGCGCGCTGGTCCACATGCTGAACCACGAGATTGCGCCGCAGCTTATCGGCCGCGATCCTGCCGATATCGGCATCATCTGGGAAATGCTCTACAACGGCGTGCGCCACCACACGGCGGCCCATGCCGGCCACGCCATGCCGCAGCTGGCGCGGCGCGGCATGAGCGTGGCGGCGATCAGCGCCGTCGACATCGCGCTCTGGGACATCCTCGGCAAGTCGCTGGGGCAGCCGGTCTGGCGGTTGCTCGGCGGCCGCAAGGTCGAGCGCATGCGGGCCTATGCGTCGGGCGGATGGGCCGCGGCCGATGCGATCGGCGAGCAGCTCAAATCCTACATCGCCAAGGGCGGCTTCAAGGCGCTGAAGATGCGCATCGGCGCCATGGATGGCGCGCCGCATATTTCGGCCGCGCGCGTGCGCGCCGCGCGGCAGGCGCTCGGTCCTGACGTGGAATTGATGGTCGACGCGCACGGCACCTACACCGTCGCCGAGGCGAAGCGCTTCGTCAGCCTCACCGGCGACCTCGACCTCGCCTGGTTCGAAGAGCCGGTGATCGCCGACGACAAGCCCGGCATGGCCGAAGTGCGCGCCTCAGGCTCCGTCCCGGTCGCCACCGGCGAGAGCGAGGCGACGCGCTATGCGTTCCGCGATCTTGCCGTGCTGAAATCGGCCGACATCTTCCAGCCGGATCCGGCCTTCTGCGGCGGCATCAGCGAGGCGATGAAGATCGGCACCATCGCCAGCGCCTTCAACCTGCGCTTCGCGCCGCATCTTTGGGCTGGCGCGCCCTGCTTCTTCGCTGGGCTGCATGTCTGCGCGGCCTCGCCCTCGAGCTTCATCGTCGAATATTCGCTGGGCGCCAATCCGATGCTCCACGATCTCGTCGAAGAGACTGTCGAAGCGAAAGACGGTATGATAGCGATCCCTGAAAAGCCCGGACTGGGTTTCACCGTTTCGGAGCGGTTCCTGGAGGCGCACGCGCAACGCATTTGACGATGAAAGAAAAGAACCTTCTTGCGGAACTCGCCGCCTATCTGTTCTCCAACTCGGACAAGGACACGGGCCGTACCCCGTCGGAGCGCGAGCTGGCGGAGCATTTCGCCGTCAGCCGCGGCCAGATCCGCGAGGCGCTGGCGATCCTGGAAGCCATGCGCATCGTCGAGCGCCGCGCCAAATCCGGCATCTATATCGACACCAAGCAGGCAAGCGTCGAGGCGCTGGCGCTGTTCGCGCGCGCGGGCCTGCCGCTCGATCCGGTGCGGATCTACGAGACCGTCGAGCTGCGCAAGATCCACGAGATCAAGGCCGCCGAGCTTGCCTGCTCGCGCGCCACCGAGGAGAATTTCGAACGGCTTCGCGAGATCCTGAAGGCTTCCGAGGAGCGCATCGCCGCCGGCGAAGGTCTCGCCAAGGAGGACCGCGAGTTCCACCTCGAGATCGTGCGAGCGACCAAGAACGGCGTCTTCCACAATATCTGCAGCGTCTACTATCTGATGGGCGAGCAGCGCCTGCCGATCTATTTCAACGATCTGGAGCGCAGCAAGCGCTCGCATGCCGAGCATATCCAGATCTACGAGGCGCTGCTGCGCCGCGACGGCAACCTCGCCCAAGCGCTGATGAGCGCCCATCTTCAGGGCGCCGAGAGCTACTGGAAGGGTCTCATCGAGGGTCGGGGAACGGAGCCGAAGAGCGCAGAGCTCGAAAAGGCCTGAGCGTTATGCGCAAGATCCTGTCGACGCACCCGCTGCACCCGCGCGCCACGGCCATGCTGGCAGGAGCCGGCCGGCTGGCGATCGCATCCGCCCTCGATGCCAGGACCCTTGCCACTGAGGCCAGGGACGCCGACATCGTCATCGTGCGTGCGCCGCTGCCGCCCGAGCTTTTCGGCGGCGCCAAGAACCTGCGCGCCGCGATCCGCCATGGCGCTGGGCTGGACATGATCCCAGTCGAGGTGGCAACCTCCGCCGGCGTGCTGGTGGCGAACGTGCCGGCGGTCAATGCCCGCTCGGTCGCCGAACATGTGATGTTCACGGCGCTCGCGCTCTTGCGGCGCTTCCGCATGATGGATCGCGACCTCCGCACCCAAGGCTGGCTCGCCGGGCGCGAGCACGCCAATTCGACCAGCGAGCTTGCCGGCAAGACGATCGGCATCGTCGGCCTCGGCGCGGTCGGCCAGGCCGTCGGCCACATCGCAGCGCACGGTTTCGACCTCAAGGTCGTGGCGACCACGCGCAGCATGCGCCCGGCGCCCGACCGCGTCGGCTTCCTGTCGATCGATGCGCTGGTCGAGCAGAGCGACATCATCGTGCTCTGCTGCCCGCTGACCGAGGAGACGCGCGGCCTGATCAGCCGCGAGCGCATCGCCCGCATGAAGCCCAGTGCGCTGCTGATCAACGTCTCGCGCGGGCCCGTCGTCGACGACGAGGCGCTGATCGAAGCCCTGCGGAAGGGCCGTATCGGCGGCGCCGCGCTCGATGTCTTTGCGACGCAGCCGCTGCCGCCCAACCATCCCTATTTCGGCTTCGACAACGTCATCGTCACTCCGCATATGGCCGGCATCACTGAGGAATCGATGATGCGCATGGGCGTCGGCGCCGCCGGCGAGGCGTTGCTGGTGCTCGCCAACAAATTGCCGGTCAACCTGCGCAATCCGGAAGCGATCGAACACTATCGCCGGCGCTTTCCGGTTGACTGACACTCGCCGTTTGCCTCGCCCTCAACCGTTCAGCAATGCCTCGACCGCGGCAGCGATTCCAAGCAGGTACCGGTCGTGTCCATGCCTGCCCACCAGCATCAGTCCGGCCGGCAGCCTTGTGACGGGCATCGGCAGCGAGATCGCGCAAAGGTCGAACTGGTTGGCGACCTGGGTATTGCGCAGCAACAGGCCTTCCGTGCGGTCGCGAAGCGCTTCATCGCCGGCCATGGCGGCGATCGACGGCGCAACCATCGGCACGGTCGGCAGGGCAAGCACGTCGATCGCCTCCAGCCGGTCGTCCATGGCTGCGACCAGTTCCCGCCGGCGACGGATCGTCTTGATATAGACGGAAGCGGGAACCGTCAGCGCCCGCGACAAAGGCCCGCTGACATGCGGGTCAACCGGCACCGAGGCGCCGGCCGCCAGCCAGTCGGCATGCACCTCCGCGCCTTCGATTGCCGCGATCGAGGCGCGCCTGGTCGCCGCGCGCATTTCGGCGATGAGGTCGTCGATCGGCAAATCGGCGACGCGCGCGCCCGCCTGTTCGATTTTGCCTACGCATGACTCGAAAGCTGCCGAGACCTCGGGCTGCGTCTCGCCGAAGAGCACGCCGCGCGGGATGCCGACGCGCAGGCCGGCGAGCGGGATCGGCTGAAGAACAGACGGCTCCTCTCCTCCCATGATCGCATCGGCGATCGCGCAGTCGGCGACGCTGCGGGCGAGCGGCCCGATCGAATCCAGCGTCGTCGACAGGGGAAAGGCGCCCGCCAAAAGCACGCGCCGCGCCGTCGGCTTGAAACCGACGACGCCGTTGAGCGAGGCCGGAATGCGCACCGAGCCGCCGGTGTCCGAGCCGATCGAGATGTCGCTGCTTCCCTCGGCGACCGCAACGGCAGCACCGGACGACGAACCGCCCGGGATCAGGCTTGCATCGGCAGCGTTGCCCGGCGTGCCGTAATGCGGATTGTCGCCGATCGCGGTGAAGGCGAATTCGGTCATGTTGGTCTTGCCGAGGATCATCGCACCGGCCTGTCGCAGCCTGCGCACGATCGCCGCGTCCTGCGCGGCAGGCTCTGCACCGGCGCGCATCAGCGAACCGGCCCGGGTGGGCTCTCCCGCGATATCGAACAGATCCTTGATCGAGACGATCGCGCCATCGAGCGGCCCGAGACTAACGCCGGCCTTGCGCCGGGCGTCGGCCGCGTCGGCAGCGGCGCGTGCCGCCTCGGTATAGAGCTTCGTGTAGACCTTCTCGTCGGCGAGGCGGTTCGCAAGGCGCGACAGGGTCGCTTCGAGGCGGTCTCGGAGAGATTGCATGTCGATGTCGGACTCCCGAAAGCTGCAGCGTCTTTAAAGCAATTTCCAGAAACAGTGTGCAGCGGTTTTCCGTCCAGAATTGCGTGAAAACAAATACTTAATGTGGCCGGCCAGGTCTTGAGAAAGGAATAACCCGGCAAGCGTGCCGTTGCACCTGCCGAAGCGAGGGGAAGAACCTATGCTCTACAAAGGCAGCTGCCACTGCGGCAAGGCGGCGTTCGAGGTCGAGGGCGAGCTTGGCGGCGCCGTGCGCTGCAATTGCTCGATCTGCGCGCGCAAGGGCGCGCTGCTGTGGGCCGTGCCGCACGCCAGCATGCGCGTGGTTGCCTGGGGCGACGACCTCGGCAAATACAGTTTCGGCAAGGGCTCGATCGCACATCGCTTCTGCCGGACCTGCGGCATCCACCCCTTTGCCGAGGATATCGGCCAGGGCAGCGAGCGCAGCGCCTACATCAACATCAACTGCCTCGAGGACGTCGACCTTGCCGCTGTCGAGGTCTTCGAGTTCGACGGCCGCTCGGCTTGACCGGAATCAAGGGGCGATCTTCCGCGCGGTACTACCTTGCCATGCGGTTGATCAGGAGGCGAAATGAACAGGCGGACAGTGCTTGTCGGTGCGGGGGTCGCGCTTGTCGCAGCCGGCACCGGCGTCGCCGCGTGGCAAGCGGCGACCGGGTCGATGGCCGAGTACGAAACCTTCGCCGCCGGGCTGCGCAGCCAACTGACGCCCGATCTGCAAGCCGTGGTCCGTTACGCCACCCTGGCGGCCAACAGCCATAACACGCAGCCATGGCGGTTCCGGTTTGACGGGCAAGCGATCGAGATCCGACCCGACTTCCAGCGGCGGACGCCTGTCGTGGACCCGGACGATCATCATCTCTATGTCAGCCTTGGTTGCGCCGCCGCCAACCTCGCGCTCGCCGCGGCGGCGACTGGCCGCCCTGGCGAAGCCTCGCTTACGGCCGACGGAGTCCGTTACGATTACGTCACGGACGTCCCGAAGGTGGACCCGCTCGTCGACGCCATTTCAAAACGCCAATCGACACGTGCCGAATACGATGGTCGTGCCATCCCTCCCGCGGATCTCGCTGAACTTGAGCGGACAGCAGCAGCGCCGGGTGTGAGCCTGGCGCTTGTCACTGACCGGGTGCGGATGAAGCGTGTGCGGGATCTGGTCCTTGCCGGCAACCAAGATCAGATGAACGACCCCGCGTTCATGCGCGAACTGAAACAGTGGATACGATTCAACCCGCGCAGCGCGATGGCTCGAGGCGATGGGCTCTTCTCCGCCTCCAGCGGCAACCCGGCACTGCCGACCGGCTTGGGTCGGATCGCGTTCGACCGTCTATTTGACGTCGCGCGGGAAAATCGGAACTACGCCCGTCAGATCGACTCTTCCGCCGGGGTCGCGATCTTTTTTGGCGAGCGACCTGACCATGATCACTGGATCAGGGTCGGCCAGGCATGCCAGCGCTTCGCGTTGGCGGCGACGAAGTTGGGCCTGAAGGTGGCCTTTATCAACCAGCCCGTCGAGGTCGCCCGCCTGCGCGCCGATCTGGCGGCAATCGTCGGCGAAACCCGCAGACCCGACCTTGCGATGCGGTTCGGATATGGACCCACCTTGCCGTTCTCGCCGAGGAGGCCGGTGGTCTCGGTTATCGTGTAACAATAACCGACTTTCGGCAGCAGCGGTTGCTGAGGTGTCGGCCCGGAACACCGAGGGCCCGGGGCCGACATGAGACGGATCATACCGATCAGACTATTCGGCCTGTTTCGGCCCGATGGCGAAAGTCACCACCGCGGCGAGCAGCGTCGCCGCGGCGCCGTAGGCGAAGGCGCTCGCCACGCCGGCATGATCGACCAGCAGGCCGCCGAGCACGGCGCCCAGCGCGATCGCCACCTGGAAGGTCGCGACCATCAACCCGCCGGCGCTCTCGGCCTGGTCGGGAGCGGCTCGCACCAGCCAGGTCTGCAGCCCGACCGGCACCGCGCCGAAAGCAAAGCCCCAGGCGGCGACCGCTGTTGCCGCGATCACCGGCGAGGCGCCGAAGATGAGCATGGCAAGCGCCGACAGTGCGATCAGCAGCGGCGCCAGTGCGACCGCAAGCTTCAGATTGCGCTCGGCCAGGAAAGCCCCGGCAAAATTGCCGAAGAAGCCGCCGATACCATAGGCGAGCAGCACCAACGAGATAGTCGCGATCGGCATCACCGGCACGGTCTCCAGGAACGGCCGCACATAGGTGAAGCCGGCAAACTGTCCGGAGGCGACGAGCAGCACGACGAGAAGCGCGACGCGGATGGTCGGCCGCTTCAGCACCTCGATCAGGGTGCGGAAACTCGCCACGGCCGTCGGCGGCAAGCTGGGGATGGTGGCGAGTTGCACCAGCAGCGCCAGGGCGCCGACGACCGCCGCGATCATGAACGCCGTGCGCCAGCCCCAGATGTCGCCGACATAGGCGCCGACGGGCGCGGCGGTGACGGTCGCAACCGAAACGCCGGTCAGGATGATCGACATGGCGCGCGGCATCAGCCGCATCGGCACCAGCCGCATCGCCATGGCGGCCGACATCGACCAGAAGCCGCCAAGTGCAACGCCCAGAACCACACGGGCCAGAAGCAGCATCGTGAGCGAGGATGCGAAGGCGGCAAGCAGGTTGGAGACGATCAAAAACACGGTGAGCATCCACATGACCAGCCTGCGATCCAGCCGCTTGGTGACGATGGCCATAGTGGGCGCGGCGATCGCGCCGACAACGGCCGTCGCCGTCACCGCCTGGCCAGCGGCGCCTTCGCTGACGCCGAGATCCTGCGCCAGACGCGTCAGCAGACTGGCGGGCAGGAATTCGGCGGTTACCAGGCCGAACACGCCAAGCGCCAACGAGACCACCGCGCCCCACACAGGCTCGGTTCGTTCCTCGGATTCGGTTCTATCGAGAACGGTGGCGTCGATGACGCCCGTGGCGGGTTCGGTCATGGCGAATCTCCGATCTGTCTGCGGCGCCACGTGGGAGGATGACCGGGTCGGGCTCCACCCGTTACATGCGTGGCGGGCGGCTCCGTCAGTCCAATTTGGTTGCGGCGCAATATTTGGCTGCGATGCAACATAGGAAGTGACTGGCTGGAGTTTCCATGCTAGAAACGCCGAAATGAATTACAATTCGTCCAAAACCACATTGCCGGCGTCCAGAGATCCGCTGACCGACATGCTGCGCGGCTTGCGGCTCGACGGCGTCGACTATGGCCGCTGCGTGCTGGGCGAGCCCTGGGCGGTTTCCTTCCCCGCGCAGAAGGCGGCGCGCTTCCATTTCATAGGCCGGCAGGGCTGCTGGTTGTTCTCGCCGGCCAGGGAATGGATCGAGCTCTCGGTGGGTGACGCGCTGCTGATTCCGCGCGGCGACGAGCATGTGCTGGCGAGCGCGCCCGGCGTGCCACCGGTACCGATCGGCCGCTACACCATCGAGCCCGTCTGCGAGAACATCTATGACGTCACCAACGGCTGCGGCGGCCGCAAGACGCTGCTGTTCTGCGGCAGCATGCATTTCAACCTCGACGGCTCGCATCCGCTGCTCGATATGATGCCCGACCTGATGCAGGCGCATAAGTTGATGGCGAATGCGCCGGGCATCCAGCATCTGCTCGATGCGATGGCCGGCGAGGTGACGATGGACCGGGTCGGCTCCGGCGGCATCCTGGCCCGGCTCGCCGACGTACTCGCCGCCACGATCATCCGCTCTTGGGTGGAAAACGGCTGCGGCGACGCCACCGGATGGATCGCCGCGGTCCGCAACCCGGACGTCGGCAAGGTGCTCGCCGCCATTCACCTGCAGCCCGATCGCGACTGGACGGTCGAGGCGCTCGCGAAGATGATGGGCGCATCGCGCTCCGCCTTCGCGCAGCGCTTCGCCACCGTGGTCGGCGAGACGCCGGCTAAATATGTGCTGCGCGTGCGCATGCATCAGGCGCGGCAATGGCTCGCCCGCGACGGCATGAGGGTGTCGGTGGCGGCGGCGAAACTCGGCTACGATTCGGAAGCTTCCTTCAGCCGCGCCTTCAAGCGGGTGATGGGCGTCGCGCCAAGCCATCTTCGCAACACCGCGGACGGCGAGGACAGACCGAGCGCTTGAACCCTGTCCGATTCCCCTTGGAGGAATTGCCAAGTTTTTTGGACGACGCGTCATTCTCCGCCGGCCCAGGCTGCCTAAGCTGGCGGGCGGAGGAAACCACCATGGCCAATCACCTTGCACCACTTGCGCTCGCAGCGCTTGCCATCCTTCCGGGACAGGCATTCGCGCTCGAAGACAGCTACCTGCCCGCCGATAAGATCCCTTACGTCGTCGAGGCGCCGGACCAGCCGCAGCGCCTCGGTCCGCTATGGGGCGAGCGGGCCAAGGGTCCGGCCGGTACGCTGCTGAAAGTTCCCGGCAACTGGCGCGCGCCGGTCCACGCCCACACCGCCGACTACCGCGCGGTGGTGATCAAGGGGCTCTGGGCGCATTGGCAGGTGCAGGGCGGCGAAGCGACCAAGGTCGAGCTGCCGCCGGGCTCCTACTGGACCCAGAAGGCCGACGAGATGCATGACGATGCCTGCCTCTCCGAAACCGAATGCGTGATCCTTTTGATCAACGACACGCCCTACGAGACCTATCTGCCGAAATAGCCGAGCAGTGGGCCGCGGAGCTCCGCGGGCGAAAAAGGCAGGCTCGCCAGCCAGCTTGATTGGTTGGAGCCAAGCAGGAACGCGAGGCTGCCCTGATCATCGGCGCTTCATCACTGCAGCAGGTGCGCATGCTTGCCACGGAGGCCGAAGATCAGTCGGCCCTTCGTCGCCACGACCTACAGCGATCGACGGCGCTTTCGCTATCCGTGTACACCTCATTTGCGAGACGCAGCCGATCCATGGTCTTCACCTTCAGCCTGATGATGCCCCCACCTTCTGAGGCTTCGGTAATCTTCTCGTATTCGGATAGCGACATCTTCGGCAAACGGCGAACAAAAGCCACCATCGCCCATAGCTCTTCCTGATTATGCGTTGGACCAAACGCAGGCATCCCGGTCATTTTTATGCCGTTTTGCACAATCCAATAGAGCTCAGCATCATCCAAGGTGGCAGTGGCTCGTGTAAGATCCGGCGGCTTGGGCCGCATGTTCTTGGCGAACTCCGCCGGAGAAATTCCCGGGCCACCATGACAGGCGACGCAGCCTTCCTCCTTGTAGTGATGGCCACCAGTGTGGATCATCTCCGGATCGTCAAGCGATCGGGCCAGGCTGACATTGTGGCCGGCGTGACGTTCAATGGAATTGGTCCGGATTGTCTCAAGCGACCAGCGGATGACGTTCGCGTCCTGCTCGCTGGCAGCAACATTGTAGAATCCGAAATAGGCGTAGCTTGCCAGTCCGATGATGATTGCAACCAGGACAACAGCGATCGCAGCCAGGGTTCGCACGGTCAACTCCGTGGCGGCAGGCGTCATCGCGTATGCCCACCGTCTGCCAAGTGAACGCCTGCAGCCGCCAAATTATTCCGTGGCTTATCTCACGACATCACGAGCCACGTGTTCGAGACCAACGCGGTGGTAGTCCGGCAGTGCGTCAATCAGAACATCGAATTGGGGGCCCCTATTGAGGTGCAACCCTGCGAGTGGATAGATCGTGTGAGGATGCCACGATGTGTCGCGCAACCTGATCCGAGGCGCGGCGAAGCAGCCGCTCCACATAATCCCGCGCTCCGCATAATTCGGCTTATGTCGAATTCAACATAGGTTCAAAAACCGTACCGGTTTTCGGGGCCATCCCTTATCCGGCGTGCCGCAGGCTGACCCCGCTGCCCTTGTCGAACATCACCACCTTGTCCGGATTCCAGGCGAAGCGGACCGGCTGCTCGATCTCGACGGCGGTCCTGGCCGGCACGGTGGCTCTCAGCATCGTGTCGCCGACCCTGAGCGTCACGATCTTCTCGACGCCGTGGTTCTCGACATCGTGGACCTGCGCCTCGACCGGCGCCCCGCCCTCCAGATAGACATCCTCCGGACGGATGCCGAAGACGAGCGGGCGACCGTCGGTCGCACCGCCCGTCCTGGCTCCCCCGGTAACCGGCAATTCGAAACTCATCGGCGCCATCACCGCACGGTCGTCGACCAGCTTGCCGTCGATGAGGTTCATCGGCGGCGAGCCGACGAAGCTCGCGACATAGGTGTCGCGCGGATTGTTATAGATCTCCTGCGGCGTGCCGGTCTGGACGATGCGGCCGTGGTTGAGCACGCCGACCTTGTCGCCCATCGACATCGCCTCGATCTGGTCGTGGGTGACGAACAGGAAAGTGGCGCCGAGCTGCATCTGCAGGTTCTTCAGTTCGGTCCGCAGGGCCTCGCGCAGCTTGGCGTCGAGCGCCGACAGCGGCTCGTCCATCAGGAAGACGCGCGGCTTGCGCACGATCGCCCGGCCGATCGAGACGCGCTGCATCTCGCCACCGGAAAGCCGATCGGTCTTGCGGTCGAGCAGGTGCTCGATGCGCAGCGTGCGGGCGGCGCGCGCGACGCGATCCTTGATCTCGGCATCCGGCAGGCGGCGGATCTTCGGCTTCAGCGGGAATTCGAGGTTCTCGCGCACGGTATAGCGCGGATAGAGCGAATATTGCTGCAGCACCAGCGCAACGTCGCGCTCGGCCGCACCCCATGCGGCGACATCGACGCCGTCGATGAATACCTGGCCCTCGGTCGGCTTCTCGAGCCCGGCGATCAGGCGCAGCGTCGTCGTCTTGCCGGCGCCGGTCTCGCCGAGCAGCACGAAGAACTCGCCGTCGGCGATCTCCAGGTTGAGGCCGGTCAGCGCGGTGTGGCTGCCGAACTTCTTGGTGATGTTCTTCAGTTCGATATGGGCCATTACAGCCTTACTCCGAGTGACTTGCCACTTGCCGTGTCGAAGAAGTGCGCCTGCTCGGGATCGATGCGAGCATGGACCTTTTCGCCTGGGCCTGAGACGTAACCGGCCTTTGTGCGGGCGCGCAGCATCTTGGAGCCGACCTGAAGGTCGACGATGTCGAAGGAGCCGAGCGGCTCGATGATGTGCGCCTCGACCGGCATATAGCCCGGCGCGGCGTCGCGCCGGACGAGAACGCCCTCCGGACGGATGCCGAGCGTCAGGCCGCCATTGGCGGCGTGGCCGTTGAGCTTGGACAGGAGCGCGCGAGGGAACTCGAAACCTGTTGCGGCATCGCCGACCGTGACGGTGGCAGCGCCAGCCTGATCGGCGACGCTGGCCTCGGCGATGTTCATCACCGGACTGCCGACGAATTGCGCCACGAAGAGGTTTGCCGGATGCGAGTAGACCTCGTCCGGCGTGCCGACCTGTTGGATGAAGCCCTCATGCATGATGACGATGCGGTCGGCCAGACTCATCGCCTCGATCTGGTCGTGGGTGACGTAGATCGTGGTCGATCCCTGCTTGACATGCAGGCGCTTGATCTCGGCCCGCATCTCCTCGCGCAGCTTGGCGTCCAGCGCACCGATCGGCTCGTCCATCAGCATCGCCTTCGGGCGCCGCACCAGCGCGCGGCCGATCGCCACCCGTTGCATGTCGCCGCCCGAGAGCGCCGACGGCCTCTTGTCGAGCAGGTCCGCGATGCGCAGGACCCGGGCGATCTCGCGCACCGACTTGTCGACCTCGCCGCTGCTCATGCGCGTCGCACGCAGCGGAAAGGCGATGTTCTCGAACACCGTCATATGCGGGTAGAGCGAGAAGGACTGGAACACCATGGCGATGTCGCGGTCGGCCGCCTTGAGGTGCTGCACCGCTTTGCCGTCGATCAGGATGTCGCCCTTATCGATCGTCTCAAGCCCCGCTATCGCGCGCAGCGTCGTCGTCTTGCCGCAGCCCGACTGTCCGAGCAGCACGATGAACTCGTTGTCGGCGATGGCGAGGTTCAGATTGTGGATGACCTGGACGGCGCCGAAGAATTTCTCGATGCCGCGAAGTTCGATCTGCGTCACTGCCGGGCCCCCTCATGCGTCGCGGCACCGGTTTCCTCGCTATCCTCCGGCGCAATCTTGGACGTGATGTTGAAGCCGATCAGCCCGATCAGGATGATCGTCACCCCATAGGAATGCAGGCTGAGGCTCCATGGCTGGCAGAGCGCGATGATGCCGAGCACCATGAGGATCTGCGACGCCGGCAAAAGGTACTTCTCGTTGACCGCGCGAAAACTCATTTGCGGATCGCTCCGAAGGTCACGCCGCGAAGCAGGTGGTTGCGCAGCAGGAAGGTGAAGATCGCGACCGGCAGCAGGAACAGGAAAGTACCCGCGGCGATCGTCGTCCAGTCCGGCAGGCCGGAGCCGATCTGGCTGGGGATGAAGGGCGGCGCCGTCTGGGCGCGCCGGTTGGTCATGATCAGCGCGAAGGCGTATTCGTTCCAGGCGGTGATGAAGCAGAACACGGCGGTGGCGGCGATGCCGGTCGCCGCTTCCGGCAGCACGATCTTGAAGAAGGCCTGCATGCGCGTGTAGCCGTCGACGAGCGCTGCCTCCTCATACTCCTTCGGGATCTCGTCCATGAAGCCTTTCATCAGCCAGACCGAGAAGGACAGGTTGAAGGCGACGTAGAGGATGATGAGCCCGATATGCGAGTCGTTGAGGCCGACCGCCCGGTACATCAGGAACATTGGGATGGCGACCACTACTGGCGGCAACATGCGCGTCGACAATATGAAGAACAGAAGGTCCGCCTCGCCGGCGATCTTGAAGCGCGAGAAGCCGTAGGCGGTGAAGGTTCCCATGCCGACGGCAAGCACGGTGCTGACGATCGCCACGATCAGGCTGTTCGTGAACCGGTCGGGATATTGCGAGAGCTGAACGTCGGTGCCGACCTTGAGCACCCGCTCGCCGCCGTCATAGATGCGCTTCTCCCACCAGGGCGCAGCCTCGTAGACTTGCGGGTCGACGGTCTTCTGCATCTGCACGCGCTTGGTGAAGAGCCGCACGAACGGCGTCACCTCGGGCTGGAAGAGGACGGTTGGCGGCACGCTGACGGCGAGGTCCTTCGGCTTGAACGCCGTGGAAGCGATCCAGTAGATCGGCGCCAGGAAGATCAGCGTCGCGATCAGCACCGCGACGATGGCGGCGCGGTTGAGGGCGACCTCGGAAGAAGTGCGGACGGCAGCCATCTCAACGCTCCTTCACCTTGTTGAGATACTTCACGTAGAGGTTGGTGATGGCTAAAACCATGATCAGCACGATGTAGGCCAGCGCGCAGGACTTGCCTGTATCCCACTGCTGGAACGCCTGTTTGTAAAGCCGGATCGCGATCAGCTCCGCGGTCGGCTGCGTCGTCATCGTGTAGGCGATGTCGAAGGTCTTGAAGGCTTCCATGGTGCGGAAGATCAGCGCGATAAGCAGGATCGGCGAGACCAGCGGCAAGGTGATGCGCGTGAAGGTGTACCACCAGCTGGCGCGATCGATCGCGGCGGCCTCGTAGAGATGCTGCGGCACCGCCGACAGGCCGGCGAGCGAGAGCAGCATGACGAAGGGCGACCACATCCAGATATCGGTGATCGCGACCGCGTAGAGCGCGCTGTCCGGATTGGAAAGCCAGGCGAAGTCGCCCAGGCCGAAGACGTAGTTGATCGGGCCCCAGGACGGGCTGTAGAGCAGCTGCCAGAACAGGCCGACGACCGCCGCCGACATCATCATTGGCAACAGCAGCAGCGTGGTGATCAGGCCCTTCATCGGGAAGCTGCGGTTGAGCAGAAGCGCGAGCCCGAAGCCCACGATCATCTGGCCCGCCACCGACACGATCACGTATTTCGCGGTGATGATGAAGTTCGACCAGATGTGGTCGTCGCTGAGCAGCTCCCGATAGTTCTGCAGGCCGACGAACTGCCACGGCTCGCTGCGGTTGGCGGCGAAATTGGTGAAGGAATAGCCGAGCGAATAGATCAGCGGAAAAATGTTGAAGACGATCAGGAAAACCAGCGTCGGGATGATGAACATGTTGCGGATGGTCAGATCCGACCAGCCGCGCGCGGCGGCCCTGGATGCGGGATCAAGATTGGTGAGGGCTACCGAAGCCAACGGTCGTTCTCCCTGAAACAGGAATGCCGGAGGGGCAACCCTCCTCCGGCATTCTGACTGTGACGCTTACTTGTAGCGGTTGTATTTGGTGAACGTCGCCTTCCAGTCGGCGGCGGTCTTGTCGAGCGCTTCCTGAGCGGTGCCCTTGCCGCCGACCACGAACGGATAGATGTTCTGGTTCAGCTGATCGAGCACCTCGGCATATTCAGGCGTTGCCCAGAAGTCCTTGACCATGAACATCGTGTCGTAGAACGCCTTGTTGTAGGGCGTGGCATTCTGGAAGGCTTCGGACTTCAGCACAGCCTGGCTGCAGGTGTAGCCGCCGAGCTCCGCCCACTTCTTCTGGGTCTCGTCCTTGATGAACCACTCGAGGAACTTCATCGCCTCGTCCTTGTTCTTCGAGTACGAGACGACGGAGATGCCCTGACCGCCGAGAGCGGCGAAGCGCTTGCCGTCCGGCCCGGCAGGATTGGCGAAGAAGCCGGTGACGTCGGCATAGGGGTTGGTGGCCTTGTTCACCAGCGGCGGGAAGAAGGCGAAGAAGTTCATGCTCATCGCGGCGAGGCCGCCGGTGATCGCCTGGTTGTCTTCCACGAAGAACGTCTTGCCCCAGCCGGGAGGCGTGAACTTGTAGAGTTCCTTGTACATTTCGAGGCCGGCGGCAGCCTGCTTCGAATTGGTGATGCCGTCGACCTTGTAGGTGGCGTAATCGCCGAGATCGCCGCCATAGCTGAAGATGGCGCTTTCGACGCCCATCGCCATCGCGTCATAGGAATTGTCGGTGTAGATTGCGATGCCGTACTTCTTCTGGTCCGGACGGTGGAAGAACTCTGCGATGTCGCGCAGCTGCGCGTACGTCTTCGGCACGTCGAGGTCGTAGCCGTACTTCGCCTTGAAGGCTTCCTTCTCCTTCGGGTCCTCGAACCAGTCCTTGCGGTAGGACCAGCCGATCGCATCGCCTTCCAGCGGGATCGCCCAGTACTTGCCGGAACCGCCGGGATATTCGGCATAATACTTGATGGTCGCCGGCGCCATCACATCGCCAAGCTTGTGCTTGTTGAAGAAGTCGGTCAGGTCGACATAGTGGCCCTGCGTCGAACCGGCGCCCAGCCATTGCGAGTCGCCGACCACCATGTCGTAGGCGTCGCCATGCGCGTTGAATTCGGTGAAGGCCTTGGTCTGGAAATCCGGCCACGGCGTGGTCTGCACCGTGACCTTCACGCCGGTCTCGGCCGTGTAGTCATTGACGAGTTCCTGGAGATAGTTCGCCGGATCCCATTCCGCCCAGAAGATGGTGAGTTCCTTGTCCTGCGCGCGGACGGATGTCCCGCAGGCAAGCGCCAACCCGATACCAGCAATCACGCTGGTCACTATCTTGCGCATAGTTTTCCTCCCTTGTGCGCATTCTACCGTGTCATGCAGGCCGGCTGCGTGGCCGGCCCTGGTAGTTCCTCCCGTGATGGCACTTTCCGGTTTGGGCCTCCTCGCCCAGCCGGAAAAACGGATCGCAATCCTCATTTTCGATCCGCTTCATGCGTACTGATCTGGTATTACCAATTCAAGATGGCCGTCAAGCGCTTTCTTGGACGCCGAAAAGCGGTCCGACAAGCCAATCGAGACGGTATCTGTCTGTTTTCTCTTATTTTTCCTACTCCTTGATATGAGGAGGCCTTGTTTGCGGCGATACATCACAACTACTATCAGCGGCCGGCTTCCCAATCTGGTCGAACCAGATTTTAGACATCCCCGTCTTGGATGCCGCTATGAGTCCACCCGCTTTCGCTTCCGATTCCACCATCGCCGCACGCACCAGCGCGCCCGCCGCCCACTCGGCGACCGCCATCATGTCGCGGCTGTCCAGCCCCCATATGTCCTTGAGCACGATCAGCACCTCGACACCGAACGTCAGCGACAGTGCCTGGGCGAGACGTTTGAACTGACGCGGCTTCAACCGGCCCTTGAGCGGCGCGATCGCATCCTTGAGCAGGTCGATGCGATGGCCGCGCGTGAAGGCGGGCTCGGAGCCCAGCGTGCCTGCCTGCTGCTTCGCCCATTGTTCGAGCGAAAGCTTGAGCGCCGCCTTGAATGTCGCCTCGAAAGCCTCGATGCGCGGCATGGCGGAGGCGAACAACTCGGCCACCCGCCGCTCCGGATCGTTGGAAGCCGATTTCCAGGTGAGGATCGGCCCGAGCCCCTCGTCGACGACCGCCTGTACAAGTGCCGCCTGGCTCGGGAAGTAGCGATAGGCGGTCGCGCGGGAGACTTCCGCCGCCTCGGCCACCTCGCTTACGGACGGCGTCACGCCGGACTGCATCAGCCTCGTCGCCGTCTCCAGCATCAGGCGCTTGGTGCGCGCGCGTGGCCCCTTTTCGGCCGCCGGCGCTTGCCCGGCTTCGTCGTTGGAAGCGGCTTGTTGACGTGAGACATCCATGTCAATACGATACGCGCGTCTCAAAAAATTGCAATGGCCCGGCCTTGGCAGGCGGCCAGACATGAAGCGGCAGGCGGCAGTGCCGAGCACGCCAGACAACTGAGGGGACAACGGGGAACTCGGATGAAGCGCATCTATGTGGTCGGCACTGCCGACACCAAGGGTGAGGAACTCGCTTTCCTGGCCGATGCCGTTGCTGCTGCCGGCGGTCCGGTCATCCGTGTCGATATCGGCACGCGCGGCGCGACCGTCCCCGTCGATGTCGCGGCAAGCGAGGTCGCCGCTCACCATCCGGATGGAGCCGGCGCGGTGCTCGGCATCGACAACCGCGGCACCGCCGTTGCCGGCATGGGCGTCGCATTTGCCCGCTTCATCCAATCCCGCGACGACGTTGCCGGCGTGATCGGCATTGGCGGCGGCGGCGGCACCTCGATCGTCACCGCCGGCATGCGTGCGTTGCCGCTCGGCCTGCCCAAGATCATGGTCTCGACGCTCGCTTCCGGCGACACCGCGCCTTACGTCGATGTCTCCGACATCGTCATGATGCCGTCGGTCACCGACATGGCGGGCCTCAACCGGCTGTCGCGCGTCGTGCTGCACAACGCCGCCCAGGCGATCGCCGGCATGGCGGCTAAGCCGGCGCCGATCGCAGCCGGCAAGCCGGCGCTTGGGCTGACCATGTTCGGCGTCACCACGCCATGTGTCACGGCAATCGTCGAGCAGTTGCGCGCCGACTATGACTGCATGGTGTTCCACGCTACCGGCACCGGCGGTCGCTCGATGGAAAAGCTCGCCGACAGCGGTCTGCTCGCCGGCGTGATCGACATCACCACGACGGAGGTCTGCGATCTTCTGTTCGGCGGTGTGCTACCGGCAACGCAGGATCGCTTCGGCGCCGTTGCCCGCACCAGGCTGCCCTATGTCGGCTCGGTCGGCGCGCTCGACATGGTGAATTTCTGGGCGCCGCCGACGATCCCCGAGCGCTATCGCGGCCGTCTCTTTTACGAGCACAATCCGAATGTCACGCTGATGCGCACGACCGCCGAAGAATGCCGCAGAATAGGCGAATGGATCGGCGGTCGCCTTGCCCGTTGTGACGGCCAGGTTCGCTTCCTGATCCCGGAAAAGGGTGTGTCCGCCCTCGACATCGAGGGCGGCGCCTTCTTCGACCCGGAAGCCGATGCGGCGCTGTTCGAGGCCATCGAGCGCACGATCAAGCCGACGAAGAACCGCACCGTGACGCGCCTGCCGCTGCACATCAACGATCCCGCATTCGCCAAGGCCGCAGCCGAAGCCTTCCTCGACATCGCCAAGACGTGAGACCCGACAAGCATGGCCGCCATTCCGCGCAAAGAGATCCTGGAAAAATTCCGCAAGATGATCGCCGACGGCGTGCCGATCGTCGGCGGCGGCGCCGGCACCGGCCTGTCGGCCAAGGCGGAGGAGGCCGGCGGCATCGACCTCATCATCATCTACAATTCCGGCCGCTACCGCATGGCCGGACGCGGCTCGGCCGCCGGCCTGCTCGCCTACGGCAATGCCAACGAGATCGTCAAGGAAATGGCCTATGAGGTGCTGCCGGTGGTGAAGAGGACACCGGTGCTGGCCGGCGTCAACGGCACTGATCCTTTCGTCATCATGCCGTTGCTGCTCGCCGAGCTGAAGACGATGGGTTTCTCCGGCGTGCAGAATTTTCCGACCGTCGGCCTGTTCGACGGCACCATGCGCCAGAGCTTCGAGGAGACCGGCATGGGTTTCGGGCTCGAAGTCGACATGATCGCCGAAGCGCACGAGCTCGACCTGCTGACCACGCCTTACGTCTTCAACCCGGACGAGGCGCGCGCCATGACACAGGCCGGCGCCGATATCATTGTTGCCCATATGGGCGTGACGACCGGCGGCTCGATCGGCGCCACCTCGGCGAAGTCGCTCGATGCCTGCGTGAGGGAGATCGACGCCATTGCCGACGCCGCGCGCTCGGTGCGCAAGGACGTCATCCTGCTCTGCCACGGGGGCCCGATCTCGATGCCGGACGATGCGCGCTACATTCTCGAACGCTGCCAGGGCCTGCATGGCTTCTATGGCGCAAGCTCGATGGAACGGCTTCCGGCGGAAGCGGCAATCGCCAGGCAGACGGCGGATTTCAAGGCGGCAATCGACAAAGCGAATACTGCCGGCAAATAGAAAGGGATGAGGCAATGGCCGACAAGAGCAACGTGTTCGTCTACCCGAAGGATGTCAGCGCCTTCGGCTTCGACTGGGGCAGGCTGGCCCTCACCGTCGCGCCGGAGGTCAATGGCGCGGTCCGCTTTTCCGGCGGCGTCGTCGACCTGCCGCCCGGCAAAGGGCACACCCGCCACAACCATCCGGGCGCCGAAGAAATCATCTTCGTCATCTCCGGCAACGGCGAGCAGATGGTCGAGGACGAAAAGGGCAATCCGGTGGTCGCGAAGGTCGGCCCCGGCTGCACCATCTATGTCCCCGAGAGCCGCTTCCACTCGACGCTCAACACCGGCGATCAGCCAATGCAGCTCTTCGTCGTCTACTCGCCGGCCGGCCCAGAGCTGGCGCTGCGGGAGCTACCGGATTTCAGGCTGCTGCCGAGCGGGCAGTGATGAATTTTCCTTCTCCCCGTTCTACGGGGAGAAGGTGCCGGCAAGCGGATGAGGGGCAGCGCCGACCGCGGTTTATCAAGCCCCACCCCTGTTCCACCCGCGCCCGCGATCGCCGAACATCACATAGCCGGCGTCGGTCACCGCGACGGTGTCCTCCAGTTTGATGAAGCCGCGTGTCGGGTGGAGCATGGTGGTCTCGACCGAGAGCACCATGTTCTTTTCCAGCGGCTTTGCCGCATAGGTGCCTTCATAGGTGACCGGATGGTTGGTCATCAGGAACGGCGCCTCATGCGTGATCAGACCCATGCCGTGGGCGAAGAAATCCGTAAAGGCCGCCACCTTCGAGGCCTTCAGCACGCTCTCGGCGTGGGCAATCATGTCGCCGCCGAGCGTGCCCAGTTTGACCTTTGAGAAGGCCGCCTGCTGCACCGCCTCGACTTCGGCCAGAAGATCCTCCAGTTCGGCATCCGGCTCGCCAAGCACGCCCATGCGGCATAGATCGCCGATATAGCCGTGATAATTGCCGCCGGAATCGATCGACAGCACCTCGCCCTTTTTCCACGCCTGGTCTGAGGCGGCACGGTTGTGGTTGGAGCCCAGCGTCAGCAGGCAATATTCGAAATGCGCGCCGCGATTGGTCTCCTCTCGCCTGAGCCGTTCGATGATGTCGGTCTTGGTCGTGCCCTCGCGCGCCCAGGCAATCGTCGCCAGCATGGAATCGGTGATCAGTTCGGAGGCGATGCGCAGCTTTTCGAGCTCCGCTTCGGTTTTGATGGCGCGCATATTTTCCAGCATGCCGGTCGCGTCGATCAGCTTCGCATCCGGCAGCGCCTTGCGGATCAGCGTATAGGCATCCGATGGCAGGAAGCCCGGCTCGATGCCGATGCGCGCCGCCGACTTGCCGATCTTCTGCAGATGCTCGACCGCAAGGTTGGCGGCGTCGAGCGTCCCCCAGCAGGCGGTATGCAATGTCGGCGTCCAGAACGGATGGTTCTGATGCTCGCCGCCTTCCATGCGGTTGCCGATATAGGCTGCATGCTCCGGCCCGCCTTTTTCGTAGAGGACGATCGGCAGGTAGCGGCTGTGTCCGATGGCATCCATCGCCGCGAAGAAGATGAACTTGTAGCCACCGAGCAGATATTGCGTGTTGTGCTTGGAGGTGGCGAAGAGCACGTCGATGCCGGCCTCCTCCATCAGCCGGTCCACCCGCGCCTGGTCGAACGGGATGACGCTGGTCTTGCCCGGAGCGATGTTCATCTGCCTCTCCTGATATCCTTGGCAGCGCAAGCGGCGAATTTTCTCGAATTGCGATTGGCGGCGAAATCTGCACCATTTTAGCCGCTCTGGTCCAGCCAGAATTGACAGCGTGCGGTCGGCACAACCTTCATCGGCAGGCAACTGGAGGCGTTACCTCATATCTGGTCCTACCAGATAATCGCAGCCGCAGCTTGAATATAACTGGTCCAGCGGACGAAAATTTCAAAGCCAAGCCGGCATGCGCCAAATCCGTCTCTGGCGAAACCTTTGCCGAAGGCCATAATCCCCAACTGTTCGAGATAGCCGCACCTGCCGTGGGCGAAGAGGGGAGTTGAGCGATGTCCGAATTGACGATTTCACGCCGCAGCCTGCTTGCCGGTTCGGCGTTCCTTTTGGCCTCGACTGCGCTGCCGGCAATCGGCCGGGCGCAGACGCCGAAAAAGGGCGGGCGGTTGATCGTCGCCGCCGACTCCGAGCCGCGCAACCTCAACCCTGCGATTGTCGCCTCCAATGGCGTCTTCTTCATTTCCAGCAAGGTCGTCGAGACGCTGGCCGAAGCCTCCTACGACGGCAAGGATGGATTGCAGCCGCGCCTGGCACTTTCCTGGGAAGGTGCGGCCGACGGCCTGTCGGTGACCTTCAAATTGCGCGACGGCGTCAAATGGCATGACGGCAAGCCCTTCACCTCCGCCGACGTCGCCTTCTCGGCGCTGCAGGTCTGGAAGACGCTGCAGAATCTCGGCCGCACCGTGTTCAAGGATCTCAGCACGGTCGACACGCCCAACGACCTGACCGCCGTCTTCAAATTCGCCAAGCCGACGCCGCTCCAGCTGATCCGCAACGCGCTGCCGGCGTTGACGAGCGTCGTGCCGAAGCACGTCTATGAGACGGGCAAGATCGAGGACAATCCGGCCAACAACGCTCCGGTCGGCACCGGCCCGTTCAAATTCACCGAATACAAGGCCGGCCAGTACTATCGGCTAGCGCGGAACGACGATTATTGGGGCAAGGACGAGCCCTATCTCGACGAGATCGTCTACCAGGTGCTGCCCGATCGCACCTCGGCGGCGGCCGCGCTGGAGGCGGAAGAGATCCAGCTCGCCGCCTTCTCCGCCGTGCCGCTCGCCGATCTCGACCGCATCTCCAAGGTGCAGGGCCTGAAGGTCATCACCAAGGGCTATGAAGGGCTGACCTACCAGCTCGTGGTCGAGATCAACCATCGCCGCAAGGAACTGGCCGATCTGAAAGTGCGCCAGGCGATCGCGCATGCCATCGACAGGGATTTCGTCGTCAAGACGATCTTCCTCGGCTACGCGGCGACCGCGACAGGCCCGGTGCCGAAGAACGATCCGCAATTCTACACCGCCGATGTCCCGACCTATCCGTTCGACGTCGCAAAGGCCAACGACCTGCTCGATGAAGCCGGTTACAAGCGCGCCGACGACGGCAAGCGGTTTGCGCTGAAACTGCTGCCGGCGCCCTATTTCAACGAGACGAAACAGTTCGGCGACTATCTGCGCCAGGCGCTCGCCGCCATTGGTATCGATGCCGAGATCGTCAACAACGACTCGGCCGCGCATATGAAAGCGGTCTATACCGACCACGCCTTCGACCTCGCCGTTGGCCCGCCGGTGTTCCGCGGCGACCCGGCGATCTCGACCACCATCCTGGTGCAGAGCGGCATCCCCGACGGCGTGCCCTTCTCCAACCAGGGCGGCTACAAGAATGCCGAACTGGACGCGCTGATCGCCAAGGCATCGGAGACGCTCGACACATCAGCGCGCACGGAGCTCTACAAAGAGTTCCAGAAAAAGGTGGCGGCCGACCTGCCGCTGATCAACGTCGCCGAATGGAGCTTCATTTCCGTCGCCCGCGACACCGTCGGCAACATCGCCAACAACCCGCGCTGGGCGGTGTCGAACTGGGCGGACACGTATTTGCAATCATGACACACTCGCGCGGATGAGCGTTCGCGAGGAAATCATCGTAGACATCGAGCTCTACGAGACCCCCCTCTGTCCGGCAGGACAGAGGGGGGTGCCTTGGCGTAATCCTAGCCAGGATGTCGGCAATCCCTCGAGGCGCGCATGACCCGCGCCCTCCGCCTCCTGCGCCGCCGTTTCGTCGGCAGCATCTTCGTGCTCCTGATCGTCGTCATCGGCAACTTCCTGCTGCTCGAAGCAGCCCCCGGCGACGCGGTCGATGCCTATATCGTCTCGACCGGCGGCGATGCCGGCATGATCGAATTGCTGCGCCACCGCTGGGGCCTCGACCAGTCGGAACTGACCCGCCTCGCCAACTTCCTCTGGGCGCTGCTGCATCTCGATCTCGGCCAGTCGGTCACCTTCTCGCGGCCGATCAGGGACGTCATCCTCGAACGCCTGCCCACCACGCTCATCCTGATGGGCAGCGCCATCGCGCTTTCCTTCGGCCTCGGCTCGGCGCTCGGCATCTATGCCGGCGCGAGACCGGGCAGCGTTCGCGACCGCTTCCTCTCGCTCGGCTCGCTGGCGCTCTATGCCGTACCCGGCTTCTGGCTCGGCCTAGTGCTGATCGTCGTCTTTGCTGTCGATCTGCGCTGGCTGCCGATCGGCGGCATCGAGGCCGTCGCTTCCGACAAGACCGGACTTGCCCGCGCCACCGACATCGCCATCCATCTCGTGCTGCCGGTGGTAGCACTCGGTTTCATCTATCTGGCGCTCTACCTGCGCATGATGCGCGCCGGCATGGCCGAGGCCTGGCGGCAGGACTTCGTGCTTGCCGCCCGCGCCAGGGGTCTGCCGCGCCGCCGCATCGTGCTCGCGCATGTCGCCCGCAACGCGCTCCTGCCTCTGGTCACCATGCTCGGCCTGCAGTCGGCGCAGATGCTGGGCGGCAGCGTCGTCATCGAAAGCGTCTTTGCCGTGCCAGGCCTCGGCCGGCTGGCACAGGAAGCCGTCGCCGGTCGCGACACGCCGCTGCTGCTCGGCATCATTCTGGTCAGCGCCGTTCTCGTCATCGTGATCAACCTTGTGGTCGACCTCGCCTACGCCTTCCTCGATCCGCGCGTCGGCGCCAGCGAGGCCGGCGCATGAGCCGACTGAGCCGCTTCTTCCGCACGCCAGAGGCCATCGCCGGCGCGCTCGTCCTTGCCTTGCTCGTCGTGATGGCGCTGACCGCACCCCTGCTTTTCCCAGGCGACCCGCAGGCGATCGCCGGTCCGGCGCTGCTGCCGCCCTTCCAGACATGGTCGCTGCCGCTCGGCACCGACCGGCTCGGTCGCGATGTGCTGCCCGAGCTTTTCCACGGCGCCCGCACCTCGCTGGCGGTAGGACTGGCGGCGGCCGCCGCGGCACTCCTGATCGGCGCGGCGGTCGGCACGCTGGCCGGCTTCGCCGGAGGTCTGATCGACGAGGTGCTGATGCGCATCACCGACGCCTTCCAGACGGTGCCGAGCTTCCTGCTGGCGCTGGCCTTCGTCAGCATCGTCGGGCCCTCGCTCGGCGTCGTCATCGGGGCAATAGCACTCGGCGCCTGGACCGGACCCGCGCGGGTGGCGCGCGCCGAAGTCCTCTCGATCCGCGAGCGCGATTATGTCGCCGGTGCCCGCGTGATCGGCATGCATCCGTTGGAAATTGCTTTCCGCGAGGTGCTGCCCAACGCCTTGCCGCCGGTGCTGGCGCTGTCTTCTGTGATCGTCGCGGCCGCCATCCTCACCGAGGCAGCACTTTCCTTCCTCGGCCTTGGTGACCCGAACCGTGTCACCTGGGGCGGCATGATCGCCGAAGGCCGCGCCGTCTTGCGCACCGCGCCGTATCTGTCGATCTTTCCCGGTATCGCGCTGGTGCTGACCGTGCTCGGCGTCTACCTCGCCGGCGAAGGCGTGGTCGAAGGCAACGCGGTGCGCAGGAGCCTGTCGTGACGGCCCTGCTCTCGATCCGCGACCTTTCGGTGCGCTATCGCCAAGACGGCGTCGATGTGACAGCGCTGAAAGGCATCAGCCTGGATGTTGAAGCCAGCGAGCGCCTGGCGATCATCGGTGAAAGCGGTTCGGGAAAAAGCACGCTGGCGCTGGCGGCAGCGGGGTTGTTGGCGGGATCTGCCAAGATTGACGGGCGCATCGATTGGTTCTTGCCAGCAAATGCTGGCGCCAAGGCACCCCCCTCTGTCCTGCCGGACATCTCCCCCTCAAGGGGGGAGATTGGCAGCTCCGTTGCCGACGCACTTCTTGCGACCTCGAAGATTGGCGAAGGCGGAGATCACAAACCAATCTCCCCCCAAGAGGGGGAGATGTCCCGCAGGACAGAGAGGGGCGCGACAGAACGCCGGCTGTCCGTGATTGGCGAAATTCAAGCCCCTCTCCTCGGCCGCGACATCGGCTTCGTCTTCCAGGACCCTTCCTCCAGCCTCGACCCGGTGATGCCGATCGGCGAACAGATCGCCGAGGTCGCCCGCACGCATCTCGGCCTGACCTGGCCTGAAGCTTATGCCAAAGCCAAGACCCTGCTGGACCGCGTCCACCTGCCCGACCCGGAAGCTACGTTGGGTGCCTATCCGCACCAGCTCTCCGGCGGCCAGAAGCAGCGCGTGGCGATCGCCGCGGCAATCGCCGCCGGACCGAAGCTGCTCATCGCCGACGAGGCGACCAGTGCGCTCGACACCATCGTGCAGGCCGAGATCGTGTCGCTGATCCGCCGGCTCGTCGCCGAGGACGGCATGACGCTCGTCTTCATCAGCCACGATATCGCGCTCGCCGCCACCCTTGCCTCGCGCATCGCCGTGCTGCGCCATGGCGAGTTGGTCGAGTTCGGCAAGACGCATCAGATCATCGACGCGCCGCGCCACGCCTATACCCGCACGCTGCTCGATGCCCATCTCGGTCTCGACGCCGAGCCTCTGCTTGACCGGCAGGGTGCTTCGGCATGACCGTGCTCGCCGTCTCCAATCTCGCCAAGCGCTACCGCCGCGGCGGCAAGCCCTTTGCGGCGGTCGACGATGTCTCGTTCGAGATCGGGCCGGCCGAGACGCTGGCGCTCGCCGGCCCCTCCGGCAGCGGCAAGTCGACCATCGCGCGGCTGGTGCTACGGCTGCTCGAGCCCGATGCCGGCCGCATCGAATTCGAAGGCGCGGACTTCCTTGCGCTGTCGGGCGCCGCGCTGCGCGCGCGCCGCGCCCGCCTTCAGATGGTGTTCCAGGATCCGCTCGCCGCCTTCAACCCGCGCGCCACCGTGGCGCGCGTGCTCGACGACCCCTTGCGCATCCATGGCATCGCCTCGCGCGCCGAGCGCCCGCGCCGCATCGCGGCGCTTCTGGAGCGTGTCGGCCTCGGTGCCGATCTTGCCGCCCGCGCCATCCACGAGATTTCCGGTGGTCAGCGCCAGCGCGTAGCGATCGCCCGCGCGATCGCCACACAGCCTTCCTTGATCGTCCTCGACGAGGCGGTGTCGGCGCTCGATGTTTCGGTGCGCGGACAGATCCTGGAATTGCTGCTCGACCTGCAACGCCAGGAACGGATCGCTTATCTCTTCATTTCACATGATCTCGGCGTCATCCGCGCCGTCGCGCATCGCGTCGTCATCCTCGACGCCGGCCGGGCGGTCGAGAGCGGCGTCGCCCGCGCCGTCATCGGCAACCCGCAATCGGCGATCGGCAAGGCGCTGGTGGCGGCGACGCCTAAATTGAACAGGACCACAAGACCATGAACGACCACGCACTGAGAGCCGAGAAACTGTCGCGCGAGCTCGATTCTGCGTTCCGCAACCGCGCCGACCTCTACCGTCTTTTCCTGGACGAGCTGACCGCTGAGCTCGGCGCCGAGAGGGCCGAGGCGGTGATGGTCCGCACCATCGAAAAGCGCGGCCGGGAGGTCGCTGCGACGGCCTTCGCCGGCTTCGGCCCCAACGACGCGCTGGCGATCGGCGAGGCGTTCCTTTCCGTCAGCCCGGATGGCGGGCGCATGTACCCGACCCATGTCGAGCACGGACCGGACCATATCGCCTTCAAGGTTAAGCGCTGCCCGTTGAAGGATGCCTGGATCGAGGCCGGCGTCGGCGAGGAAAAGCTCGCCACGCTCTGCCGCATCGCCGGCGCCTTCGACCGCGGCCTGTTCGAGGCGACTGGCGTGCGCTTCGCCAACGTCACCTGGACGCCGGGCCACGGCTCCGGCTGCTGCCACATCGCGCTGGCCAACAGGGACACCGCCTAACCATTCGGCTGCAGCGCCGTGCGGGCGATCTTCCAGGCGGATTCGACATGCCGCCGCGCCGCCGCTTCCGCCTCCTCCGGCTTGCGCGCCCTGATCGCATTCATGATCTCTTTCATTTCGGCGATCGCCGGCTCGCGCCGGTTCGCCGAGGCTATCGTCATCGAACGCAGCTGGTTGATGCGCACGTTGAGCCCGCTCACGATCTCCCAGGCGACGCGCTTGTCAGCGGCCTCGAACAGCGCTTCGTAGAACTTCGTCGTCGCGCGCATCACCGCCGGCGGCTTGCCCGAGGCCCAGGCTTCGAAGAGCTCGCTGAGGGCATGCTCCAGCACTGCCAGTTGCGCATCGGTTGCCGATAGCGCGCAGGCGCGCGCCGCGATCCCTTCCAGCAGGGCCCTGAGCTCGTAGATCTCGTCGGTGCGGCCGAGATCCGGCTTGGCCACCGCCGGCCCGTGTCCGGGGATCATCTGAACGAGACCCTCAGCCTCCAGCTGCCGCAAAACCTCGCGCACAACCGAGCGGCTGACGCCAAGCTGATCGCAAAGCGGCCGCTCGACCAGCCTTTCGCCGGGCTGGAAATGAAAATCCATGATGGCTTCGCGCATGCGCTCGAGAGCCAATGTTCTCAAGGTCTTGGCGCTGCGATCGATGCGAAGGGTGTCGTCCTGCATGTCCTTGCTCCCTGCGTCGCCACGAAAACAGATTCCATGGCCGGTTGACAAGGTATTTGGTGCTCCATAGTATGGTATACCATAAGACGATAGAGGAGATGGCGCTTTTCGCAGGCGTCGCACGACAGAGGTTTCCATGCAGCCAGCCATTCGCAAGATCGTCACCTACACCGAGAACACGCTGATCGAAGGCGGCAAGGCGGCGCCTCGGCCGCTGCGCCTGATCGGCGTCGCCGCCGTGCTGACGAACCCCTGGGCGGGACGCGGCTTCACCGAAGATCTTTCGCCCGAGATCCGTGCCTATGCGCCGGTGCTGGGAGAAACCCTGACCCGCGAGATCATCGCCGTGGCCGGTTCGGGCGAGGCGATCGAAGGCTACGGCAAGGCCGCCATCTGCGGCACGTCGGGCGAGGTCGAGCACGCCTCGGCGCTGATCCACACGCTGCATTTCGGCAACCATTATCGCCGCGCCGTCGGCGCCAAGACCTATCTTGCCTTCACCAACCTGCGCGGCGGACCGAACACGCCGATCATGATCCCGCTGATGGACAAGAACGACGAAGGCCGGCGCTCGCATTATCTGACCGTGCATTTCCAGATCGGCGACGCGCCCGCGCCGGACGAGCTGGTGGTGGCGCTTGGCGCCTCCATCGGCGGCCGGCCGCATCATCGCATCGGCGACCGTTACCAGGACCTCAAGGAGCTCGGGGACCTGCATGGCTGACGCCGTCGCATTTGAATGGACCCGGGCCGCAGCGCCCGACGGCACCAGCTTCATTCGTGCCGGATCGGGCACGCCGGTGCTTTTCATTCACGGCGTCGGCATGAACGCGGCGATCTGGCAGCCGCAGATCGAGCGCATGGCGGATCGTTGGGACATCATCGCCATCGACATGCTTGGCCACGGCCGCTCGCCGCTACCGCCGCAGGCGCCGGAGCTGGCCGACTACGCTGGGCAGGCGATCCGCCTGCTCGATCATCTCGGCCTCAAAAGCGTATCGGTGGTCGGCCACTCGATGGGCGCGCTGGTCGCGCAGGAACTCGCTCTGCTCGCGCCGGAGCGTGTCAGCCGCATCGTTTCGCTCAACGCCGTGTTCCGCCGACCCCCCGAACTTGCCGAAGCCGTTCGCGAGCGTGCAGCAGCGCTCACCGGACGCGGCGACGCCGCAGGCGCCGCGCAGACCATTGCGCGCTGGTTCGGCCACCCGGTTCCGGACGGTCTCACGGCGGCGGCCGCAAAGACCGCGGCGGCGTTGAGCGAGGTCGATCCCGAAGGCTATGCGCGCACCTATCGCCTGTTCGCCCGCGCCGACAGCGACCATGCCGACCGCCTGCCGACGCTGGCCGTGCCCGCCCTGTTCATGACAGGGTCTGAGGACAGGAACTCCTCGCCGGCAATGTCGGCCGCCATGGCCAGGCTCGCGCCGCATGGCCGCTGCACCGTGCTCACCGGCCAAAGGCACATGATGGCGGTGGCCGATTCCGAGCTCACCACGCGCCACATCGCCGATTTCCTCAGCGAGGAAGCAAGCCGGGGCGACGGAACGCAGCCAGGCTTCGACAGCGGCGAGTTCCGCCGCGCGCTCGGTTCTTTCCTCACCGGCGTCACCATCGTCACCACGATCGGGCCGGAAGGCGAGCCGCGCGGCTTCACCGCCAACTCCTTCACCTCCGTGTCGCTCGATCCGCCGCTGGTGCTTGTCTGCATCGCCCACAAGGCGCTCGGACATCCGGTGTTCGCGAGCTCGAAAAGCTTCGCCATCAATGTGCTCGGCGAAGACCAGAAGGCCGCGTCCGGCGTCTTCGCGTCGAAGGCGGCGGACAAATTCGCGTCCGTCGCCTGGCAGCCGGGGCAGACCGGCAGCCCGGTTCTCGACGGCTCTGTCGCTTGCTTCGATTGCGACCTGGAGCGGCTGGTCGAGGCGGGAGACCATTCGATCCTGATCGGCCGCGTTCGCGACTTCCAGCACAACTCCGCGCAGCCTCTCGGCTATTGCCGCGGCGCCTATATCACACCTGGCCTCAGCCAGGAGGCGCTCGCCGCCGCCCAGCCCGGCACCGATGTCGGTGCCATCCTCGAAAATGGCGGCAGGATCCTGTTCCTCGAAGCGGCGGACGGGTCGTTCGAGCTGCCGAGAGGGCGAGGACTGGGCTCGGCCGGCGACGGCAAAAGTCTCAAAGGGCTGCTTGCCGCGAAATCCATCGAAGCGCAGCTCGGCTTCCTTTATGCCGTCTGGGACGATGCTGGAAATCAATCGCGCACGCATGTCTACTATCGCGGCACGTTCGATGTGCCAGCCTCCAGCGATCGCGGCATTCGGCTGATCGACATCGACGCGATCGAGGGCTTGCAGATCGCCGATCCGGCCATTCGCTCCATGCTTGCCCGTTATGTGCGCGAATGCACCGAGGACGCTTTCGGCGTTTATGTCGGCAACGAGGTCGAAGGTGAGGTGCGACCGCTCGCTCGGTCCGATGCCGCTTCGCTCAATCAAGGTGACCAGGGATGAAGTTCTCGCTTTTCGTGCATATGGAACGCTCGGATCTCGGCAAGCCGCATTCGGAGCTTCTGGACGAGCTGGGAGAGCTGGTGATGCTCGCCGAAGAGGCGGGCTTCGAGACGGCCTGGATCGGTGAGCATCACGGGATGGAGTTCACCATCTCGCCCAATCCGTTCATCAACATCGCCTATCTGGCCGCCAGGACCAGCCGCATCCGGCTTGGCACCGGAACCATCATCGCGCCCTTCTGGCACCCGATTAAGCTGGCCGGCGAGGCGGCGATGACCGACATCATCACCGGCGGCAGGCTGGATGTCGGCATCGCGCGCGGCGCCTACAGCTATGAATATCAGCGCGTCTTCCCGGGGCTCGATGCCTGGGGCGCCGGACAGCGAATGCGCGAGATGATCCCTGCGATCCGCGGCCTCTGGGACGGTGATTACGAGCACTCCGGCGAGTTCTGGCAGTTCCCGCCGACTACCTCCTCGCCCAAGCCCTTGCAAAAACCCTACCCGCCGATCTGGGTGGCGGCGCGTGACCCGAACTCGCACGACTTTGCCGTCGCCAACAAATGCAAGGTGCAGGTGACGCCGCTGGCCTCCGGCGACGACGAGGTCGCAAGCCTGATGCAGCGCTTCGAGACCGCATGCGCCGCCCATCCGAACATAGCGCGCCCGGAAATCATGCTCCTGATGCACACCTTCGTCGCTGACGATGCGGCCGATGCCGACCGGCTCAGTGAGGATCTGTCGAACTTCTATTGCCAGTTCGGCTCCTGGTTCCAGAACAAGAAGCCGGTGCATCAAGGCATATTGGAACCGCTGACCGGCGACGAGATTGCCGCCATGCCGCAATACGCGCCGGACAAGATGCGCAAGAACCTGGTGATCGGCGAAGCCGACGAAGTCATCGTCCGGCTCAAGGCCTACGAGGCGCTCGGCTACGACCAGTATTCGATCTGGATCGACAGCGGCCTTTCGCATGAGCGCAAGAAGAAATCGCTGCAACTGTTCATCGACCGGGTGATGCCGGCCTTCATCTGATCGCGAACGAACGGGCAAGGCCATGACCGACGCCGCATTCAGGAACTTCATCGACGGCCGCTTCGACGAGCCGTCCGCGACCTTCGACAGCATCGACCCGTCGACCGGCGCGCCATGGGCGAAGATGCCGGCGGCAACCGAAGCCGATGTCGACCGCGCCGTCGAGGCCGCGCACCGCGCGCTGCACTCGGGGCCTTGGGCGTCGATGACGGCGACCGCGCGCGGCAAGCTGCTGGTCAGGCTCGGCGATCTTGTCGCCGCCAATGCCGGCCGCCTTGCCGAGTTGGAGACGCGCGACACCGGCAAGATCATCCGCGAGACCCGTGCCCAGATCGCCTATGTCGGCGACTACTACCGCTACTATGGCGGGCTGGCCGACAAGCACGAAGGCGCCCATGTGCCGATCGACAAGACGGATCTCGACGTGACCATCCGCCGCGAGCCGATCGGGGTCGTTGCCGCGGTAGTGCCGTGGAACTCGCAGCTCTTCCTCTCGGCGGTCAAGCTCGGTCCGGCGCTGGCCGCGGGCTGCACGGTAGTGCTCAAGGCCTCCGAGGACGGCCCGGCGCCGCTGCTCGCCTTCGCCGAGCTGGTCAGCAAAGCGGGCTTTCCCGCCGGCACCGTCAACATCCTCACCGGCTTCGGCCAGGACTGCGGACGGCGCCTGACCAGCCATCCGCTGGTCTCGCGCGTTGCTTTCACCGGCGGTCCGACGACGGCGCGCGCCATCGTCAGGAACACGGCGGAGAATCTCGCCTATACGACGCTCGAGCTTGGCGGCAAGAGCCCGGTCGTCGTCTTCGCCGACGCCGATCTCGACAGCGCCGCCAATGCGGTCGTCGCCGGCATCTTTGCCGCGACCGGCCAGAGCTGCGTCGCCGGCTCCCGGCTGCTGGTCGAGCGCTCGGTGAAGGATAGCTTCCTCGATCGACTGAAGCGCAAGGCCGAAGCGATCCGCATCGGCGACCCGCAGGATCCGGCGACCGAAATGGGACCGCTCGCCACGCTGCGCCAGCGCGACCGGATCGAAAGCATTGTCGCCGACAGCCTGGCCGACGGCGGCCGGCTGATCACCGGCGGCGCGCGCCCCAAAGACAGGACGGACGGATTCTACTACGCGCCGACGATCATTGAGGCCTCGGATCAGGCGCTAGCCTGCATGCGCGAGGAACTGTTCGGCCCGGTGCTCACCGTGCTTGCCTTCGATACCGAGGCCGAGGCGCTGACGCTCGCCAACGACACGCCCTTCGGCCTCGCCTCCGGCGTCTTCACCTCGAATCTCGGCAAGGCGCACCGCATGGCGCGCGACATCCATGCCGGCGTCGTCTGGGTCAACACCTACCGCGCCGTCTCGCCGCTGGTTCCCTTCGGCGGCTACGGCCAGTCCGGTCTCGGCCGCGAAGGCGGGCTCGACGCCATCAGAGACTACACGCGCTCGAAATCCGTCTGGATCAAAACCTCGGACGAGCCGATCCCCGATCCCTTCGTCATGCGCTGAGAACGGCATGGCGAAGGTGCACTGACAAGAACAAGAAACGGAACAGAGAAATCAGAGGAGAATGACATGAAACTGATATTAGCCGGCGTCCTCGCCGGACTGCTGGCGGCAACGGCCGCCAAGGCAAACGAAATGGTATTCACCAGCTGGGGCGGCACCACGCAGGAGGCGCAGACCAAATCCTGGGCCGAGCCGTTCACGGCCAGCTCCGGCATCAAAGTGCTGCAGGACGGCCCGACCGACTATGGCAAGCTGAAAGCCATGGTCGACGCCAAGAACGTCACCTGGGATGTGGTCGACGTCGAGATGGACTTCGCCATCAAGGCGGCGAAGGACGGACTGCTCGAACCGATCGACTTCGCGGCCGTGCCGAAGGCCGATCTCGACCCGCGCTTCAGCAACGAGCACGCCGTCGGCAGCTTCTACTATTCCTTCGTGCTTGCCTGGAACAAGGGCGCCGTCTCGGGCGAACCGACGAGCTGGGCCGACATGTTCGACACCAAGAAGTTTCCCGGCAAACGAACCTTCTACAAATGGTCGGCGCCGGGCGTAATCGAGATCGCGCTGCTCGCCGACGGCGTGCCGGCGGACAAGCTCTATCCGCTCGATCTCGACCGCGCCTTCAAGAAGCTCGACACCATCAAGTCGGACATCGTCTGGTGGGGCGGCGGCGCGGAGTCGCAGCAGCTCATCGCTTCGGGCGAAGCCGCCTTCGGCCAGCTCTGGAACGGCCGTGTCTTCGCGCTGGAGAAGGACGGCGCCGATGTCGGCGTCTCATGGAACCAGAACCTCACCGCCGCCGACGTTCTCGTCGTGCCGAAGGGCGCCAAGAACAAGGACAGCGCCATGAAGTTCCTCGCCGCGGCTACCAGCCCGACCGGCCAGGCGAAGTTCGCCGAGGCGAGCGGCTACGCGCCGATCAATACCGAGGCCAAGGCCGAGATGCCCGCCGACGCGGTCAAGGGCCTGCCCGACGCCCATGTCGACGGCCAGATCAATCTCGACATGAACTACTGGGCCGAGCATCGCGACGAGATCGCCACGCGCTGGTACGCCTGGCAGACCAAGTAAGCCGCTGCCAGTAGGAACGGGGCGCGGCAACGCGCCCCGTTTGAAAGGGACGTTCCATGACGGGAAGCGCTTTCAGACGCCAATCTTTTGCCGGCCTGCCGGCCGATAGCGGCGGCGCCTTGCCGGCGCTCGCGCTGGTCGGCCTGTTCTTCATCGTACCGGTGGTCGCCTTGCTGCTGCGCAGCGTCACCGATCCCGAGCCCGGCCTGCAGAACTACGCCGCGCTCTTCGGCAGCGGCACCTATGTGCGGGTGTTCCTCAACACCTTTCTGGTCGCCGCCGTTGTCACGTTTGTGACCATCGTCGTGGCATTTCCGGTCGCCTGGATGCTGGCGATCATGCCGCCGGCGCTCGGCTCGATCGTCTTCGGCATCATCATCCTGTCGATGTGGACCAACCTCCTCACCCGCACCTACGCCTGGATGGTGCTTTTGCAGCGCACCGGCGTGATCAACCGCGCGCTGATGGGCATCGGCATCATCCACGAGCCGTTGCCGCTCATCAACAATCTGACTGGCGTCACCATCGGCATGGTCTACATCATGCTGCCGTTCATGATCCTGCCGCTGGTCGGCACGCTGCGCGCCATCGACCCGATGACGCTGCGCGCCGCCGCCCTTTGCGGCGCAGGCCCGCTCCAGGCGTTCCGCCGCATCCTCCTGCCGCTGTCGCTTCCCGGCATCGCCGCCGGCGGGCTGATGGTCTTCGTCATGTCGCTCGGCTATTTCGTGACGCCCGCGCTGCTTGGCGGCACGTCGAACATGATGCTTGCCGAGATGATCGCCCAGACGGTGCAGTCGCTGCTCAACTGGGGGCTGGGCAGTGCCGCCGCCTTCGTCCTGCTTGCCGTCACCATGGCGCTCTACGCGATCCAGCTTCGCCTGGTCGGCGCCAGGCGCTTGGCCGGAGGCCTCTGAGATGCTGCTCGACTACGACCGGCTCGGATGGCTGCGCGCGGCACTTGCCGGTTTCACCGCGCTTGTCGCCGCTTTCCTTCTGCTGCCGGTGGTCTTCATCATCCTGCTGTCGTTCGGCTCGTCGCGCTGGCTGGCCTTTCCGCCGCCCGGCTGGACGCTGAAGTGGTACCAGGAACTGCTCGCCGATCCGGCATGGATCGACGCCGCTTTGACCAGCGCACGCATCGCCGCGATGGCCGCCGTCCTCGCGGTGCTGATCGGCCTGCTTGCATCCTTCAGCCTGGTCAGGGGCGAGTTTCGCGGCCGGCAGTTGCTGCGCGGGCTGCTCTTGACGCCGATGGTGCTGCCGGTCGTGGTCTTCGCCATCGCCATTTACGCCTTCTTCCTGCGCATCGGCCTTGCCGGCACCACGACCGGCTTCGTCATCGCCCACACCATCCTGGCGCTGCCTTTCGCCATCATTCCGATCGCAACCGCGCTCGAGGGCTTCGACAAATCCATCGAGGATGCGGCGATCGTCTGCGGCGCAAGTCCGCTGCAGGCGAGGCTTCAGATCACTCTGCCCTCGATCCGCATCGGCATCTTCTCGGCCGCGATCTTTTCCTTCCTCGCCTCCTGGGACGAGGTGGTGGTGGCGATCTTCATGGCGAGCCCGACCTTGCAGACCTTGCCGGTCAAGATCTGGGGCAGCCTGCGCGCCGACCTCAGCCCGGTCGTCGCCGCCGCTTCCAGCCTGCTCGTCGGCCTCACGCTGTGCCTGATGATCGTGACCGCACTCCTTCGCAGAAAACTCTCCAGATGACCCGGCCATTCCTCTCCATACGCGCGGTGCGAAAGACGTTCGGCGGCTTCGTCGCCGTCCACGACGTCACCATCGATGTGCCCAAGGGCGAATTCCTGACGTTCCTCGGTCCCTCGGGCTCCGGCAAGTCGACGACGCTCTATGCGATCGCCGGGTTCCAGGATCCGACGTCGGGCGACGTGCTGCTCGAAGACAAGTCGCTGCTTGCCGTGCCTTCCCACAAACGCAACATCGGCATGGTCTTCCAGCGCTACACGCTGTTTCCGCATCTGAGCGTTGCCGAGAACGTGGCGTTTCCGCTGCGCGTGCGCCGCAGGCCGGACAGCGAGGTGAAGCGCAAGGTCGCCGACATGCTGGCGCTGGTGCGCCTCGACAGTTTCGCCGACCGCTATCCGGGCGCGCTGTCGGGCGGCCAGCAGCAGCGCGTCGCCCTTGCCCGCGCGCTCGCCTACGATCCGCCGATCCTTCTGATGGACGAGCCGCTGTCGGCGCTAGACAAGAAGCTGCGCCAGGAAATCCAGGCCGAGATCCGCCGCATCCACCGCGAGACGGGCGTCACCATCCTTTATGTCACGCACGACCAGGAAGAGGCTCTGCATCTTTCCGATCGGATCGCCCTGTTCAGGAGCGGACGCATCGCGCAGATCGGCACCGGTGAGGACCTCTATCTGAGACCTGAGAACGAATTCGTCGCCGGCTTCATCGGCAACTCCAATTTCCTGCCGGCCGAGCATCTCGAAACGCAGAACGGCACTGCCGTGGTGCGGCTGGCCGACGGCTCGATCGTCAAGGGCGTGAAAGCGACCCATAAGCTCGACCGTGGCCAGAAGGCCAGGCTGATGGTGCGGCCGGAAGCTTTCCGCCTGACGCCCGTGCCGGGGAACGCCTCGCTCGCCGTCGAGATCATCGACGCCGCCTTTTTCGGTGATCGCCGCCGCGTCGTGGCGCGCACTGCGTCGGGCGAGGAAATCGACCTCAGGCCGACCTCGGACGCCGCGGAGCCGGACGGCACCGCTGCCGCTTCGAGCCGACAGATCTTCTTCGATCCCGCTTCGGCATTCCTGTTTCCAGCCTAAGAGGCCAATTGGCTGCACCGGCTCCGCCGGGACGCCGGCGCTTCAATGCCTCAGCCGATCGCGCATCGCGTACCACAGCATGCCGAGCACATAGAGCGGCCCGCGCAGCGCCGTGCCGCCGGGGAACGGCAGCGGCGTCAGCGTCGAGAACAGATCGAGCCGCGAGGCGTCACCGGTGATCGCTTCCGCAAGCAGCTTGCCGGACAGCGTCGACAGGATGACGCCCTTGCCGGAATAGCCATGCGCGAAATAGACCTCGCCATAATGCCCGACATGCGGCAGGCGCGACGTCGTCACCGACACCAGGCCGCCCCAGGCATGATCGATCCGGCAGCCCTTGAGCTGCGGAAAGGTCTTTTCCATATGCGGCCGCACGAAGCCGGCGATATCGGCCGGCGGCGAAGGCGTGTAGCGCTCGCCGCCGCCGAACAGCAGGCGGCCGTCCGCCGACATGCGGTAGTAGTTGACCACGAACAGCGTGTCCGAAACCGCAGCATTGGACGGGATGACATTGCGCGTGCCCTCCAGTGGTTCGGTGGCGACGATGTAGTTGCCGATCGGCATGATGCGGCTGTTGACGCGCGGCTCCAGCCCCTCGAGCAACGCATCGCCGGCCAGCACGACATGCCGGGCGCTAACCGAACCCTTGTCGGTCAAGACCCGGATGGACGGCTCGCGCTCCAGCCGCATCGCGACCGAGTTCTCGTGGATGGCAACACCTACTGCGGAAGCGGCGCGCGCAAGCCCCAGCGTGTAGTTGAGCGGATGCATGTGGCCGCCGAGCTTCTCGAAGGATGCGCCGTGATAGGGCGTGTCAACCATTCGCCGCGCTTCCGCCGCCGACAGTATCTCGACATGCGGAAAATTCATCACCTTGGCGAGGCATTCGGCCTCCTCCTCGAAGTCGCGCATGTCCGAGCCGTTGACCGCGCCGACCAGATGGCCGGTCAGGCGCAGGTCACACTCGATGCCGTGGCGCTCGATGATGTCGAGCACCAGACCCCGCGCCTCGAAGGCGAGGTCGAACAGCGCCTTCGCCCGTTCCTTGCCGAATGCCTTGACCAGCTCCTTGGCGCCCTTGCGCAGGCCGGGGATCATCTGGCCGCCATTGCGTCCGGAGGCGCCCCAGCCGATCTTGCCGCCTTCGAGCAGCACCACTTTCAGGCCGCGCTCTGCTGCGTGAAGGGCCGCCGACAGGCCGGTGCAGCCGCCACCGATGACCACCAGGTCGGCTTCGACATCGCCGACGAGCGCCGGATGGTCCGGCGCCGGATTGGCGGTGGCGACATAATAGGACTTGCCAATATCGAGACCGGAATTGAAACCCGTGGAAGCCATGGTCACACCTTGAGCAGCAGATGGTCGCGTTCCCACGACGTGACCACGGTCTGGAACAGATCAAGCTCGACGCTCTTCACGCGCAGATAGGTCTGGAAGACATCCTCGCCGAGCAGCGCCCGCACTGGTTCGCAGGCGGCAAAACGGTCGAGCGCTTCCTCCATGGTCTTGGGCAGCGTGCTTGGGCTGCGATAGGCATTGCCAAAGGCTTCCGGCGAGCGGGCGAGCTTCTCCTCGACGCCGAGATAGCCGGCAATCAGCGAGCCGGCCATGGCGAGGTACGGATTGGCATCGGCGCCGGGCAGCCGGTTCTCGACCCGCCTCGCGGCGCGCCCACCCATCGGCATGCGCAGGCCGCAAGAGCGGTTGTCGTGCGACCATTCGATGTTGGCCGGGGCGCTGTGCCCAGGCCGGAGGCGGCGATACGAGTTCACATTGGGTGCAAACAGCGGCATCACCTCGGGAATGTATTTCTGCAGGCCGCCGATGAAGTGTGCGAACATCTCGCTGTCCTCGCCGTCCTTGTCGGCAAACAACGGCTCGCCTCTCTCGTCGACGATCGACATGTGCAGATGCATCGAGCTGCCGGCCTGCGCGGCGATCGGCTTCGCCATGAAGGTGGCGTGCATGCCGCTCGCCTGCGCCGCCTGCCTTGCCATGCGCTTGAACAAAAGCACCTTGTCGGCCAGCGCCAGCGGGTCGCCATGCAGGAAGTTGATCTCGAGCTGCGCCGTGCCCGATTCATGGATCAGCGTGTCGAGCGGCAGGCCGGCGATGGCGGCGTGGTCGTAGAGGCGGCGCGTCACCTCTTTGAACTCCTCCAGCGCCTGCATATCGTAGGGATGCTGCACCCTTTCCGGCCGGCCGTTGCGCCCGACCGGCGCGGTCAGCGGCCGGTCCGGATCGGGATTGGGTGCCGTGAGATAGAACTCCAGCTCCGGCGCCATCACCGCGCGCCAGCCGCGCCGGCGGTAGAGCTCAAGCACGGCCCTCAACACATGGCGCGGCGAAGCCATCCAGGGCCGGCCGTCCATGTGGAAGGTGTCGGCAAAGACATAGGCCTTGCCGGCACCCCCGCCGGGCGCAAGGCTGAGCGTCGACAGGTCCGGCACCATGCGCATGTCGGGGTCCTGATAGGCAAAGCCTTCGTCGATGGAGCCGGAATAGCGGCCGTCGATGGCGACCAGAAAGGCGCTGCTCGGCAAATAGAGGGCCCGGTCTTCGAGCGACTTGATGAACTTGGCCGCCGGCAAGGCCTTGCCGCGCAGCACGCCGTTGACGTCTGGCACGAGGCATTCGACCTCGCTTATTCCATGCGTCGTCAGCCAGCTTTGCGGATCGGCGCTGCTGGAGGGTGAAAAGTCTTGTTTGTCAGGCATCGGTCATGTCCGTAGGAAGGAGAAATCGCTTCGGCGGGCACGTCCGTTTTCGGTTTGAGCGTTGAGTAAGCTACGTTTTCTGAATGACGGACGCCCGCCTGATGGCCGGCCCACGGGCCGGATCGAGCGCACCGCATACCCCTTCGGTCCAGCCGTCACGAACGACGTGCGAGCCGACCTTGGTCTCCTCCGCGCGTTGCAGGTTCTCGTGCCGGCAGCAGCGCATGACTAGTGATGCCCCGCCGAAGCGCGGTTTCTTGCGGCCGAAAACGGCCGAGAGCGGGAGAGTCTCTTTGCCATTTGCACGACAAGCCTCATCGAGGAACCTGGCCTATGGTTTGACCGATCGCCGCTTCTGAGGCAAGTCTGCTTCACTCGCCACACTCCTCGCGCTTCTAGACCAGCACTCAACCGATGCTTTCGCCGCCGTCGACGACCAGCGCTTGGCCGGTCATGAAGGACGAGCGATCGGAGACGAGGAACAGGATGGCCTCGGCGATCTCCTCCGCGCTCGCCCAGCGCCCCATCGGGATCTTGGTGCGGACATAGTCTTCGATCGCATCGCGCCCGCCCATCTGCGTGATGAACGGCTCATTGAATGGCGTGTCCACCCAGCCCGGACAGAGCGCGTTGATTCGCACATTGTGCTTGGCGTAGTCGAGCGACATCTGCCTGGTCATGGCCACCACCGCGTGCTTGGACGTGGCATAGGCGATCATCTCGCGGTCGTAGAAGACGCCGGAATTGGACGCAGTGTTGAGGATGACGCCGCCGCCCTGCGCGATCATCGCCGGCATGACGGTCTTGGCGGCGAGGAACTGCGCCCGCACATTGATCCGCCACGAGGCATCCATGCCGTCGGTGCTGACTTCGGTCAGCGGGCCGCCGACCTGGATGCCGGCATGGCTGTGCAGGATGTCGATCCGGCCATGCTTCTCCAGCGTTCCGGCGATGAGGCCCTCGACCGCCGTGTCGTTGCCAACATCGGTCGCGACCGCCTCGGCGCGGCCGCCGGCTTCGCGGATGTCCGACGCCGTGGCTTCGCCGGCCGCCGGATCGCGATCGGCGATCACCACGACCGCGCCTTCCCGCGCCATGATCATGGCGCCGGCGCGCCCGATGCCCGACCCGGCGCCAGTCACCACGGCAATACGATCTTTTAGAATCATGGACTTGTCTTTCAAGGCGATGGTTTTCGCCGGCCGAGCTGCCATTGCGCGAGCAGGACGAGCAGGACCGAGGCGGCAAGCACGATCGTGGCGATGGCGTTGATCTCCGGCGTGACGCCGCGCCGGATCGAGGCAAAGACATAGATCGGCAGGGTCGTCTGCGCGCCGGCGACGAAGAAGGCGATGATGAAGTCGTCGAAGGAGAAGGTGAAGGCAAGCAGGAAGCCGGCGATCACCGCCGGCATGACCTGCGGCAGCACGATCGAGCGGAACGTTGTCAGTGGCGTGGCGTAGAGATCGCTCGATGCCTCGACGAGGTTGCGGTCGAGGCTGCTGAGCCGCGTGCCGACGATCATCGTGACCAGCGCCATCGAGAACAGGCCGTGCGCGGCGATGATCGAGCCATAGCCGAGCGCCAGGCGCGGCGGCTGGTCGGTCGGCCACAACGAGGCGAGGAACGGATTGACGACGGCAAAGAGCTGCACCAGCGCGACCAGCGTCGAGATGCCGATGACGACGCCGGGAACGACGATGGCTGCGCCCAGCAGCGCATCGAAGAGCGCCCTTGTCCGCGCACCGACGCGCTGCAGCCCGAGCGCGGCGGCAGTGCCGCAGACAGCTGCGAGCAGCGCGCTGGTGGTGGCGATGAACAGGCTGTTCTTCAGCGCCTCGACCAGGAACGGGTTCGACAGCGCCTTGCCGTACCATTGCACCGAGAATCCGGTGAACTCGCTCGCGTGTTGCCCGGCATTGAAGGAGAACAGCACGACCAGCGCGATCGGCAGATAGAGGAAGCCAAAGACGGCAACGACGAAGGCGCGCATCAGATCAGATCCACGCGGCGGGCGCCGGAGAGCCGGGTCGAGATGCGGTTGGCGACGATCAGCACCACCACCGAGGCAAGCACCAGCGTGATGGCGATCGCCGATCCGAACGGCCAGTTGCGCGACTGCAGGAATAGGTCGACCAGCGCGTTGCCGATGAAGAACACCTTGCCGCCGCCGAGCAGCGTCGGGATCAGATATTCGCCGAGCAGCAGGATCATGACCAGCGAGAAGCCGGTCATGACGCCGGGCAGCGATAGCCTCAGCGTGACGCCGAGAAAGGTCGACAAGGGCGTCGCGCCGAGATCGGCGGCTGCCTCCAGCAGCCGGCGGTCCAGCCGCTCCAGGCTGACATAGATCGGCAGGATCATCAGCGGCAGATAGCCGTAGACGATGCCGAGCAGCACCGCGCCCGGCGTGTTGATCAGCCTGAGATCCTCGATGCCGACATAGGCAAGCAGGGCCGGAATGCCGCGCCCGCCAAGGATGTACATCCAGGCATAGGTTCGCATCAGAAGGCTGGTCCAGAACGGGATGACGATCAGCGCGAGCAGGATGAGCCGCCAGCGCTGCGGCGCGCGCAGCGCCAGATAATAGGCGACGGGATAGGCGACGAGCAGGCAGGCGAACGCACCGACAGGCGCCAGCACCATCGTGTTCCAGAAGGCAGTCGCCCGCGCCGGCAGGTTAGCGTATTGCGCGAATGTCAGCGCGGCCTGGTAGCCGCCCTCGGGCGCCCGCTCGCCGACGCTGAAGATGGCGATGGCGATGAACGGCAGGACCAGGAACACGACAAGCCACAGCGTCGCCGGGGCGAGCAGCAATGCCGTCAGGAGATTTTTGCGAAAGAGACTGCCGCGCATCGAGAAAGCCGCTTCGGCACCGGCGGGCATCTGCCCGCCGGCGGCACGAACCTGACTGGAGTTGGTGCTTTGCCTCACGCGGCTTTGAAGCGCGCCATCAGCTCGGCGCGGCCCGGATCGGTGAGGGTCGCTGCGGCACCGAACTCAAGCGGCTTGAGCAGATCGGCGGCCGGATAGAGGATCGGATTGTCGAGAACCTCCTTCGGCAGCAGCGCGTTGACCCGCGCGTCGGTCGAGGGCGCGCCATTGGCCAGATGCTCCTTCACCGCGACCTTCGGGTTCATCAGGTAGTTAAGCAGCGCATAGCCGGCCGGCTTGTTCGGGGCATCCTTCGGGATGGAGTAGAAGTCGGTCCAGATCTCGCCGCCTTCCTTGCCGAGCACATAGGCGATCTCGGGGATGTCGCGATGGAGCTGCGCGCCGTCATTGGTCCAGCACATCGTCATCCAGGCATCGCCGGCGCGCATTCCGGGCTGATAGTCGCTCGACACCGCGAACAGATGCGGCTTGACCTTGAGCAGCAATTCCTCGGCCTTGGCGAGCTCGTCCTGCTTCAGCGAATTGAAGGAATAGCCGTAATATTTGAGCGCATTGCCAATGGTGGTGAGCTGGTAGTCATGCACCATGGTGCGGCCGTCGCCTTCCGCCATCGCCGTATCCCAGAACTCCTTCCAGCTCGACATCGGCTTGGTAAGCTTCTTGGTATTAACCGCGAAGCCGGTCGTGCCCCAGTTCTTCGGCACGGCGTAGATCGTCCCGTCGATCGTGCCTTCGGCGGTGAAGCGCGCGTCTTCCTTGGTGCCGTCGAAATTGCCGAGCTTGGCCATGTCCAGCGGCTCGATGATGCCGAGCTTCTTGTAGGTCGAGATGGTGTAGTTGGTCGGCACGAACAGGCTCCAGCCCGAGCCGCCGGCCTGCAGCTTGGCCAGCATCTCCTCGTTCGAGCCGAAGACGTTGACCTCGACGGCGACGCCGGTCTCGGCCTTGAAATTCTCGAATGTCTGCGGATCGTGGTAGTTCGGCCAGGTGGCGATCGACATGCGGTCGCCGAGGTTCTCGGCGGCAAGGGCCGGCGTCGGCATGATGCCGAGCTCGCGCGCCATCACCGCGGTCGCGACACCAAGGCCGGTGAGGCCGAGGAAGTCGCGCCGGCTGATCGAGCCGCGCTTCAGGCGCATCAGCTGGTCGACAAATTTTTCGGGGCTTATCGGCAGTCCGTCACGATAGGATTTCGACATGTTGGTCTTCCCTCTGGTTGGTCCCGTTGTTCTTGGCTCCCGGAAACGCCAGCGGCGCTCCGGCGGCAAAGCCGATAGCGACGGGTTCGCCCGGCTTGAAAAGGTTGCCCTGACCGATCAGGTGATCGGCCTTGGCGAGCAGTGATCCGATGCCCTGGACCTCGATCGCGTATTCCGCGGTCGAGCCGAGGAAAATCCGGTTGCGGACGATGCCCTTCAGGCTGCCGCCTCCGGGTGCGGAGAGGCTGAGCGATTCCGGCCGCAGGCTAACCGAGACGGCCTCGCCGCGGCGGAGCGGCACCCGCTTGCGCGCGGAAATCACCGTGCCGTCGGCGAGCGCGATGTCGACGAGATCGCCGGAAAGGCCAGCCACCTTGCCGCTGATGAGATTGGTCTTGCCGACGAAATCGGCGACGAACAGGTCCGCCGGCTCGTCGTAGATCTCGCTCGGCTGGCCAAGCTGGACAACGCGGCCGCCATTCATGACGCAGACGAAGTCGCTCATCGACAGCGCTTCCTCCTGGTCGTGGGTGACCAGCACGAAGGTGATGCCGATCTCGCGTTGCAGGTTCTGCAGTTCGATCTGCATGTCGGTACGCAGCTTCTTGTCGAGCGCCGCCAGCGGCTCGTCGAGAAGAAGCACCGCCGGCTTGTTGACCAGCGCGCGGGCGAGCGCGACGCGCTGTTGCTGGCCGCCGGAAAGCTCATGGATCTTGCGGCGTCCGTAGCCGGCGAGTTGCACCATGGCCAGCGCCTCGCCCGCCTTCAAGCCGATCTCGCGGGACGACAAACGCGGCCTCGCCTGGCGCAGCCCGTAGGAGATGTTTTCCTCGACATCCAGATGCGGAAACAGCGCATATTGCTGGAACACCATGTTGACCGGGCGCCGATAGGGCGGCGTGCCGGCCATGTCGCGGCCGCGGATCAGCACCTGACCTTCGCTCGGCTGCTCGAAGCCGCCGATCATGCGCAGGCACGTCGTCTTACCGCAGCCGGAGGGTCCGAGCAGCGCGACGAAAGCGGAGGGCGGGATGGCAAGGTCGATGCCGCTGACCGCCGTGACGGCGCCATAGCGCTTGGTGACCGCGCGAAACTCGATATCGGGCACTGCAGTCAAGCCACGGGCTCCAGCGACAGCGTGAGGCAATTTTCGCGACGCTAGCAGAGCCAATGGCGACTAGTATATACCTCGCGGGTGGTATATTTAGCTGATTTTATCGTTCAGAGGGGTATGCATTGGCCGCCTCCCGCAGCGACGACTACAACGCTTTAGCCACCGTGATCGCCGCGACGCGCGAGACCGGCGGCGACCATTTCGGCAAGGCGATCGTCGGCTGGCTGCGCGGGCATGTGCCCTTCGATCACTGCGTGATCTTCGGCTATCGCGGTGCTGCGCGGCCGCCGCTCTTGTTCGAGACCTTCTCGCCGGCCGAAAGCCACATCTTCGTCGCGCTCTATCAGGAAGGGCCCTATCTGCTCGACCCCTTCCATCACGCCGCGGTCGAGCGCAAGGAAGGGTTCTGGCGCATGCGCGAGCTTGCGCCGGACCGCTTCTATGCCAGCGAATACTACCGCTCCTATTACAGCCAGACCCGGCTCGCCGAGGAGGTCGGCTTCTTCGTTCCGCTGGCCGGCAAGGACGCGCTGGTGCTGTCTCTGATGCGGCTGCGCGCCTCCGGGCCGTTCGGCACCGCCGACGCCAGGTTGCTGCGCGACATGGCGCCGGCGGTGGTCGGCCTTTGCCGGCTGCGCTGGCCTGCTTTGCCTGCCGACGAGACCAGCGTTGCGCCGCCGGGCGTACCCGTCGCGACGGCCAACGAGTTGGATCGCGCGCATATCTGGAAGAGCCTGTCGCTGACCTCGCGCGAGAAGCAGGTCGTCGACCTGGTGCTTCAGGGCCACTCCACGGAATCGATCGCACGAGCGCTCAGGATCGTGCCGGGGACCGTGAAGGTCCATCGCCGCAACATCTACCGCAAACTCAAGATCAAGTCGCAGGCAGGTCTCTTCGCGCGCTTCGTCGAGATCATCGACGCCCGGATCGACTAGCGGACGCTCAGCGCGATCCGCTCCACGGCGCGCATGATGCCGCGCAGACGGGAGACCACGCCGCCATTGGGTCAGCCGGGATGCGGTCCTGGCCTCACTTGCCGCAGCGCGCGTTAACCGTCTATCGTGCGGCTCGAAAACCGCCGGCCAAGTATCCTGGTTGCAGACAGAGCGGCTAAACAGATTCAGGGACGGATGACGTAGCGCTTAGCCAATGGCCGACAAAACACAATTCGGACTGACTGCCCTCGACACGGTACCCCTGCATGAGAAAGTCTATCTGGAACTGGTGCGGGCGCTGATGTCGGGTCAGCTCCAGCCCGGCCAGAAGCTGACCTCGCGCAAGCTCGCCAAGGAGCTCGGCACCAGCGATATGCCAGTGCGCAGCGCCTTCATGCGGCTGCAGGCGCTCAGGGCGCTGAGCCCGATGCCGAACGGCAGCGTCGAGGTCCCGACCATCTCGGCCGATCGCTTCCAGCAGCTGACCGATGTGCGCACAATTCTGGAAGGCACGGCCACCGAGCTCGCCACCAAACTCATCAACGGCAACAATCTGCGCGCCATCCGCCGTCATTGCGCCGAGCTCACCCAGGCCGCCCGCAGCGGCGACATCGACGACTATCTGCGCAAGAACCACGACTTCAAATTCTCGATCTACCGCCATTGCGGCAACGAGCAGATGATCTTCCTGATCGAAACAGTGTGGATGCAGGTGGGTCCTTTCCTGAGGAACCTGCGCATCGGTTTCGAAGACGACCTCGCCGGCATCCTCGAAATCGACTACCACGAGGAAGTCGTAGCGGCGATCGAGACCGGCGACGGCAAACGGGCGCGCGCGGCCATCGTGCGCGACATCGACGAAGGTGCGACGCATATTCTCAAGCAGGTCAGGTTCCCGGAAGTGCGGCCGTAGGAAGAAGCCTTCGAGATTGGCCCAGAGCGTCCCAACTTCGTCATCCCAGGGCGAAGCTCCGTCGCGGAGACCCTTGGATCCATGCCGTGACCTCGAGCGTACGATGCGGCGGAGCAAAATTCTGGAACGCAGCAGCGTCTTTGAAGTCACGGAATGGATAACTGTGTTCATGCGAAAGCGGTTTTGTCTCGAATGATGGCGTTGAGGACGACCAGGAGCTTCCTTGCGACGGCGATGATTGCGAGTTTCTTGGAACCCGAGCGGGCTGCCAGGTTTGTGTAGAAGGCTTTGAAGCGGTCACAGGTTCGAATGGCGCTGAGCGCCGCCATGTAGAGGGCACGGCGCACGCGCGATCGGCCGCCCTGGATCTGGCTCCTGCGG